>DBFBEA010000085.1:0-42024 GCA_048248475.1 Collinsella sp. | reverse complement strand
AGCGCCTTCATGCCAAAGCGCGCATCGATCCATCCGCCCAGGATGTTCGAGATCAGGCAGAACACGCCGTAGGCCATGAGCGTGGTACTGGCTTCGACCGTGCCCATGCCCAGCACCTGCTCAAGATAAGGCGTCACGTAGCCATAGAAAACGTAGACCGACCCCACGCCAAACAAAAAGATGAGCATGCCGGTGACGATGCTCGGCTCGCGTAGCAGACCCGCCTGCTCGCGAAAGGTGGCGGGCTCGTCGGTTTGCCCAGCGCGCGGCATAAACATCACGAGCGCTCCGCAGATCAGAACGGCAAAGGCCAGCGTGCCGTACATGGCCACGTGCCAATCGAGCGTGTCGGCCACAAACTTGCCGATCGAAGTGACAAAGACCATCGCCACGGAAAACGCGCCGTACACCACCGAGATGGCAAGCGAAGTTTGCTGCGGGGACAGCAGCTCGGGGATATACGTCACGCCCACGGCGAGCAGTGCGCCCGAGACGGAGCCCAAGATGATGCGCGAGGCGAACAGCACTTGAAAGTTGGGTGCCAGCGCCATGACCAGGTTGCCGAGCACAAAGACGATGCTATAGCACACGAGCAGCTGGTAACGACGGAAGCGCCCCGTGCTGAGCGCAAGCACTGGCGTCGCGATGGCGTAGACAAGCGCAAACACGCTAATAAGTTGGCCTGCGGTGGCAAGCGATACGCCGAGTTCCGTCGCTAGGTCGCTTTCGATGCCGATGACCACGAACTCGGAGCAGCCGAGCGAGAATCCCAACAGCACGAGCAGCGCCAGGCAGAGCTTGGTGCGTGCGGGGGAGAGCGCGGCGGCAGTTGACTTACTTTTTGGCGTGGTTGCGGCGGTCAAGGTTGTCACTCCAATGTCGCATGAATAAGCGGGATTCAATCCCTGCAACTCTAACAGAATGTGACAAAGGGACAGTCTCTTTGTCACATGGAGAGCTTGCCTGTATAGTCGCAATACAGGCGAAGATGGTCTCAGGTACATCGCGGGCGACAGGAGATCCCATGGGTATGCACACGACAAAGGTTGCAGTGGGCGAGGGCAAGTTTGCGCTCGAGGCCCAGCTGACGGTGACGCCGCGAGGCATGGCGGTGTACGCCTGCTCGCCGGAGTTTGCGCACCTGGGCGCCACGGCGCAGGCCATTCCGCGCCCCGAGCCCGGCCGTACGGCGACGGTGGGCATCCTGGCCGTTCCGTGCCATCGAGACGAGATCCCGGCGCACGATATCGCGGCGGCGCTGGCCACGCGCTTTGACGTGCCGGTCGTTGCAAGCACCGGTTTTCATGTTGAGCAGGCGAGCGGGGACGACCTGCAGCGCGTGCTCGACACCATCAAGGAGCTCATCGCCGCGCTCGAGGAGGCCGCCGCGCGCATCCTGCGCGCCGGCTGGGATGAGGGCGGCGCAGGCGCCGAGGTTGTGGGGGTCGATGCCGCGACCGGCGAGGCGCTTGGCCCCGTCGACCGCATCGAGGCCCATACCGGCGAGGGCATTTTGCATCAAGCATTTCTGACGCTTTTGGTCGAGGGCCGGGGCGAAGACGCGCGCCTGCTGCTTTGTCGCCGCAGTCCGCTCAAGCGACTGTGGGGCGGGGTGCTGGCCGATAGCTGTGCCGGCCATCCGTTCCCCGGGGAAGACGTCGCGGCCGCCGCGGCGCGCCGCATCAACGAAGAGCTCGGCATTACGCGCGAGCCCGATCAGCTCGAGCACCTCGGACACGTGGTGTACCGCGAGGATCACGGCGACGGCCGCTGCGAGTGCGAGTGGTGCGAGGTCTACCTTGCCCATGTTGAGCCGGGCGAGCTGCATATCAACCAAGAGGAGATCTCGGAGGTGCGCCGCGTGGCTCCGTCCGAGCTCGACGGCTATCTGCAGGGTCACCCCGAGCAGCTGGCCCCTTGGCTCCGCGAGGCCCTCAGCGACCCATCCATCCGTACGGCCCTCGCTATGTAAAAAGACAGTCCCTTTGTCACATCCAAACCGTCACAACATTCGATGAAAATCTCGAAATCGAGGAAAAGCGTCGAATGTTGTGACGGTTTTCGTGTCCGGCGCGGGTGAGCTTCGGTGCTGTCTGGGGGTATAAGGCTAGCAAGTGTTTATTTGCGAGGCCTAAGGGGCGCCCCGTATGGATATCGATAACTTTGAATGGTGGTATAGCGAGGGCGAGGCTCCGGACGAGGGGTGGGACGAGCCCGCGTCGCGTGACGTGTCGAGCGACGAGGACGAGACCGGCAACGACGTCGCCGCCGACTCGGACGCCGCCCTCGACCCTGTCGAGCCCCTGACCTTTGAGCAGGCTTGGGCCCAAGCCGAGGCCGATGAGGCTAAGGCCGATGCCACGGCCACACTCGGTGAGCCGGCGGACATGTCCATCTCGCCGGCAAAGATCCCGCAGCCGCGTCACACCATCGACCCCGACAGCACGGCATCCTTCAGCATTCTCGACGTGCCCGCGCAAGGCGCCCAGGCGCCTGCGCCCACACATCGCCCCGACCTGGCTCGTGAGGAAGACGCGGGCCGCCGTTCTCCGCTCGGCCCCATCCTCATCGCCTTCATGGCCGGCGTTATCGCCTGCTCGGCAATCGGTAGCGTTTGGAGCCATGTCGAGCAGCAGCGTCAAGACGCCGCCAAGGTCGAGATGTCTGTCGAGCAATCGCTCAGCCGCACGCGCTCGGTACATGTGTCGGTCAAGGTCAAGGACGGCGCGACGTGGGACACCGCGCGCGGCGACAGCCAAATGCTCATCCACATCGTGGGGCGCACGCTCAAAGGGCAGACGGTTGATGAGTATCAATACGTCAATTCCGCTGGTGACGGCATCGAGCTCAAGCCCGGCGACTACGAGCTCACGGTCGATGAACCGCCCGTCGCCACCGACGGCACGCGCTTCCGCGCCTCAAAGCGCATGGTCCCCGTGAGCTTTAACTCACAGGCGCCCGACACGGTCGACACCACACCGCAGGGCGGGTTCGACCTTTACGTGGATACCCAGTAGGCGCTCGCCGCTCATTCCGCTATGGCTACTCAATAATCGCCTGCCGTCCCGTCCCGCCGCCAAGAGTGGGACAATAGCCCTCGACACTATTGTTTACCTTTGGAGGAAGTAGCATGTCTACCGTCACTACTATCAAGCGCGGCGGCCTCACCGCGGCCATCGATTCCATGGGCGCCCAGCTCACGAGCCTTGCCCTCAACGGCAACGAGTATCTGTGGCAGGGCGACCCCGCCTTTTGGGGCAAGCACGCGCCCATCCTGTTCCCCATTGTGGGCTCGCTGCGCAACAACACGGCAACGTCTGCGGCCGGCACCTGCGAGATGCCGCGCCACGGACTCGCGCGCATTGTCGAGCACAAGCTGGTCGAGGTTTCGGAGGACGGCTCCTCGGTAACGTACGAGATCACCGATACGCCCGAGTCGCTCAAGGCGTTCCCGTTCCACTTTAAGCTCAACATGACCTATGCCTTGACCGGCGATTCCACCCTCACGCAGACCTTTGCCGTCACCAATACCGGCGACGTGGACCTGCCGTTCTCGGTGGGCGGCCACCCCGCGTTTAACGTACCGGCTCCCGGTGCCGAGGACGAGGCATTCGAGGATTACGAGCTGGCGTTTACCGAGGCTTGGACGAACGAGGCTCCCATCATCACGCCCGACGGTCTTATGACGTTCGAGGGTAGTTACAAGGCTCCTGATAACTCGGACGTGCTGCCCATCACGCACCGCAGCTTCGATAACGACGCCATCATGTTCACCGATACCCCGGGCTCCACGCTCACGCTGCGCGGCCGCAAGTCGGGCCACGGCGTCAAGATCGACTTTGAGGGCTTTAAGTACATTGGCGTGTGGTCTGCCGCCAACGATGCCCCGTTTGTGGCGCTCGAGCCCTGGACCGGTCATACCACCATGGACACCGAGGACGACGTCTTTGAGCACAAGGTCAACACCATCACCTTGGCTCCCGGCGCTACCGACAAACGTAGCTTTAGCGTCACCTTGCTCTAGAGGTTCCGCCGTTCTGACGAACGGCGGGCCGGTCGACGCTGCGCGCCGCCCAGAGCGACAATTTGTCATTCAAAAGGCATGGCATGACCAGAAGGTCTATGCCTTGCCTTTTTCATGCCAACTTGTTTGCTCTGGGCGGCGCTCGCTGGCATTGCCAAAACATCGACGCTCCCAATGACTACCGTGTGTCTATTAATTTTTCGAGCTTGTACTGCGCTGCTGGTCGCTGGCGTATATCCTGTTAAGTCGTCAGCATACGATTCAACAGGGAAGGCAGATTATGCATTCTCCCCATCAACGCGACGCGCATCCACAGCCGATATGCAGCCGTCGCATCTTTTTGGGTAGCGCTCTCGCTGCGAGCGCTTCTGTCGTCGCCGGCGCACTTGCCGGTTGCCAGCGTCCCTCCACGCTGGAAGTAGTTCAGCCCACGACGGGCGGCGGTCGCGACGACCTGTCCGATTCCGTGATCGGCAAGGACAAGATCCGTATCGGCATGGAGGCGGCCTACGCCCCGTACAACTGGCAGGTCTCCGAAGCCAGCGAGTACACCATCCCCATCGACAACGTGCAGGGCGCCTATGCCGATGGTTACGACGTGCAGATCGCCAAGATCGTCTGCAAGGCCCTCGGCGGCGAGCCCGTTGCCGTCAAACAGAGCTTCTCGGGCCTTATCGACTCGCTCAACAACGGCCAGATCGACCTCATCATCGCCGGTATGAGTGCCACGCCCGAGCGCGAGGAGTCTGTCGGCTTTTCCGACCCGTACTTTATCGGTTACTTTGGCCTGTTCGTAAAAGAGGGCTCGCCCTACCAGAATGCGACCAAGCTCAGCGACTTTAGCGGCGCTACGGTCCTCGGGCAAAAGGACACCATGCTCGATACCGTCATCGACGAGATTCCGGGCGTTGTCCACAAGAACCCGGTCGATTCGGTTCCCACGGTGTTTTCGAACCTGCTGCAGGGCACGTGCGACGCCGTGACCTATAACACCGAGAACGAGAAGGGCTATATGGCCCAAAACCCGGGCATCGTCCCCATTCATTTTGCCGAGGGCGAGGGCTTTAAGCAGGAGGTCGCGGCAAACGTCGGCTGCCGCAAGGGCTCGGACAAGCTCCTTAAGCTCATCGACAAGACACTCAAGGGCATTAGCCAAGAGGAGCGCGACCAAATGTGGGACGCGTGCCTCGACCGCCAGCCGGCATAGGGAGGCAGCATGAAAACCATCAATCGTCTGGCCTCCTTTATCAAGGCCGACCACCGTTATGTGTACCTGGGCACGAGCGTTATCGCGGCGCTCGGCCTGGCGTTTAGCCAGCGCAACCCCACACCGCTGAGCTTCTTGGCTCCCACGGGCGTGTTTCAAGATTGCCTTTGGGCAATCCTGTGGGCGTGGCTCGTCGTGTCGGCGGCGGCGCTGGTCACCAAGCTTATGCACTGGAGCGACTATCGCGAAAAGTCGCCGTTCGCATCCGAGCGTTTCCGTCGTGGAGCACGTTTAGGCAGCTACGTCGTGGTCGCCATCGCGGCAGTTTTCTTTATCGACCGCTGCGTCATGTCGTTTATCGACCTGGTGCAGGTGAGCATTGTCTCGGATTCCAACCCCAGCGACTTTTTGTCGAGCCTGGTCTACATGACCTACAAGAGCGGCGACTTCTTCATTCGCGGTATCGAGATCACCATCGCGCTTGCCACCTTCGGCACCGTCATTGCCTTTTTCCTGGCGCTGCTTTTTGTGTTCCTGCGCATTCAGACCTTCGATCGCGTGGACAACGACCTGGTGCGCTTCTTTAAGAGCATCGGCCGAGGCTTTGCGACCGTCTACTCCACCATCGTGCGCGGCACGCCCATGATGGTGCAGGGCCTGCTTATCTACTACGCGGGCTTTACCGTTCTGCGCGGCATGGGCTTCGAGACGGCGCAGGCCAACCAGATCTGGAGCACCTTTACCGCGGGTCTCGTCACCATTTCGCTCAACTCCACCGCCTATATGATGGAGGTCCTGCGCGGCGGCATCGAGTCCATCGACCCCGGCCAGGCCGAGGCGGCGCGCTCGCTTGGTCTGTCGCAATGGCAGGCCATGCGCAAGGTCGTGTTCCCGCAGGGCATTAAAAACGCGATCCCCGCGCTCACCAACGAGCTCATCATCAACATCAAGGACTCGTCGGTGCTCTCGGTTATCGGCGTGTTCGACCTCATGTACGCCACCACCACCGTCGCCGGCGTGTACTATCGCCAGATGGAAGTCTACTGCGTGGCGCTCGTGGTCTACCTGATCCTGACGCTCGTGGCGAGCCGCCTGCTCGAGGCCTTTGGCAAAAAGCTCGGTGCCGAGGCTCCGGCCACGCTGCCCAGCTCCAACTAGGCGCAAGACGAGGAGAATTATCATGGCAGATACCGTTACTACCGGCGCTGCGGCCGCGCAAACCAAAGAGCCGCTCATCCGCGTTGAGGGCCTGCGCAAGAGCTTTGGCTCGCTCGAGGTGCTCAAGGGCATCGACCTGTCCGTTAACCCCGGCGAGGTCGTCACCATTATCGGCGCCTCGGGCTCGGGCAAGTCGACCTTCCTGCGCTGCCTCAACCTGCTCGAGACTCCGGACGCGGGCCACATCTGGTTCCATGGCCAGGACCTCACGGCCGAGCGTTGCAACATCAACAAGCTGCGCGAGGACATCGGCATGGTGTTCCAGGGCTTTAACCTGTTCAACAACATGGACGTGCTCGACAACTGCACACTCGCGCCCGTCACGCTCAAAAAAATGAGCAAGGCCGAGGCCGAGAAGGTCGCGATGGAGCATCTGGCGAGCGTGGGACTCGAAAAATTCGCCCATGCCGCGGTTGGTCGCCTGTCCGGTGGCCAAAAGCAGCGCGTTGCCATCGCCCGCGCCCTGTGCATGAACCCGCAGATCATGCTGTTTGACGAGCCTACCTCTGCGCTCGATCCCGAGATCGTGGGCGAGGTGCTCGACGTTATGCGCAAGCTCGCCGCCGACGGCATGACCATGGTCGTCGTTACCCACGAGATGGCCTTCGCGCGTACCGTGTCCGACCGCGTGGTCTTTATGGACCAGGGCGTGGTGCTCGAGGACGCCGCGCCGGCTGAGCTCTTTGGCAATCCTAAGCACCAGCGCACCCGCGAGTTCCTCTCGCGTTATCTCAACGACAAATAATGCAAGCGAACGTGGCAAAGGGACCGCCTCTTTGCCACGTTGTTTTTGGAGGAAGGCATGGCCGAGGTTTGGCGCTTCTTTGCGCACGAGGATGATTTTGCCGATATCGACGAGGTCGGCGCGTGCGAGCGCCTGGGCCGCGTGCTGTCGTTTCCGACGATTTCGAGCATGGATGCCCAGACGGTGGACTGGCAGGCGTTTGCCGACCTGCGCGCCTATATGCAGCAGGCCTGGCCGCGCGTGTTTGCGGCGGGCGAGGTCGAGCTCATCGACCATTCGCTGCTCGTGACGCTTGCCGGCATCGACCCCGCCCTCAAGCCGGTCATGCTCATGGGCCACATGGACGTGGTTCCCGTGGTGCCGGGCACCGAGACAGACTGGACGCACAATCCCTTTAGCGGGCACGTGGACGACACCTATATTTGGGGTCGCGGCGCCATCGATATGAAAGACCAGGTCGCAGGCATCCTGGAGGCCGTTGAGTATGCGCTGGCGCACGGCTGGCAACACGAACGAACCCTGCTGCTGGCCTTTGGCCAGGATGAGGAGACCACGCAGTGCGGCGCGGGTGTCATTGGCCGCGTGCTCGAGGAGCGCGGCGTTGAGCTTGAGTACCTGATTGACGAGGGCGACTATCGTATCGTTGAGGCTGCCGAGTACGGCGCAGGCGAGGGTTGGCTTATGCATGCCGATCTTGCCGAGAAGGGCTATGCCGATATCGTGCTCAGGACGAAGAGCGAGGGCGGGCATTCTTCCAACCCTTACGGTGGCACGTCGCTCGAAGTGCTCAGCCGCGCTATTGCCGCGATTTGCGATATCGAGTGGCCGGCGTGTGTGACCGATCTGCTTGCCGCGCAGCTCGTCGAGCTGGGGCTTTATACCGCAGACGAGATTGCTGCCAGCAAGGATGCCATCGTGCGCGACTGCCTTGCCAGCAAAAAGCTGTACCCGCTTGTGACCACCACCTGTGCGCCCACGCAAATCGAGGGCGGCAGTACCGGTGCCAACGTAATGCCGCAAGATATGTGGGTCAATATCAACTTCCGCATGCTCGAGGGTACGAGCGTGGCCGATGTCGTGGCCTGCTGCCGCGAGGTCGTTGCCACCGCTGGGCTCGCCGGCCGAGTCGAGGTCGAGCTGGGCCCCGGCAGCTCCGAGCCCTCGCCGTCCCCGCGCGTGGGCGGTCCGGGGCTCGAGGCCGTCCGCGCCATCGCCGCCCGCTATTTCCGTGATCCCAAGCCGACGGAGGAAAACGGATCGTCTGCGGTGGGCCAAGAGCCGATGAGCATCGTGCCCTCGACCGTGATCGGCGCGACCGACGCTGCCAACTACCAGCGCATTTGCTCCGAGTGCATTCGCTTCTCGGCCTTTGTGGTCGACGATGACGAGTGCGATCGCGGCGTCCACGGCACCAACGAGCGCATTACCCGCCGCGCCTACCTCCAGGGTGTCCGCTTCCTCATCGCCCTGCTCCATACGCTCTAGAATGTGACAAAGGGACTGAGCCGATTTCATCGGTAATGAGACGAAAACTGTAATAGAAAAAGACTAAGATATCTTAAGAGACATATGCTGGGGTTGGTATTCCTTGAACGACTGCGGGCATGTGCCAGACTGCCTCGGCCCCCGGGGAGCGCCCGGGCAGGTCGCCGTGCGACTGGGGAGGAAATTATGCAGGAGCTCAGAGAGACGACGTCTCGACTCGTGAATATTGCTACCGGGGGGGGGTGTCTAAGCAGGGAACTTCCTGGTGAACACCGGCTGCGCGAGCGGTGGTCCGTCATGTCTTGTGGCCGTCGTCGCGGGCTGCGCTCGGTCTCGCCATATGCGATTGTTCTGGCCCTCGCCATCGCGCTGACGGCGAGTTTCTTCCTGCCGCTTCGTGCCGAGGCGGCAATTTCGGGCCACACGGTTCCGACGATTTCGCCTTCGGGGACAACAATCAACCTGTTTGATTACTGGGTGAATCCGGATAACCATCTGTCGGTTTCCGGCAACGGCGGCATCAACGCAAGCCACCGGTTCCAGTTTAACGATGGCCAGGGTGATGCACCGCTCAACCATTGGACGGGCAACACGAGCCCGCAGCCCGGCATTGTCAGCAACACGCTTTCAGACGGCTACCCGCAGCTTTCCGGTACCTATGGCGGCGACTCCCTCCGCTATCTGTTCGATTCCTCTGCCCAGACCGGCAAGACGTCCCATTTTGGCGTGACGGGCCTCCTCAAGGTTCAGGACGGCTACTACGTCTATGACAGCTCCGAAAACTACGCAGCCTACAACGCTGACAAGAATGCCTTCGACGTCTATGACACCTGGGGCATTGACAAAGTGGGCGATTTTTCCCATCGGGGTCAGTTCTTCCCGTTCGATGCGGCAGACAAGGTGTTCAAGGAGGAAAGCGGCCGGCTCGTCCAAAATGGCATCACGGCAGACAACGCCGGTAACCACGTCAACCACCACTTCGGCCTCTCAATGTCCACGCGATTCGTGCAGCCCAACGGCGGCCTGACGAACGATAAGAAGGACATGACCTTCGAGTTCGCCGGCGATGATGACGTCTGGGTGTTCATCGATGATGTCCTCGTGGGTGATATCGGCGGTATTCACAGCCGTGCGAGTCTGAGTATCAACTTTCATACGGGCGACATTAAGGTGAACGACAAAAGCGACGGTACGCTGCTGAGCAAGTACCAGGCGGCGAAAAAGGGCACTTCGGGCTTCGACGGCAACACCTTCAAAGACGGCACCAACCACACCCTCAAGTTCTTCTACCTGGAGCGCGGCGCCACCGACTCCAACATGGAGCTCAAGTTCAACCTCGTGACGGTGCCCGAGTCCGACATCATCAAGTTCGACCAGGATGGCGGTCCGGTGGAGGGTGCTCAGTTCGCGCTGTACAAGACAGACGAGAACTTCACTGACACGACCGCTAATCAAAATAACCTACTTGGCTCCGGCACCACGAACGCGAATGGACAACTGACGCTCACGAATAAAGTGGACAACGGCGTCATCAACTTCGATGACCTTTATAGTAAAGACCATAATTGCCGGTACTACCTCCTGAAGGAAACAAAGGTGCCCGAAGGTCACCGCTCGAGCCTCACGGCAACGGACGGTAGCATGCAGTTCGAGTACGTGCCCGCGAGCGACGAGAACGGCGCGGGCGGCGTTATCATCAACCGCGGCGGTATGGACGCGGACAGCTCCGTTTGGCAGAGCGGTGCGTTCGCCGGCTCGAAGGAGACCATCACCGCGCCGTCGACCGTGTACAAGGCGAATGATGACCTGACGAAGTCCAACGAGACCGTTAGCCCGGGCTCCGGCATACTGTTCGCTGTGGTGCTCAAGCGCGATAAAAGCGCGAGCACAGATATCAATGATCCTAACAATTGGTACGCCGTGTCGGGCGACCCGACGAAGGGGTACACCCTCGCCAAAGACCAGGGCAAGCTCGGCGCCATCGAGGCAGCGAAGAAGGACCTGTACGCCTTCACGCTCAACACTAGCGGCCAGTACCAGGTAGAGATTCCGTATCTGCCCGGTGACATCTCCAAGTACTACTACTTGCTGAGCGGTGATGCCCGCAAGGATGCCGAGTACACGGTGGCCATCTACCACACAACGGTGAGCTCGATCGGCGACGCGACGCCCGAGAACACCGTCCACGTGTACAGCGACGACATCGCAGACGGCACGAACTTCAAGCGACAGTTCGCCACGCGCTTGCTCGTCACGAACATCCAGAATCGCCTGTTCGTGCAGAAGACCGATACCGAGGGCAACCCCGTAGACGGCGCAACGTTCGGCTTGTACAAGGCGACAACGGACGCGAACGGCAAGGTTGTGCCCAAGGACGACCAGGGCCCCTATGACACCCTGACGACGGGGTCGGTCGACAACCCGGTCCGGCTCGAAGGGGCGGGCATATTCCCGTGTACGAGCGACGGCAACAAGCCGCTCAAGAATGGCACCTACTTCCTAAAGGAGGTCTCGGCGCCCAAGGGCTTCCTGCTTAACGACACGCTCATCAAGGTGATTGTGGACGATGACGGCGTCCATGCCGATGCTGGTACGGCCTATGACGGCGTCTCGACGTTCGTGGGCCCGGGCGCGCTCATGAAGAGTCTGGGCCAGTTTGGCGCAGAGGGCGACATCGACAACACGCTTACGTGGATCAAAGGTACGCGGCAGACCTCGAATGGCGAGACCAATGATAACGGCAACCTGACGTGGACCGATGTCGAACCCGTGGGTGCAGACGACACAGTGCGCCTCAAGTACGGCGCTAACGGACGCATGTACCAGTATGGGCCCACCGAGGAGGGCAAACCCTACCGCCTGGAGACCGAGACGGGCTGGATACGTATGGGTATCACCCAGGACGAGCGGCCCAAGGGGACCACGTCGAAAGGTGCCCGTGCCAATCTGGGCGACATGAACCTGAATGCCCTGTTCACGGGTGCCACCTGTGTGCGCGTGGCTAACAAGCGCGAGGCGAGCCTCGAAGTGACCAAGCATGTCGTGGTGCCGAAGGGACTGACGGGCAATAAGGACGCGAAGTTCACCTTCAAGTTCACCGTGCCCACGACGGCGGGGAAGACGTACAAGGCCGCAGTGTTTGAGAACGCGGGGGCCGCAAGCGAGAAGCAGGTCGGCGATATGTTCGACCTGACGAACGGCCGCGAGCAGACCATCACGGCCGGCCAGACGATCCGCGTGTACGGTCTCGACGAGCACGACGCCTACACGGTGCGGGAGCTGACCGATACGGACAAGATGCCGGCCGGCTTCACGCTGACCAAGCGCGAGCAGGGCGGCAACGCCCTGAGCGGCGAGGGCGACAGCATCTCCGGCACGATCGCAAAGCAGAACGCCGACGGCACGGTGGCCGCCGCCAACAAGCTGGTATTCACGAATACCTACAGCGTAAAGCCGCCGGTGACGCTCACCAATGCGTTCTGGGCGCAGAAGGTGCTCCGGGGCCGTGACTGGAAGGATGGCGATAGCTTCAAGATTTACCTGCGCGCGGACAAGGGAACGCCGATGCCCGCCGGTGCCAAGGATGCGCCCGTGAGTGGTATGAAGCAGGTTGTGAAGACCGTCAAGAACGGGGACAAGTTCGACTTCGGCAATATTGAGTACGCCAAGCCCGGCACCTACACCTATCTCATTGCCGAGGCCACGCCGTCTCAAAACGACGCTAGCTGGCTGCCCGGGTTCGGGTATTCAAGCGCTTCCTACCGCGTCACGGTGACGGTGAAGGATAGCGGCGACGGCACGCTGTCGCAGCCGGCAGTCAAGATGGAGCAGACCTACACCGACGACGGCGTGAGCCATGAGGACAGCCCGATCGAGGTCGCTGACAAAATCGCCAAGATCACGAACGCCTATAACACCGATGAGGAGACCATCTCCTTCAACGTGCAGAAGACGTATGCCGACCAGTCCGGTGCAAATCCGCTTGTGAAGGATAAGTTCACGTTCCAGCTCGAGGCACTCGGCGGGATGAAGAATGATGCCGTGCCGAGTGGAGCCATCGATTTCGGCAAGCTCGCCACCTCCTACAGCGTCGGTGCCAGCAAGGTCCCCATGCCTAAGGGGTGCACGTCCACCACGACCACGGCGAAGAACGATGACGACGGTATCGCTGCGTTCCCGCAGATCACCTATACGATGGAGAGCGAGAACCTCACCTACGTGTACAAGGTGACCGAGGTCAAGGATTCCGATACATCGACGTCCAGTGGCATAGGCTACGACGATACGGTGTACTACGTGCTGGTGAAGAACCAGCAGGTTGATAACGAGTCTGGGACGGGTAAGTGCCTGTCCTCCACGGCCACGTATTGGAAGGCCGACGGCACGCAGCTGACGGACACGGGTGGATATATCCCGTTCAAGAACACCTACACGGTGACGCAGACGACGTCGGCACCGGTTACTGTGCAGAAGACGCTGGCTGGGCGTGCGTGGGAGCAGGATGACAAGTTCGATTTCACGCTGACGCCGGCGGATGACGCCACGATGAAAGCGGTTAAAAACAAGGTCGTTACTCAGAAGAAGGCTGCCGACTCCGATGAGACTGGCGATTTGACGACTAAGGTCGAGATTGCAGGTCCCGGCGACGCGATGCGCACCACCCCGTTCGGCACGGGCGACCTTGTGTTTACCAGGCCGGGCGTGTATACGTTCAAAGTGAACGAGACGAGGCCGACCGACGCGGACAAGACCGGCATCAGCTATGACGACCATACGTCCACAGTGACGTACACAGTGACCGATATCGAGAACGGCACGCATACCGGTAAGCTGACCGCGTCGGTTGCGTACGACAACAAGCAGGCGACGACGGATGCCGACCGGCAGGTGACGGGTGCTGCCGCGTTTACCAACACCTATGCGGCCTCCGGTACCTACGCGGGCATCGATGTGACCAAGACTCTGGTTGGTACCCCGCTGGAGAATGGCAGGTTCCCGTTCACCATCGAGGCGATGACGTATAACGGCACGAAGGCCCCGGAGCCGGTTGATTCCGATAAGTCGTTCACGAACACCGTGGGCAAGGATGACGGTGACGATACGCAGACCGCCACGATGTCCGGTAAGCTGAAGATGAACTTCACGCAGCTGAGCTACAACAAGATGTACGTGTACAAGGTGTCTGAGGTACATGACGCCAACGCTGCTGGATACACGTATGACACCGAGTACCCCGGTGATGCCTTCGTGCTCATCGCGGTGAAGCCGAATCCGGACAACAAAGGCCAGCTCTACACCAAGACGACCATCGTGAAGGGCCCGGACGTGACGGCGCTCGTTGGCGTGGGCGACAACGTTGATGCGCTGACGGCCGAGGCGATTAAGGGCCTTAATACCACGACCAACTACGTGCAGACGGTCTCGAGTCGCGGTGCGAAGCCCGCTACGCCTATCGTCCCGTTCAAGAACGTGTACAAGGTCGAGACGATTGAGTACGGTGCGAAGGCCGGTCTACAGATTGAGAAGAAATTCACCGGCACCGGTGATGCGAGCAGCACATTCAGCTTTACGGTGACGCCCGAGGACTATCAGGCCGAGGGTCAGGATGGCACGAAGTTCATCCTGACCTCCGCCGACGCCGCGGCGAAGAAGCTCGACATCACGGGCGGGGCGGAGACCTTCAAGATTCCCGAGATGAAGCTCGGGGACACCAAGACCGTGAGCTTGCTGCCGAAGGGCTTGCAGTTCACACACGACGACGTGAGCAATGAATGCCGCGCCAACGTCTACCAATACAGGGTGGAAGAGAACGTGCCGAAGCCCGTTCCCGCCGGCTACACCTACGACAAGACGGTCTATACCGTCGAGATCGCAGTGTCCGACAACGGCGACGGCACACTGAAAGTCGAGACGACGGTTCTGAACAGTGATGGCAAGAGGGTCGATTACCGTAAGTTTGCCCCCGGCGCCTCGCTCGAGGACAACACGGCGACTATTCCGTTCGAGAACAGCTACAAGACGGTCGCCAGCGACGAGCTGACCCCGCAGGTAACGAAGAAGATTTCCGGCACCGAGAGCACGGACAAGAAGTTCTCGTTCACGCTGACTGCCACGTCGGAGACGAAGGATAAGATTGCCGCCGGCGATCTGAAGGCTGACGGCCTGAAGGGCGACACATCCTCGGAGTCCAAGACCACGGAGGGGAAGATCACCAGCAAGGACGGTCAGCCCCTCAGCTTCTCCGGCATGCAATTCAACAAGGCAGGCGACTACACGTTTACGCTCACCGAGGCCCACGGGGAAGATGACGATCCTAATACGACTGGTGTGCAGAACGCCGGTTGGACGATGGACGATTCCACCTACACCGTCACGGTGAAGGTTGAGGACAAGAATGCCAAGCTGACTGTCACAGGCGTGGCGGTGGAAAAGGACGGCGATGACAAGAGCGAGACGCTTGAGGTCAAGAACGGCAAGGTGAACCTCGCCACCTTCACCAACAGCTATGCTGCGAAGGGTTCCGTGACCTTGGCGGCGAAGAAACGCTTTAGGGGCGGTGCGCTCGCGGGGAACGACTTCTCGTTCGCTCTGCACCAGGGTGACAAGGCGGAAGGCACGCCCATTGAGACCGTCACGAATGACAAGGACGGCAACATTACCTTCCAGGCAATCGGCTACGACACTCCGGGCGATCACGACTACACCATCAAGGAGGTTGCCGGCAACGACTCGACCGTCGTGTACGACGGCAAGACGGTGAACGTGCACGTTAGGGTCACTGATAACAAGAACGGCACGCTGAAGGCGGTCGCCACCTACGACGGCGAGGCCGGCGTTCCGGTCTTCACCAACGCGAAGCCGACGGCCGATGCAACCATCGAGGCAACGAAGACCCTCAAGGGCAAGGACCTGACGGAAGGCGCGTTCAACTTCGGCCTGTACCAAGGCGACGCGTCCACGGGTAATTCCGTCAAGACCGTCCAGAACGACAAGGATGGCAAGATTAATCTTGCTCTCACCGGTCTGACCATCGGCGAGTACGACTACATACTCAAGGAGGAGAACGTCGGTGCCGATCCGACTATCACCTACGACAACAAGGAGGTGAAGGTCCACGTCTCGGTGAAGGCGGAGGGTGGCAAGGCGAAGGCGACCGTCACTTACGACGGCAAGAACGATGCCCCGACCTTCGAGAACACGTACCAGCCCGCCGAGACCTCGGTGGCGCTCACGGCGAAGAAGACCTACGTGAAGTCCGACAGCACGTCGGCTGCGCTCAAGGGCGGCGAGTTCACCTTCGACCTGTACAAGGGCGATCTGACGGCTGAGCAGCTGAAGGGCAAGCAACCCATCCAGACCGCTGAGAACGGCGAGGACGGCACCGTCACCTTCCCGGCCATCGGCTACACCAAGGCCGGCGAGTACAAATACACCGTCGCGGAACAGAAGGGCGACCTGTCCCACGTGACCTACGACGCTACGGTGCACCATGCCGTGGTGACGGTCGTGGACAACGCCGGCAAGCTGGAGGCGAGCGTCACCTACGACGACGGCAAGACGGATGCCCCCACCTTCAAGAACACCTATACCGCAAAGGGCTCCGCGGAGCTGACGGCGACCAAGGTCGTTGCGGTCGCGCCGGGCTTCACGCACGATACCAAGCTCAAGGGCGGCGAGTACACGTTCGAGCTGAAGGACGCCGACGGCAAGGTGCTCAACACCACGACGAACAAGGCCGATGGCACGGTGAAGTTCACGCGCGACTTCGAGCTCTCCGACTTGGACGGCGCCGCGAGCAAGGACTTCGCCTACACCATCGCGGAGAAGCCGGGCACGGAGCCGGGCATGGTCTACGACACCCATGCGCTCATCTACAAGGTGACGGTCGCGGACGATGGCACCGGCTCGCTGACGGCCACGCCGCAGGTCGCGAGTGGAGACGGCTCGCAGACCTTCACGAACGCGTACCGCCCGAAGGGGACCTCGGTAACGCTCAAGGCGAAGAAGCACTTCACGGGCGGTGAGCTCGCGGGGGGCGACTTCACGTTCCAGCTGCTCGACAAGGATCGCAACGTGATCCAGACCGTCCAGAATGACAAGGACGGCAAGGTCGCCTTTGCAGCCATCGACTACGCTACGCCGGGCGAGCACGACTACGCCATCAAGGAGGTTGCCGGCAACGACTCGACCATCGTCTATGACACGAAGGACGTAATGGTCCACGTCAAGGTCACCGACGAGAAGGGCGAGCTGAAGGCGACCGTCACATACGATGATAAGAAGGCCGTGCCGACCTTCACCAACTCGAAGCCGACGGCTGACGTCACCATCGAGACGACGAAGACCCTCACGGGTAAGGTCCTGACGGCCGGTGCGTTCACCTTCGGCCTGTACGACCAGGCCGGCAACGAGGTTGCCAAGGGCAACAACGACCAGGACGGCAAGGTCAAGCTGACCGTCAAGAACCTGAACCTGGGCGAGTACGACTACACGCTGAAGGAGGAGAAGGCCGGCCAGATCGTCGACGGCGTGGTCTACGACGCCAAGGAAGTCAAGGTCCACGTCAGGGTAGAGCAGAACCAGGATGACAACAACAAGACGAAGGTGACCGTCACCTATGACGGTGCCGCTACGGCTCCCACCTTCAACAACACCTACGACGCAAAGGGTTCCGTAACCCTGACGGCGACCAAGACCATCAAGGTTGCGGACGGCTTCGATCACACGACGAAGCCTGCGGACGGCGAGTTCACCTTCGACCTGAAGGACGCTGCCGGCAACGTGATCGCCACCGCGAAGAACGATGCAAACGGCAAGGTCTGCTTCACGCGCGAGTTCCAGCTCTCCGACTTGGACGGCGCCGCGAGCAAGGACTTCACCTACACCATCGTGGAGCAGCCGGGCGCGGAGCCGGGCATGGTCTATGACAATCATGCCCTCACCTATACGGTGACGGTCACAGACGGCGGGAACGGAGCACTGAATGCGAAGGCGATCGTGACGAGCGCATCCGGCTCGGATACCTTCACCAACACCTACCAGCCGGCCGCGACCGGTCTGGCCCTCGGTGCGCAGAAGAGCTATGTGAAGAAGGACGACAACACGCCGATCGTCCCCAAGGACGGCGAGTTCACCTTCGATGTGTACGAGGGCAAAATGACTGCTGAGCAGCTTGCCGGGGCCAAGCCCGTCCGGACCGCGACCAACGGCGCGGACGGAAGTGTTAACTTCGACGCCTTCTCCTACGCGAAGCCGGGCACATACGAGTACACTATCGTGGAGCGGAAGGGTGATCTGGCCTACGTGACCTACGACGACGCGGTGCATCATGCCGTGGTGACGGTTGTGGACAATGCCGGCACGCTGCAGGCGAGCGTCGCCTACGACGGCGCGGACGCCACGAAGCCCACCTTCACCAACACCTACAAGGCGAAGGCGACGAACTCCGGCGCGATCGCCCTCACCAAGAGCGTTGACGTGCACGACGGCAGCTATCAGCTAAAGGCGGGAGACTTCGCCTTCGAGCTGGTGGGGTCTGACGGTACGGTGCTCCAGACCCAGAAGAACGACGCCAAGGGCAAGGTTTACTTTAACGAGCTGACCTTCGACCATGCGGGCACCTTTCCCTTCACGGTCCGTGAGGTGCAGCCGACGGACGGCGCGCCGGGCGTGCCGGGCGTGACCTACACCGGCAAGACGTACACCCTGACCTACGTGGTGAAGGACAACAACGACGGCAAGCTGGTGGTAGAGAGCCCTACGGTGAAACCGAGCGAGGGCACCGAGAACGGCGTCACCCCCAATACCATGACGTTTGCGAACAGCTACCAGCCGGGTCAGACCTCCTACCAGATCTCTGGCACCAAGGTGCTTGAGAATGCCGACCCGGCCACCACGCGGACGCCCGCCGATGGCGAGTTCACATTCGCGCTGATTGACGTGGCCACCGGGCAGGAGATCGACCGGACCACGAACGTGGGTAAAGCGTTTACCTTCAAGGCCATCTCGTACACCGCAACTGGTTCGCATGCGTACCAGGTGAAGGAGGTTGCGGGCCAAGATGGCACCATCACTTACAGCGATGCGGTGCTGGACGTAACGGTGAACGTGACCGATGACGGCAGCGGCCAGCTGACCGCGACGGCGAACAAGACGGCTGCGGATCTGACCTTCACCAACACCTACACGCCGACGGCAACGACGGCGACGATTACCGGAACGAAGGCTCTGACCGGCCGCGACCTGGCCGAGGGTGAGTTCTTCTTCGACCTGAAGGACGCCGACGGTAACGTGGTGCAGACGGTGCAGAACGGCGCCGACGGCACGTTCGGCTTCGCGCCGCTGCAGCTGGACAAGGTGGGGACGTACGTCTACACCGTGTCCGAGCAGGCAGGGGCGACGGCGAACGGCGTCACCTACGACACGACGGTCTTTACCGCAACGGTGACGGTGACGGAGAATGCGGAGACGCACGAGCTGGAGGCGCAGGTTGCCTACAGCACAGGCGGCAAGGCTGTGGATGCGGTGGCGTTCAGCAACAGCTACGCGCCGGCCGCGACTGAGGTGAAGCTGGGGGCCTCCAAGGTGCTGAGCGGCGAGGACCTGAAGGAAGGGCAGTTCTCCTTCCAGCTGAAGGATACCGACGGCAAGGTGCTGCAGACCGCCAAGAACGCGGCGGACGGCACGGTGGGCTTCGAGGCGATCTCGTACGACAAGCCCGGAACGTACGCCTACAGCATCTCCGAGGTGGACGACGGTCAGAAGAACGTGACGTACGACGCGGCCGAGCACCGGGTAACGGTGACGGTGACGGACGACGGTGCGGGCCATCTGGTGGCGACGGTAACCTATGACGGCGCCGTGGCGCCGGTGTTCAAGAACACGTACACGCCGCCGACCACCCCGCCGACGGAGCCGCCCACCAATCCGCCGAGCAAGTCACCGGTGCCGAAGGAGGAGAAGCCGGGTCTGCCGTATACGGGCGATACCAGCTTGTCGCCGATGGCCCTGGGTGGCATCGCGGGCGGCGCGGTGGTGCTGATCGCCGCAGGCGTTATCCTGCGGCGCCGGAACCGGTAGCTACGGCGACCGAGAAGGGCTTTGATTGAGGGCGGGTGGTCGCAGGGCGCGGCCGCTCGCCCTTTTTGGTGAAAGGCTATGTTAACCCGCCGTTTGCACGTCCGGCTCCAGATGGAACTCGTACTCCGGCTCCATCATCTTCTTCCGGATCTTTTCGTAGCACCCGTCCTCGGGCTGCCCGCGCATGGGCGACGCTCCGTCCCCGATGCGTGTAGCCTCGTGCAGCCACTTGAACCACATCAGGTAGCTGTGGGGCCTGCGGGTCGACACGCCCTTGAACCTATCGAGGAAGTGGTCGAGCGAGCCCTGCGCTTCAGCATCCTCTGGACCGTGTCCCGCTCGTACCCGGTGAGCCTGCCGTGGGTCCTCGGGACCGCCTTCGCGGCGCCCTTCCCGCTCTTTCCGGACATGGCGTCCTCCGATCTCCCGGGGCCGGCCGATCCGGCCCTCAGGGTATCGGATTCTCGCATTCATCCGTACGTGTACGGATGAATGCGGGAGGCGTTCGGATGAAGTTGATATTCAAGGAAAGAGAGTGACCCTTTGTCGCATTCCGTGCGGGTTATATGCAGGTATGCCTGCGCACGCTATCATGTATGGGTTAGACCGCAACTATGTACCCCATACGCGAAGGGATGCGCATGTATCTGAAGATCGACATGTTCTAGCTGGGCTTACCCCCGCAGTGGCGCCGCGCGCCCCATCAACTCTGCCGATTTTCGCCTTCACGCTCATAAAGGAGTCCCGCCATGCGCGACAAGCTCGAAAAGATTATTAAGGCCTACGAGGAGCTCGAGAAGAAGCTTTCCGACCCGGCCGTCGCCTCCGACATCAAGGAGTTCACGCGTCTCAACAAGGAGTACGCACACCAGTCCGACCTCATTGCTGCCTCGCGCGAGTACATCGGCGCGCTCGATGACATCGAGGCCGCCAAGGAGATGCTCCGCGACACCAGCGATGCGGACGAGAAGGAGATGCTCCAGATGGACATCTCCGAGAACGAGGAAAAGCTCCCGCAGCTCGAGGAAGACATCAAGTACATGCTCATCCCGAGCGACCCCAACGACGACAAGAACACCATCGTCGAGATTCGCTCCGCCGCCGGTGGCGACGAGGCGGCCATCTTTGCCGGCGACCTCTACAAGATGTATCAGCGCTTCTGCGAGTCGCGCGGCTGGAAGACCACCGTGCTCGACTCCAGCCCTAGCGAGGCAGGCGGCTTTAAGTCCATCGAGTTCAAGGTCGAGGGCGACCGCGTCTACTCCGTCATGAAGTTTGAGTCCGGCGTGCACCGCGTCCAGCGCGTCCCCAAGACCGAGTCCCAGGGCCGCATTCAGACTTCAACGGCTACCGTCGCCGTGCTTCCCGAGGCCGAGGAGATTGACGTCCAGATCAACCAGTCCGACCTGCGCATCGACACTTACTGCGCTTCGGGCCCTGGCGGTCAGTGCGTTAACACCACCTACTCCGCCGTGCGCATCACCCACCTGCCCACCAACACCGTGGTGCAGTCGCAGGAGCAGCGCTCCCAGATCCAGAACCGCGAAGTCTGCATGCAGATGCTGCGCGCCCGTCTGTACGAGATGGAGCTCGAGAAGCAGCAGGCAGAGCTTGGTGCCGAGCGCCAGAGCCAGATCGGCCACGGCAACCGTTCCGAGAAAATCCGTACCTACAACCAGCCCCAGGACCGCGTGACCGATCACCGCATCGGTTTCAACTCCACTTATAACGGCGTCCTTCTGGGCGACCAGCTCGGCACCGTGATCGAGGCGCTCGCCGCCGCCGAGCGTGCCGAGAAGCTGGCACAGGCCGTGTAGTGGGTTACGCGGTTTTGCCAAACCGCGTAATGGCTCGACGCTGCGCGCCGCCCAGAGCGACAATTTGTCATTCAAAAGGCAAGGCATGACCAGAAGGTCTATGCCTTGCCTTTTTCATGCCAACTTGTTCGCTCTGGACGTCGCTCGCTGGCATTGCCAAAACATCGGCGTTTCCTTGGTCGTCAAATGATCCGTAGGGAGTCATTGGGGACGTTGCCTTGAGATTTTATTCAGTCGGCTGTGATGGCATTTGAGCTGTTTGCCTGCTTAAAGCAATTAACGTCGTGTATCTGCTATTGAAAATATTGCTCAAAAAATCGTCCAAGAAGTCGCAGTGCATTTTTTGATGAGTCGCGCGTCAAGTGATTTGGCATGTTCTTGGTTAGATATTGGTCAGTTTTTGGGCAACCTTGCCAAAAGCTTGACGAATGCAAATCTGGACGTCGGCGAATGAACACTTTGAGTGAGCTCGGTGCAAAATTCTGGGCTGATTCTCGATAATTGCCTTCAATCGTCCCTTGCCAAGCGCTGGCCTCGCGTACAATCTGCTCCGACATTCGCGCGCCGCCCGGCGCTTAAGAGGGGAGGACCCCATGGCAAACGAGATCTGGACCATCAAGCGTTGTCTCGAGTGGACCAAGGAGTACCTGGCCGAGCGCGGCGAGGAACACCCCCGTCTTTCTGCCGAGTGGCTGCTGTGCGCAGCTACGGGTCTGGCGCGTATCGACTTATATATGCGCATGGACGAGACGCTCGACGCAGCGCAGCTCGAGACCATGCACGCGGCGGTCGTCCGTCGCGCGAAGGGCGAGCCGCTGCAGTACATCACCGGTAGCACACAGTTTCGCATGATCGACGTCGCGTGCGCCCCCGGTGTGCTCATCCCGCGCCCCGAGACCGAGATGCTCGTCGAAGAAGTTCTGAACTATCTGGATGCCGAGGTGCTGAGCCCCGAGGCCGCTGCCCGCCAGCGCGTGGAGCTGCCTTGGAACGATGAGGTCGAGCAGGCCCGCAAAGCCGAGGCGGCGCTGGCTGACGAACGCGCGGCCGCCGAGCGCCGTGCCGCCAACCTGACGGCCGCCGATGAGGCGGCGCTAGGCGGCGACGTATTGGGCAGCCGCGCCTATGCCGAGGAGCTGGCCGACCGCGAGGCCGAGGAAGCCGCCGCGCAGGCAGCAGAAGCCGAAGCCGCGGAAGCCGCCGAGCCCGAGCTCGACGAATACGGCATCGCCATCGAGGGTGCCGGCCAGGAGACGGCTTCGGCTCAGGATGCCGCTGCGCCTGCCCCAGCCGAGCCCCGTATCGCCCGCGTTCTCGAGGTCGGCTGCGGCACGGGTTGCATCTCGCTCTCCCTTGCCTGGGAGCGCCGCGGCCACGTTACCTGCACCGCCACCGATATCGAGCCGCGCGCCATCGATCTGGCCACCAAAAACCGCGACGCGCTCGGCCTCACGGCAGATGAGGTTGCCTTTAGTCTCACCAACCTGGTGAGCTCCATTCCCCGCGAAGAGTGGGGCACCTTCGACGTGCTCGTTTCCAACCCGCCCTACATCCCGACCGGCGTCATGCGCTCGCTGCCGCACGAGGTCAAGGACTTTGAGCCCGACTTGGCGCTCGAGGGCGGTGCCGACGGCCTGGACATCTTCCGCCGCCTGCTCAATGCGGCGCCTTACATGCTGCGCGCCGGCGGCCTGTTTGCCTGCGAGCTCTACGAGGGCGCCCTCGATGCCGCGGCCGAGCTCTGTCGCCAGGCAGGCCTTTCGGACGTGCGTATCGTCCACGACCTCACCGATCGTCCCCGCATCGTTCGAGCCATCGTCACCGAGCCCAAACAGCGTATTTAAGCTGAATAAATAGACATTTGCGCAAGTTTGTCCTTGCAATATACCGTAAAACTTCTACTATAGAAGGAGAAAGGTATGTCAAATCAGCTGCATCGGTACCGTATCGTGCTTGATTACATTGAACCTTGGCTTGATGAGCAGGATGAAGCTACGCTGAAGCAGATTTATGCAGACCTTTTGGTGCTCGAGAAGGAAGGTCCCAGCCTTGGTCGTCCGCTGGTTGACCGCGTAAAGGGCTCGAAGCTTCATCATTTAAAGGAGCTGAGAGTGACGTCGTGTGGTGGGCAGGTGATTCGCATCCTCTTCGCCTTTGACCCCAAGCGCCAGGCGGTATTGCTATTGGCGGGTGATAAGTCGCGAGCGGGATCGTCAAGGGCAAAATGGAACGGTTGGTATGCGATCAACATTCCAAGGGCCGAGCAAATATACCGTCGCCACGTAAGGAGGCTCGATCGAGATGGAACTGCATGAGTATATGGAATCTCGCGGGATAACACGCGACTCCATTACCGCCGAGCAGGAGAGGACTCGCGATCGTATCGAAGCCTATAAGCTTGCTCAGATTCGCAGGTTAAAAGATCTAACACAGGCGTCGGTCGCCCAGTCGATGGGCGTTTCTCAAAAACGTGTATCCGAGCTCGAGCGTGGGGAGTTGGGTTCGATGAGGCTCGACACGCTGAGCAGGTACGCAGAGAGCCTCGGCGGAAAACTGGTTGCAAGCATCGAGTTTCCCGATCGTACCGTTACGCTTGCGCGCTAAAAATCTTCAATTAACCCCCTCACTTTCACCGACTACTAGAGCCGCTCACCAAACCAACATGCGCTCTGGGCAAATAGGTTGAATGTTTCGTGCGAGAATGCCCCACAGTAAACAAACTTGCACCGGAGCGTAAGGGGCTGGCATACACATGCAGACGGTCTATCGGGTATACGAGGGAACGCGCGAGCCGCATCGGCTTGCCGTCGAGCGCACGGCCGAGGTGCTCGGCCGCGGCGGCCTGGCCTTGATTCCGACCGAGACCGTTTACGGTGTCGCCGTGGCAGTCAACGCCTTCTCGGGCGCCGTGCCCCAAGATACAAGCGAATTCCCATCGTGGCCGCGCGATCCGCAGGCTGCCGTCAATGGCGCCGCAGTTCCTGCGCTCGGCACCGGCTATCGCCGTATCTTCACTCTCAAGCAACGTGAGCTCACACAAACCGTCGCTTGGCTGGTCGATGGCGTCGAAGCACTCGACCGCTATGGCGTGGATATCCCGGAAGATGCCCGCGTACTCGCGCGACGATGCTGGCCGGGAGCCCTGACTATTGTGGTCAAGGCAGCCCCCTGCGTGCCGACCTTTATGCGCGCTGCCGACGACACCGTGGCCCTGCGCGCTTCGGCCTCTCCCGTGGTCCAAGCGCTCATCCGCGCCTGCGGCAGTCCCCTTGCCTGCACGAGCGCCAACACGCACGGCGCGCCTTCGCCGGCAAGCTTTGCCGCCGTCGAGGGTCGCATCCTGGAGGGGGTCGATGTTGCCGTCGACGCCGGTGAGACCCCGTGTCGCGACGCCTCGACCATCGTGTCGTTCCAGCACGGCGGGCTCCAGATCCTGCGCCAAGGCGCACTTCCCGCATCAGAGATCGAGCGGGTCCTGTCCGACCCGATGCAATAGAAGGGTGTAAGCGATGTCGTTGAATCTGGGCAGCCTGGGCATGGAAGATGCCTCGTTTAACTTTGGCGGTTCCTACATCATGGCGCTCGACTGCGGCACTACCTCGGTACTCGCGGCCATTGTCGACGAATACGGCTGCATCGTTGCCCAGGCGCGTCGTAGCGTCAAAACCAGCTTCCCGCGCCCCGGCTGGGTGGAGCAGGATCCCACGGAGGTGCTTGCCAGCCAGATCGGCGTGATGATGGAGGTTCAGTTTAAGAGCGGCATCCATTCCGATCGCATCGCCGCCATCGGCATCTCCAACCAGCGCGAGACCACGGTGGTCTGGGACCGCGTGAGCGGCCAGCCCATCTATAACGCCATCGTATGGCAGTGCCGTCGTACCGCGCCGGCGATCGACGCGTTGGTTGAACAGGGTTGCGAGGAGCTGGTGCGCTCCCGCACGGGACTTACGCTTGACCCGTATTTCTCGGCCTCCAAGGTGCAGTGGATTCTCGACAACGTCGACGGCGCACGCGAGAGCGCGGCGGCGGGCGACCTCATGTTTGGCACCATCGACACCTGGCTCATCTACAACCTCACCGGCGGCCAGGTCTTTGCCACCGACTACACCAATGCCAGCCGCACGGCACTCTTTAATATCCATACGCTCGATTGGGACGACGACCTGCTGGCGCTCTTTGACGTTCCACGTTCCATGATGCCCGAGGTTCGCTGGAGCTCGGGCGACTACGGCCGCGTCGCGAGCGACATCATGACCAACATGCCGCCCATCATGGGCGTGGCGGGCGACCAGCAGGCATCGCTGTTCGGCCACTGCTGCTTCTATCCCGGCCAGACCAAAAACACCTATGGCACGGGCTGCTTTATGCTCATGAACACCGGTGACGAGATCGTCGAATCCAAGAATGGCCTGGTCTCCACCATCGGTATCGCTGCGGACGGCAAAGTCAGCTATGCGCTCGAGGGCTCTATTTTTGCCGCCGGTTCAACGATGAACTGGCTTCGCAACAACATGGGCATCATCTCGAGCGTGAGCGAGTCGGCACAACTCGCCGCTTCGATTAGCGACAACGAGGGCTGCTACTTCGTTCCCGCCTTTGCAGGTTTGGGTGCTCCCTGGTGGGACCCGCATGCCCGCGGTATCGTGTGCGGTCTGACCGGCGCCTCGAGCCGTGCGACCATCGTACGTGCCGCCTGCGAATCCATGGCATATCAGAGCTACGACGTGCTGCGCGCCATGGAGCAGGACGTGGGGCTTTCGATTGAGCGCCTGTCTGTCGATGGCGGTGCCTCGCGCAACGAGTTCATCATGCAATTCCAGGCCGACCTGCTGGATATCCCCGTGCTGCAATGCGAGACGGTGGAGACCACGGCAATCGGTGCCGCGTACTTGGCGGGTCTTGCCGTCGGCTATTGGGAAGACCTTGAAGAGCTGGAGCAAAATGCCCAGATCGTTAGGACCTTCCTTCCCCATATGTCCGCCGAGCGTCGCGAGCAAAACCTTGCGGGCTGGCGTGATGCAGTCAAGCGCTCGCTCAGTACCGCACAGTAGGGCTGCGATGGGCTGCTCGATACAACAAACCGCTAAACTTATGCATGGCGTGCGGCGGCAACATTGCTGCGCGCCTTGTCAGCAAGGCCGTTTTGCGGCTGCAACGAAAGGGGCAATCAACCCATGACCGTCACCTACGATGCGTCCCGTGTGACGCTTGTCGATCATCCGCTCGTCCAGCACAAGCTGTCGATCCTGCGCGACAAAAACACCGGCACCAACCAGTTCCGTCAGCTCGTGCGCGAACTCGCGCTTTTTGACGGCTACGAGGCCATGCGCGACCTGCCTATGGAAGACGTCGAGGTCGAGACCCCCATCACTACCGCCACGTTCAAACAGCTTGCCGGCAAGAAACTCGCCATCGTGCCCATCCTGCGTGCGGGCCTTGGCATGGTCGACGGTATCCTCGACCTGGTGCCCTCCGCTCGCGTGGGCCACATCGGCATGGAGCGCGACGAGGTCACCCACGAGCCGCACGAGTATTACTGCAAGATGCCCAAGGATATCGACCAGCGCATCTGCCTGGTCGTCGACCCCATGCTCGCCACGGGCGGTTCGGCCGAGATGGCCATCAGCTACCTGCGCGGGCGCGGTGTCAAGGACATCCGCATGCTGTGCATCGTCGCGGCCCCCGAGGGCCTCAAGTCGCTGACTGAGAAGGATCCCGATGTGCATATCTATACCTGCGCCATCGACGACCATCTCAACGAGGCTGCCTACATCGTTCCCGGTCTCGGCGACGCCGGCGACCGCATCTACGGCACGCTCTAGTCGCTGGGCTAAGACGGCCGCGGCTGCAAATACGAAGAAACGGTGCGCGCGGTCGAACAAAAGGCGACCGCGCGCACTCCTGTTAACGGACGTTTTGCCCTGCAGGGTTCGAGAAAAACGTATTACCGTACCTGCGGCATAAAGAAGGTCTTAAGAAAACGAACAGGTGCGTATTAACCGATGCTTTTTCGGTTGTACTTTAGCGATTGGCTCGTACAATAGTCACCAATGTTTGGCGGGAACTGTCCTGTGAGGCGATAAAAAAGGAAAGTGAGGACGCCAGTGTTTCAGATAGCCGATCTGCTCGCTATCGTTGCAGGTGCCATCGCGGGCGCGATTGCCTTCCTTCCCTTTGTCTTTACGCTCAAGCCGGTTCTTGACGATAAGCAGAATGCGGACATGCTCAAGGGTATGGTGAGTCTCGCGGTCTCGGCAATCGCGTTGCTTGTCTTTACCTTGGTTGTGTTTGTGTTGTTCGGAGAGGCATTTCGCATGTTCCTCCTGGGCGAGGCGATCGGCTTCGTGGCCTTTATGGCCGCCTGCGCGGTTCGCGTCGCCAAGGCGCTGCGAGATCCTCATGAGGTCGAAAGGTAAGTCGTGGAAATTTTTGAAAAGCTGCCTGATGAGATTAATCATCTGGTCAGCGAGTTCAGCTCCACCCCTGTCGTGGGCGATCTGAGCTGCGGCATCACGCAGTACTCGTTTTGGCTGATCGTCTCCACGATCGTGCTCCTGATCGTCCTGGCCGTGTTCAAGAAGAAGCAGACTTTGGTTCCCAAGGGCTTCTTCGTCAACGGTTTCGAGTACATCATCGAGTACGTCGAGAACGATATCGGCAAGGGTGTCGTGGGTGAGAACTGGAAGAAGCACTTCCCGTTCCTGTGCTCGCTTTTCCTGTTCATCCTGATCAACAACATGATCGGCCTGATTCCGGGAATGAAGCCCGGCACCGGCGCAATCGGCTCCACCGCCGCGCTCGCCATCTTCGCCTTCGTGTACTTCATCTACTACGGATGCAAGGCTCACGGCGTGATCGGCTACATCAAGAGCCTCGCTCCGCAGGGCGTGAGCTTCCCGATGAACGTGCTCGTGTGGGTCGTCGAGCTTTTCTCGACCTTCCTGCGCCTCATCACGCTCGCCGTCCGTCTGTTCTGCAACATGTTCGCAGGACACGTGGTCATGGGCTCGTTCGCCATCATGGCGAGCATGTTCATGCAGCCGCTGCTTCAGCAGGTTTCCGCGGCCCACGCCGTCGGCGCCCTGCCTTCGCTGGCCTGGCTTGCCATTCTCATCCTGATCTATGCGATCGAGCTTGTGGTCGGCGCCATCCAGGCTTACGTCTTCACGGTCCTTACCGCCGTGTATGTCTCCGAGGCAGAGGAGGTCGCGGAGGAGGAGTAGTCTTCCGTTCGCGCCTTAAAGGTAAGGCAATTCGTTAAACCGCCGGTGCCCGTACCCATGGAGCCCGGCAGTTATAAAAAGGTTATCCTGCGTGAAATAAGACACGCACGACAAAGGAGGAATCGTGGGAGTTATCGGTTACGGTCTCGGTGTTATCGGCGCTGGTCTTGCTATCGGCCTGTCTGCTCTGGGTGCTACGGGTGCTATGGCCCGTCAGCCTGAGGTCCAGGGCCGCGTGTTCACCGTCTTCATCATGGGCTCCGCTTTCGGCGAGGCTCTGGCTCTGATCGGCTTCGTTGTCGCGCTGATCGTTAAATAGCACGGAGCGTCAAGTATGAATCTTTCATCCCAGAAGAGCGCGATCGCACTCTCCGCGTCCGCGGCCGCGCTGCTCATGCCGGTTTCCGCGTTCGCCGAGGACGGCGCCGCCGGTGCGGACATCCTCATCCCTAAGATGGCGGAGTTCATCCCGGCGCTTATCGCCTTCCTGATTATCTGGATCGTGCTGGCCAAGGTCGCCCTGCCGGGCATCATGAAAACCATGGAGGAGCGCGGCAAGAAGATCGAGGAGAGCCTCGACGAGGCCGAGAAGACCAAGCAGGAGGCTATCGCCAAGCGCGCTGAGTCCGACTCGATCGTCACCGACGCCCGTCGTCAGGCTGCCGACATCGTTCTCGAGGCCCGTAAGGACGCCGAGTCCGAGCGTGCCCGTATCATCGAGGCTGCTCACAAGGAGGCCGAGGAGATCATCGCCAAGGCCCATACGACCGTCGAGGACGAGCGCAAGTCCATCTACGCCGGTGCCGCGAGCTCCATCGCCGACCTGTCCGTTGCCGTCGCCACCAAGATCGTGGGCGAGGCACTCGAGGACGATGCTGAGCAGAAGAAGCTCATCGAGCGCTACATCCAGGAAGCAGGTAGCCTGAATGCCGACTAGCCGCTATCAGGACAAGGTGCTCGAGACCTACGCGCGTTCCCTTTTGGAAGCCGCCAAGGCCGAGAACCATGTGTTCGAGGACCTCGAGATGATCGAGCGCTTGGCTTCTGCCAGCCCCGAGATCATCGCCGTGCTCGACACCATGTCCAAGCGCGACCAGCTCGACCTTCTTCCCAAGGTGGCAGCTGCCTTTAAGTATGTTGCCGAGGAAGACGAGGATGTAGTGGGCGTGACCGTCACCACGGCGATCCCGCTCGACGACGAGCTGCGTCAAACCATCACTAAGAAATGCGAGCAGGACTTCGGCCGCAAGGTATTCCTTATCGAGCAGGTCGACCCGTCTATCGTGGGCGGCCTGGTGCTCGAGGCCCGCGGCGAGCGTCGTGACATTTCCGTCAAGACGCAGCTGCGCATCGCGCAGGAGACCCTCGCAAACTCTGCTAATTCGTACGGAGGTGAAGCCTAATGTCCGAAACCCTCAATGCCCAGGATATCGCCAAGAAACTGCAGGAGCAGCTCACGAGCCTCTCCGCGACGGTCGATACGCATGAGGTTTCAACGGTCGACGAGGTAGGCGACGGCATCGCGCGCGTCTCCGGCCTCAAGAGCGCCATGGCAGGCGAGCTTCTGGAGTTCAAGAGCTCCGATACCGGTGAGACCGTCTTCGGCCTTGCCCAGAACCTTGACCGTGACGAGGTCGGCGCCGTTCTGTTCGGTGCCGTCGACTCCATCAAGGAAGGCGACGAGTGCCGCACCACTGGCCGCGTTATGGATATCCCCGTGAGCCGTGCCATGCTCGGCCGCGTCGTCAATCCGCTCGGCCAGCCCATCGACGGCCTGGGCGACATCGTCGCTACGCACCGTCGCCCCATCGAGTTCAAGGCTCCCGGCGTCATCGATCGTACCCCGGTGTGCGAGCCGGTTCAGACCGGTCTGCTCGCTATCGACTCCATGGTGCCTATTGGCCGCGGTCAGCGTGAGCTCATCATCGGTGACCGTAAGACCGGTAAGACCGCCATCGCCATCGACGCTATCCTCAACCAGCGCGGCAAGGGCATGGTCTGCATCTATGTCGCCATCGGCCAGAAGGCCTCCACGGTTGCCAACATCCGCGAGACCCTCGCTCAGCACGGTGCGCTCGACTACACCATCATCGTTTCGGCCACCGCTGCCGATTCCGCCCCTATGCAGTACATCGCGCCTATGGCCGGTGCCGCTATTGGCGAGTTCTTTATGTACAACGGCGAGGACGGCAAGCCCGCCAGCGAGACCAACCCCGGCGGCCACGTGCTCGTCATCTACGATGACCTGTCCAAGCAGGCTGTGGCCTACCGTCAGATGTCGCTGACGCTGCATCGTCCGCCCGGACGCGAGGCCTATCCTGGCGACATCTTCTACCTGCACTCTCGTCTGCTCGAGCGTGCCGTCAAGATGTCCAAGAAGAACGGTTACGGCTCCATGACGGCACTGCCGATCATCGAGACCCAGGACGGCGACGTCTCGGCCTACATTCCGACCAACGTCATTTCCATTACCGATGGTCAGATCTACCTGCAGTCCGAGCTCTTCTTCCAGGGTCAGCGCCCGGCAGTCGACGTGGGTATCTCCGTGTCCCGCGTCGGTGGCGATGCGCAGACCAAGGCCATGAAGCAGGTCGCCGGCAACCTCCGTCTGGACCTCGCTTCCTATCAGGAGCTCGCTGGCTTTACGCAGTTTGGCTCCGACCTTGACGAGGCTACTCAGAAGCAGCTGACCCATGGTGCCCGCATGACCGAGCTCCTGAAGCAGCCGCGCTACAAGCCGTTTGAGGTTGGCGAGCAGATCGTTACGCTGTTCGCTGGCAACGAGGGCTTCCTGGATGACCTGGAGATTGCCGACGTGCTGCCTTTCCGTGCCGAGCTCATCGAGTACATGGACAATGGCTTTGGCTCGCTGCTCGACAAGGTTCGCGCCAAGAAGATCGATGATGACACCAAGGCTGAGCTCTTGCGCGTCATCGGCGACTTCAAGCAGCAGTTCATGGCCAAGCACCATTCGGATGTTTCTGGATCAGAGGAGAACTAAGCCCCATGGCCAACCTTCGCGACATTAAGAAGCGAATCTCCTCGGTTACCACGACCAAGCAGATCACGCGCACGATGGAGATGGTCTCTACGGCCAAGATCCGTCGTGCTCTCGATCGCTCCAAGCAGGCCGAGCCCTATAAGGAGGCGCTGACCGACGTCATGTTGACGGTCGCCGGCGACGCCTCCTGTTCGGGCACCGATCCCATGCTGCAGAAGCATGAGAGCGTCAAGCATGGCCTGATTGTCGTTATTGCCTCGGACCGCGGCCTTGCCGGCGGTTTCAATACGACGGTGGAGCGCACGGCCGAAAAGCTCGCCGCTTCTTGGGCGAACGACGGCATCGAGTGCGAGATCATCGCGTGTGGGCGCAAACCGGCCACGTATTTCCGTGACCGCGAAAACGTCGTCATGCACTTTGAGGGCAACTCCTCTGAGCCCGATTTCAATCAGGCCCGCATGATCTCCTCTCATATCTGCGATGCGTATCGTGCCGGTGAGCTTGACCGTGTCGAGCTTGTCTACCACCACGCCAAGAACCGCGTGGATCAGGAGCTTCGCGTCGAGCATCTGTTGCCGCTCGACCCCGAGATGATCGCTATGGCCCACGGTCCGCGTAAGAACGAGACCGACGCCCCTAAGCGCATCTCGTCCACGTTCGAGTTCGTGCCCTCTCCCGAGCATGTTCTCGGCAAGCTTGTGCCGTCTTATATCCTGACGGTCATCTACCAGGCCCTGATCGATTCGGCGGCTGCCGAGCAGGGTGCACGCCGCAAGGCCATGCACTCCGCGACGGAAAACGCCACCGCGATCATCTCGACCCTTACCCGCACGTATAGTCGCGTGCGCCAGGCTTCGATCACGACCGAGATTAACGAGATCGTCGGCGGAGCCTCAGCATTGGAGGAACAGTAATGGCTAATAACACCGTAAAGCTTGCGGTCGAGGAAGCCACCAAGAAGACGACTGCCGGTGATGGTCGCATCGTGCGAATCATCGGCCCTGTCGTCGACGTCAAGTTTGACGGCGCGGTGCCCCCGATCTACAACGCGCTCACGGTCGAGGCCGAGACCCCGATCGGTCATCTGAGCACGATCCTCGAGGTCGAGAGCCAGCTTCCGGGCGGCGTCGTCCGCACGGTCGCCATGTCCTCGACCGACGGCCTGCAGCGCGGCCTCATCGCCACCGATACCGGTGAGCCCATGAAGATGCCCGTTGGTCCCAAGACGCTCGGCCGCATTTGGAACGTCATGGGCAAGCCCGTCGACGGCAAGCCCATGCCCGAGGTGGAGGAGTTCTACCCCATCCACCATGCAGCGCCCCGTTTCGACGAGCTCACCACCAAGACCGAGATCTTCGAGACCGGCATCAAGGCTGTCGACCTGCTCGAGCCCTACATCCGTGGCGGCAAGACGGGCCTGTTCGGCGGCGCCGGCGTCGGCAAGACCGTTCTGATTCAGGAGCTCATCAACAACCTCGCCCAGGAGCACGGCGGCACCTCGGTGTTCACCGGCGTCGGCGAGCGTACCCGCGAGGGCACCGACCTGTTCCTCGAGATGAGCGAGTCTGGCGTTATCGACAAGACCTGCTTGGTCTATGGTCAGATGAACGAGCCGCCCGGAGCGCGTCTGCGCATCGGTCTGGCCGGCCTTACTACCGCTGAGTATTTCCGTGATCGTGGCCAGGACGTTCTGCTGTTCATCGACAACATCTTCCGCTTCTCCCAGGCAGGTTCCGAGGTTTCCGCACTGCTGGGCCGTATGCCGTCCGCCGTTGGTTACCAGCCCACGCTGGCAACCGAGATGGGCGACCTCCAGGAGCGCATTACCTCGACCAAGACGGGCTCCATTACCTCCGTCCAGGCTGTCTACGTCCCCGCAGACGACCTGACCGACCCGGCGCCTGCCACAACGTTTACGCACCTCGACGCCACCACGGTTCTTTCGCGTAGCATTTCGTCGCTCGGCCTGTTCCCGGCTATCGACCCGCTCGCATCTTCCTCCGACGCTCTCGATCCCTCGATCGTCGGCGAGGAGCACTACCGTGTCGCCGTCAAGGTCCAGGAGCTCCTGCAGGAGTACTCCGACCTTCAGGACATCATCGCCATTCTGGGTATGGACGAGCTGTCCGAGGAGCAGCGCCTTACGGTCAACCGTGCCCGTAAGATTCAGCAGTTCCTCTCGCAGTCCTTCCACGTCGCCGAGAAGTTCACCGGCAACCCCGGTGTCTACGTTCGCGTCGAGGATACCGTCCGCTCTTTCGCCGAGATTGTCGACGGCAAGGCCGATGACCTGCCCGAGCAGGCTTTCCGCTATGCTTCCACGATTGAGGACGTGCGCGAGCGCGCCCGCAAGATGGGGGAGAAGTAGGTTATGCGTATCCGCATCGTGTGCCCCGTGAGCTGCGCCTATGAGGGCGACGCTGCGTTTGTGTCGATTCCGTCCACGGATGGCGAGTTTGGCGTTCTGCCTGCTCACTCCAGCGAGATCTGCACGATCGACCGCGGTTACGTTCGCGTTTCCGATAAGGCCATGGGCACTGTCGACCACACGTTTGCCGTGGCCGGCGGCTATGCCCAGGTTGCGGACGATGTCGTGACCGTTCTCGCCGAGCGCGCTTGCGATTTGGCGACCGTCGATGCCGACAAGCTTAAAGCTGATATTCAAGGTTTTGAAGAGAAGCTGGGTAATTTGTCGGAGGATGATGCACGCCGCGCCTACCTCTATAATGAAATCGCATGGTGTAAGCTCAAGCTTGCCCAATAGTCAAACGATTTAGCGTTCGACCATTTGCGAACACATCATGCCCGGGATGGCCCAGCCATCCCGGGCATGCTTTTTGAAAGGGTAGACCTTGGATATTATCCGCGTTGAGGGTGGCCACGCCATCGGAGGCTCCGTGCCCGTTTCGGGCGCCAAGAACTCCGCGCTCAAACTCATGGCGGCAACGCTTCTGGCGCCGGGCAAGACGACGCTGCAGAACGTGCCCGATATTTCCGATGTCCACGTGATGGGCAAGGTGCTCAAGGGTATGGGCGCCACAATCGATGTCCTTGACGAGCACACGCTCGAGATTGATACCTCTCAGGTCGATTCTTGGGAGGCCCCCTACGAGCTCGTTGCCAAGATGCGTGCTTCCACAGCCGTGATGGGACCCCTGCTGGGTCGCTTCCATCGCGCCAAGATCGCCATGCCGGGCGGCTGCAACCTGGGTGCTCGCAAGATCGATATGCACATTCTTGGTCTTGAGGCCCTGGGCGTTGAGTTCGATACCGCCCACGGCTACATCAACGCTAATGCGCCCCAAGGTCTGCGCGGTACCACCGTCACGCTCGAGTTCGCCAGCGTCGGTGCGACCGAGAACCTCATCATGGCATCCGTGCGCGCGCAGGGCACCACGGTTATCGACAATGCCGCCCGCGAGCCCGAGATCGTCGATCTCGCCAACATGCTCAACGAGATGGGCGCCAAGATTGTCGGCGCGGGTACGCCCGTCGTGACCATCGAGGGCGTGGAAGAGCTGCATCCTGTTACCCATCGCGTAGTGGGCGACCGCATCGAGGCCGGTACCTTTATCGTTGCCGGTGCGTTGATGGCCGACGATCGCGGTGTCGATGTCATGGGCTTTTGCCCCATTCACTTGGGCATGGTGCTCAAGAAGATGGAGCTCATGGGTATCGACTGCGAGCGCGTCGAGGATGGCGTCCATGTAAACCGTGCCGAGCGTATCAAGCCGGTCGACATCCAGACGCTTCCGTTCCCCGGCTTCCCGACGGACATGCAGGCGCAGATTATGGTGCTCTCCGCCCTTGCCGACGGCAGTTCCGTTATTACCGAGAACATCTTCGAGAATCGCTTTATGTTTGCCTCTGAGCTGGTGCGCATGGGTGCCGACATTCGTATCGAGAGCCATCATGCCATGATTCATGGCGTTAAGGGCTTCTCGGGTGCACAGGTTACCTCGCCCGATCTGCGTGGCGGAGCGGCCCTCGTCGTAGCGGGCTTGATCGCCGACGGGACGACCGAGGTTTCGGCCATCCATCACATCAAGCGCGGCTACGAGCAGTTTGTCGAAAAGCTGCAGGCGCTCGGCGCGCATGTCGAGCATGCTTCCGTCCCCGATCCCGTCATCTACTAATACAGGTTGCCTATGTTTAATAAAAAGCCCCTCGCGGATACCACCGCCCGAAGACCCTCAACTGGTGCGCAGGCCAAGATCTACAGTCGCGATAACGTGGCTCGCTATTCCGAGCGCGCTCGTCAACGTCGTCGTAGCCACACGATTCGTCACGTCGCGCTCATTGTCGTGCTTGGTGTGCTGCTGAGTGCCACTACCGCTGCCGGCCTGTGGTTTGCCACCATTATGGGCAAGCTCGGCGATTCTAATGTCATTACCGATAATCTGCGTCGGGTTCTGGTTGACACCGATGAGGCAAAGGATCCGTTCTACGTGCTGCTTCTTGGCACCGACGGCCGTCCGGGCGAGGATACGTATCGTGCCGACTCGATTATCCTGGCACGCATCGACCCCACGCAAAAGCAGGCGACGCTCATTTCCGTTCCGCGCGACACCAAGGTCGAGTACAAGGGCGAGACCATGAAGATCAACGCCTGCCATACCGTTGGCGGCGCCGAGGCCATGGTCGAGGCGGTCAACGAGCTGTGCGGTGTTCAGATTTCCCACTATGCCGAGGTCAGCTTCGACGGTATGCAGGCGCTGATTGATTCGGTTGGCGGTATCGACATTAACGCAACCGATGATGTTGACGACCCCGAGCACCTGGATATTAAGATTACCGCTGGCCAGCAGCATATGGACGGTGCCACCGCCCTTACCTATGCCCGCTGCCGCTACACCTATGCCGACGGCGATTACACGCGCATGCGCCACCAGCGTCAGGTGCTTGGCGCCCTTGCCAACCAGATTCTCAATAACTTCGATGCCACGAAGATCTTTGGCCTGGTTAATTCGCTGTCCGATATGCTTGTAACCGATATGAGCGTTCAGGATATCGTGGCTACGGTCAACGCCATGCGCGGTATGGATGTCGACGGTATCTACTCGGCCAACCTGCCCTCGTACGCCGACGACAGCACCATGATCGACGGTGTGAGCTACGTCTTTGTCTACGAGGACGAGCTCAAGGAAATGATGGAGCGCGTCGATGCTGGCAAGGATCCCAAGGGTCCCAACACCATGGGTCTTTCCGACGGTTCCAGCTCTACGATCGGCGACCTGAACAACAACACGTCTGACGACTACGCAAACGGTACCGCAACCTCATCGGTCAGCTCTGACGATTCCGATGACTCAAGCGATTCGAGCGATTCGGACTACTACGAAGAGCCCACCGGCGACGGCAACGGCTACGAAGCCAACTACTAAGTTACGCGGTTTTACCAAACCGCGTAACCGCTTGACGCTGCGCGGGCCGCATTTGGACAATCTGACGTTCAACTTCAAGGGCGCGACCAGAAGGTCAGCGCCCTTTCGTTTCACGTCACCTTGTCTCAAATGCGACCCGCTCGCTGCCCGTCCTCAACCTGCGACGTTAGTCATTGGGGACGTTCTTAAACGACTGGTCAAAGGGGACACTCTTGATGCACTTGGCACTTGGGGACGTTTCTTATGTGCCGGCAGTTTGGGACACTCCTTGCGTTAAGAGGCTGGCGTGCGTCAACCTGTTCTCGTTGCAGCAAAAAAATCGTCCCGTTCTCGGTTGAGGACGGGGCGATTCGTCTTTTGGGCTTATGCAGCCAGGCTTATGCAAAGCGGGCGACGAGCTCCTGCAGGACGTCGGTCATCTTGACGAGCGAACTGACCGGGACGAACTCGTTGACGCCGTGGTAGCAATAGCCGCCGGTGGAAAGGTTGGGGCAGGGCAGACCGCGGAACGACAGCTGGGCGCCGTCGGTGCCGCCACGAATTGACAGCACTTGGGGCTCAACGCCGCAGGCAAGGTAGGCTTCCTTGGCAACATCAATAAGCTCGGGATAGTCACGAACGATCTCGGCCATATTTCGATACTGCTGCTTAATCTCGACCGTCACGCGCTCCTCACCCAGACGCTGGTTGAGCATCGAGGCAGCGGCATCAATAAGGTCGAGTTTTTGCTGGAACTTGGCGGCGTCATGGTCGCGGACGATATAGCGCGCTGTGGCGTGATCGACGGTCGCAGATACACCCTCAAGGTGATAAAAGCCCTCGTAGCCTTCCGTATACTCCGGGCGCTGCGCGTAGGGGAGCAACGCGTTGAAGTCGCAGAACAGATTGCCTGCGTTGACCATACGGCCCTTGGCGTCGCCCGGGTGGATGGACTGGCCCTCAAAGCGGACGGTCGCCTCGGCGGCGTTAAAGCACTCCCACTCCAGCTCGCCGATGGGGCCGCCGTCGACCGTGTAGGCGTACTTGCAGCCAAAGGTATCGATATCCAACAGCTCGGCTCCGTGGCCGATCTCCTCGTCAGGGCAGAAGCAAATGCCGAGTGCGGGATGGGGCAAAGAAGGGTCCTGAGCGATACGCGCGACAAGCGACATGATCTCGGCGACGCCTGCCTTGTCGTCCGCGCCCAGCAGCGTGGTGCCATCGCTGCAGACCAGGTCCTCACCCGCGAGGTCGTTCAGGGCGGGAAGCTTGGCGGTACTCATGGCAACGGGCTTACCGTCAACCGTGCCGCAGACCAGGTCGCCGCCTTCGTAGTGTACGATGTGCGGCTTCACGCCGGCGCCCGGTGCAACTTCGGTGGTGTCGAGATGGGCGATCAGGCCCAGGGCGGGCTTGTCCTCAGCGCCCGCACTTGCGGGGATATGCGCGCAGACATAGGCGTGCTCGGTCACGTAGGCATCTTCCGCACCAAGCTCGCGCAGCTCTTCAGCCAGCACGTTGGCAAGGTCAAACTGAACGGCGCTCGAGGGTACCTGGTCGCAGTTTGCATCCTCGGACTGCGTGTTGATCTGGACGTAGCGCAAAAAGCGCTCGAGGACATCGGGGCTCGTGGTGGTGTTTTCCATAAAGACCGCTCCAATCTTGGTCGTCGTGTGCAACAAGAACTCTAGCACGGTATGCCACGGCATACCACGACGCTTGGATGGGGTAGAATCAGCCATTGAATGCAGAAGGGACGGAAGATCATGGATACGACAAATAGCTCGCGCGAACTACATCTGACGGTGGCGAACGAAGACTACTTGGAGTGCATGGTTCGCATTGAAAGCGAAGAGGGGGAAACCAACGGCGTGCGATCGGTCGACATCGCGCAGCGCCTTGGCGTCTCCAAGGCATCGGTCAATAAAGCGGTTTCGGCGCTCAAGGCATCCGAGCTTGTCGAGCAATCGCACTACGGCAAGGTGATCCTGACCGATCGCGGCCGCGAGGTTGGCACGGCTATCTGGTACCGTCATCGCCTCATCCGCACGTTTTTGGTTCAGGAGCTCGGTGTCGAATTTGAGCGAGCCGATTCCGAGGCCTGCATGATGGAGCATGCACTATCCGAGGACACGATGAGCCGCTGGCTCGCCTATCTCGAAAAGCAGGGAATCAGCGTCGAGGAATAGCGGGATATATATGGATACGAGTTATTACAACCGCTTTGGTGCCGAGGAACTTACGCGCCGCTTGTCGAGCGAGACCTTGTTGGCGCAGGGCCCCATGGGCAGTGTTCTGTTGAGTGAGTACGATGCCGCCGACATTCCACCGGCGTTTTGGAATCTGGCAGAGCCGCAGACCGTTTCTCGTATCCATCGCTTGTATGTCGCCGCCGGCGCGCAGGTGCTCATTACCAACACCTTTCAGGCATCGAGCTATGCCCTCAAGCACGACCAGATTGCGCCGTCCGTGGCGGAGGTCAATCGCGGGGCCGTCGACGATGCCCGCCAGGCGCACCCTCAGCTGCTGCTAGGCTCGATGGGCCCGATCGGTATTGAGTGGTTTGCCGAGGACTCTGCCGAGTATCGTGAAATCCGAGGCATTGCGCGCGAACAGGCGCACACCTTGCTCAACGCCGGCGTTGACGGTCTGCTGATCGAGACGGTGACGTCTATCCGTAATTTGCAGCCCATGCTTGCCGGCGCCCGAGATGCCGCCGATGGCATGCCTGTTCTGGTGAGTTTTGTCGTTGACGATAAAGGCGACCTGTTGGGCGATGGCCTCAACATCGAGGCAGCCATTTTGTACGCCGAAAAACACGGCGCAAATTCGGTTGGTGTTAATTGCTGTTCGCTTGCGGCCGCGAACGCGGCGGTGCCCAGGATGGTTGCATCGGCGACTACTCCCGTCACGGTGCGTCCCAACGTAGGCGATCCGGTCCAGACTCAGGATGGCCCCGTATGGCACGAGAACCCCGAAGCTTTCGCGCGCGCATGCATCGAATGGAGACATGCCGGTGCCGCAATGGTGGGCAGTTGCTGTGGAACCACGGCAATCACTACGGCCGCGATGGCCGAGGCGCTCGATATATAAAGGGCAAACCGCTCCATACGGGGCGGTTTTTTTTATTGCTTGCATGTCCTCGGCAACATTTGCCCAAATGGTGAATGCTGGTGCCGGCAGGTTGCCGAGTGCATGTTGCGGGTATACCCCATGCGTACCATGATCCAAACACTGTGAGGTGTCTGCGCGTGTGCGCGATAATTCATTTTGGAACTGACGGTTGGCGCGCTCGCGTCGATGAGGACTTCACTGCCGATAACGTTGCCCGTATCGCCGATGCCGTCGGCGAGTTGTGGCAAAAGACCAATCCGGGCAAAACGGTATATATAGGGTTCGACACCCGGCCCCTGGCGCGCGAGTTCGCTGAGCTTGCGGCGGGCGTGCTAGCAGCGCACGGGCTAGACGCCGTGCTCGCTTCGCGACCTGTCCCGACCCCTGCCCTTACGTGGGCGGCGGCTTATGACGGTGAAGCGTGCGGCGCGCTCATGGTGACGGGGTCCCATCATCCGCAGGGCTATCTGTGCCTCAAGATTCGCATGGGTGACGGCTCGACCGCCAACCAGGATGTCATCGAAGAGCTCGAAGAGACTATGGCTCCCGAGCCAATGGGGATCGAGGGGCAATATCGCACCGCGGATATCATTCCTGACTATATGCAAGCGGTGGCATCGTTTGTCGATGCCGAAGCCATCCGCGCCGCGCACCTGCGCGTGGTTGTCGATCCCATGGGCGGCGCAGCCCAGGGCTATCTAGCCGACTTGCTGCGCGAGCTTGGCGTTGAGGTGCACGAGATTCACGCCGGGCAGGCGTCTGACCAAGAAGATATCTGCCCCGACCCCGTTGAACCGTGGGTGGACGCTTGCGAGCGCACGGTTATCGAGGACGGAGCTTGCGCTGGCCTGGTGACCGACGGCGACGCCGACCGTATCGGCGCGGTTGACGAGCGCGGCAGATATATACATCCGCATCAGATCATGGCGCTCGTTTTGGGCGACTTGGTTCAATTTCGTAATTTGGAGGGGCGCGTCGTCGTCAATCTTTCATGCTCGACGCTCGTGCGTCGCATTGCCGAGGCGCTTGGCTGCCGCGTGACCGTCAAGCCAGTCGGTTTCAAATATATAGCGGCCGAGATGAAGAAGGGCGGCGTCCTCATGGGCGGCGAAGAAGCCGGTGGTATCGGCATCGCCGCGCATATGCCCGAGCGCGATGGAATCCTCGCCTGTCTGATTCTGTGTGAGCTTATGGCAAAGACGGGCGCGCCTTTGGGCGTTCTGGTCGACCAACTCGAGGACAGTTTTGGTAAGACGAGTTACGGTCGACGCGATTTGCGCCTTGAGGCCGAAGATGCCGAAACGTTACGAACCCTGCTGCCGGGCGTAAACCCCAAGTCGATTTGTGGCAAGGTGCCGCAAAACGTTAGTCATATGGACGGCTTGCGTCTGTCATTCGAGGATGACACGTGGCTGCTGGTCCGTCCTAGCGGGACCGAACCAGTGGTGCGCGTCTACGCCGAGGGGTTCTCGGTGGAAGAACGTGATGAGTTGCTCGATGCTGGCTGTGCTTTAGCTAGGGGGACGTATCCGCTTTAACCATGAGACTGCCTTATATAAAGAGATGCTCGGCGAGCGGTAGTTAACGGCTGGCAAACGTTAGTCGGATCACAAGATGTGTAGGAAATGTGTACGCCCAGATTCCCGCCCACGGCGCCCCTCCGGTCTGGCAATATATCTCCTTGCCGCGCGGCCCGGTCGGACCGGATCAGCCGCGCAGGCGTGCACCTTGAGAACCGGATACTGCGA
>DBFBEA010000084.1:0-29776 GCA_048248475.1 Collinsella sp. | reverse complement strand
GGCGCAGGATGATGTCTTGGAAGGAAAGCGATGAAGCGTTCATGCCTCTAATATCCCCTCGTCGAAACGATTACACGGTTAGGTACTGTACTATAGCGGTTTTTAGTCGATAGCGCCGATGCGGTTGAGCGGCCAGTAGCGCACAAGCGCCACAGCGATCAAATCAGAGCGATCGACGGGACCAAAGTAGCGTGAGTCGGCAGAGTTTTCGCGGTTGTCGCCCATCACCCACACGCACCCGTCGGGAACGGTGTAGGGATAGCTTACCTGAGCACCGGGCGCTTGGACCGAAAGTGGCCAGCTCATGCCCGTCGTATAGTCCTCGTCGAGCGCTTGGCCGTCAACGACCACCTTGCCATCCTGCAGGTCGACCGTCTGGCCGGCCGTGGCAATAACACGCTTGACAAGAACATCATGCTCGGAGGTGCCATCGGGGTTGTGAAACACCACGATATCGCCCTGCTTGACGGGCTGACCGAGCTCGAGGCTCACCTTTTGTGCCAGGATCTGGTCGCCAATCTCGATCGTGGACTCCATGGAGCCGGTGGGCACCACAAAGGGCTCGACCACAAACGAGCGAATCAAGAAGGTGGCGACCAAGGCGATCGCGATGACCACGATCCACTCAAAAGCGCCCCTCAACGCGGAATGCTGCGATGGAACCATTCTCACTCCTCGCTCTGCGAATACGACGCGTCCAGAATCTCTTGCGCGTATGCGCGCTCCTCGGGCGTAAGCCGCGCCGTCTCGATCAGGTCGGGACGCCAGCGGCAGGTGCGCTCGATGGCATTCTTACGGCGCCAGGCGTCAACCTTGGCATGGTCACCGCTCACGAGCACCGGCGGCACACCCTCGCCGTTGAACTCGGCGGGACGGGTGTACTGCGCGTACTCGAGCAGGCCACCGTCCTCGGCAGTCGAGAACGACTCATCGACGTTGCTCATCTCGTCGCCCAAGGCACCGGGAATCAGACGCACGACGGCGTCGGCAACGACCATGGCGGGAAGCTCGCCGCCCGTAAGCACGTAGTCGCCGATCGACAGACGCTCGTCGGCATACGCATACGCGCGCTCGTCGACGCCCTCGTATCGGCTGCATACAAACAGCAGGCGCTCGCTTTTGAGCAGGCGCTCGGCAACATGCTGCGTAAAGGGCTCGCCACAGGGCGTAAAGAACACAGCCGTGGGCTTGGGACCCTCGGAGCTAATAGCCTCGATGGCCTCGGCGATGGGCTCGACCTTCATGAGCATGCCCTGCCCGCCGCCGTACGGCTCGTCATCGACGGTACGATGGCGGTCGTGCGTCCAGTCGCGCAGGTTATACGCCTTAAAATCAAAAAGGCCGGCCTTGCGGGCGCGGCCCAAAATCGACGTGGACATGACGGGCTCAAACATCTCGGGAAAGACCGAAAGGGTCTCAATCAGCATGTTGTCCTCCCTACTTGTCCATATCGATCAGGCCGTCCATCACGTGGACGGAAATTGTTCCTGCATCGGGAAGATCGAGCACGACCTGCTCGATCACGGGAATCAGTACCTCGCCGTACCGATCACCCTCGACAACCCAAACATCGTTAGCGGGCGTCGACATGATCTCGACGATCGTGCCAAGCGAACCGAAGCGCTCGTCGACCACCTCGCGACCCATCAGGTCGGTATAGGCAGCGTCGAGCGAATCGAGCTCAAAATCGTCACGATTTGCCAGCACGTAGCATCCCGTGATGCCCTCGGCGGCCGTCAAGTCGTCAATGCCCTCAAACGAGACCAGATCGCCATCGCCCGTATCGGTGACGGACACGACCGTGCAAAAGCGGTCGCGCTTGAGCGCCGGCGGCGTCAGGGCGACGCGCATACCAGGCTCTAATACAGAAGGAAGCCCCCGCAGCGGCTGCGCGAGGACCTCCCCCTTCCTTCCGTGCGGCTTGACCACACGGGCGATGTTTTTGTACTGGGACCTCAAGGTCCTAGCCCAGAACCTCTACCTCGACAGCAGTGTCGAGGCGAGCGGCCAGTGCACGGGCGAGCGTGCGAATGGCCTTGATGGTACGGCCACGACGGCCGATGACCTTAGCGACGTCATCCTCGGCGACCGAAACCTCAATCGTAGAGGCGTCGTCACCATCGATGACCTCAAGGCTCACGGAATCCGGGTCGTCGACGATCTGAACAACGAGATATTCGACGAGATCGGCGATGCGATCTGAGAGCATTGCCTCACCCTCGAGCTGTGCAGCGTCAACCTCAGGCACGATTTACTCCTCGGCGCCCTCAGCGGCCTCAGCGGCAGCCTTAGCGGCCTCGGCCTCTTTGGCGAGCTGCTTCTTGGACTTCTTGACGACGGTCTCGGTCTTCTCGCCCTCGTTGGCGGCCTTGACCAGAGCGGCGACGGCGTCGGTGAGCTGAGCGCCCTTGGACTGCCAGTCGGCGATCTTCTCGAGGTCGAGGTTGATGGTCTTGGGGGCGGTCATCGGGTTGTAGCGGCCAACCTCCTCGATGATACGACCGTCACGCGGGGCGCGGGAATCGGCGACGACGACACGGTAGTACGGACGCTTCTTAGCGCCGTGACGAGCAAGGCGAATCTTGACTGCCAAAGGAAACTCCTCCAACCAAGCAGCTTTAGGCTGCAACTACAAACAAACAGTTGAACATAATACGCCATCGACGCGGGCAGGTGAAGTCCGTGAGACCAACTTCTTCGGTGTAGTCGAGGGCAAATCCATATCTTAGACAAGAATTCGGGATTTGCAAGCAAATACACGCACCCCACATGAGCTGCGCGGTATACTCATGACATGGAAAGACGCGAACATACATACGGTTATGAGGATGCCATGGGCGTCACGCCGCCTCCCTGGACGGGTCCGGCGGTGGGCCTGATGGACCTTGATGCGTTTTTTGCGAGCGTGGAAATGCTCGATCATCCCGAATGGCGAGGAAAGCCGCTCATCGTGGGCGGAGACGCCGATTCGCGTGGCGTCGTGTCCACGTGTTCGTATGAGGCACGTCGCTTTGGCGTGCACTCTGCCATGGCCTCGGCCGAGGCGCGGCGCTTGTGCCCGCAAGCCATTTGGACGCACGGGCACTTTGATCGCTACCGCGAGGTGAGCGCGCAGGTCATGGCGATTCTCGCCGACGAGACGCCGCGCGTGGAGCGCGTATCCATCGACGAAGCCTTTATCGATATCACACCGGGTCGCTTTGCGCCCGAAGACCCGCTGCTGGTTGCGCGGCGTATAAGCGACCGTGTGGCAGAGCTGGGAGTGACCTGCTCCATTGGCGTGAGCTGCAACAAGACGGTCGCAAAGATCGCAAGCGAGCGGGATAAGCCGTTTGGGCTGACCATCGTGCGCCCCGGAACCGAGCAGCGCTTTTTGGCCGCGCTGCCGGTATCTGCCATGAGCGGCATCGGACGCTCGGCCGAGGAGCGACTGCGCCGCATGCGCATCTACACCCTCGGCGAGCTTTCGCGCGCGCCTGAGTCCACACTGGCCTCTATTTTTGGCGTCAACGGCGAACGCATGCGCCAGCGTGCGCTGGGACTCGAAATCTCTGAAGTCACGAGTCTCGATGAAGAGCGCGAGGTCAAGTCTGTCAGCAATGAACGCACCTTTGCTAAAGATTTGACTGAGCGTGGGGATATTGAGGCGGCGATTGCGCTGTTGGGAGAGTCAGTGGGACGCCGCCTGCGCCGTCAGGGGCTGACGGGTGCCACGGTAACGCTCAAGCTTAAGTATTCGTATGGCAGCGGGCGTACGGCACAGCGCCGGCTGCCTCATCCGACCGACGATGAGAACATCTTCGTGGCGGTTGCGCTCGAACTGCTCGACAACATCTGGCAGGATGGCATGCATGTTCGCTTAGCGGGCATCGGCATGAGCGACTTCGACCACCAAGGCGGCATCCAGACTGACCTGTTCTGCGAGATTGATGACCGCGGAGCCCAATCCAGCAACCGCCGCGACCTCTCCGTCGCCATCGACGCCGTCCGAGACAAATTCGGCGACACCGCCCTTTCCTTCGGCCGCCAATCCCGCTTCAATAACTAGTCTTTTTTGGACGGGGGGGTTGCTGCCTTCCGTCCGACACGGCATTGGTAGTCAATTTGGGACGGGGCTATTTTAGCTACCCCTATATATCGGTTGAGATTCATTCGGCCTAATTCATTCACCGTCAGCCAAAGGGTAGCTAAAATAGCCCCGTCCCAAATTGACTACCCCGGATGTCCGGTTTGCCCGCCGCAACAAAACTCTGTCCCAAATAGCTACTGATCGAGCTTGACCTTCTGAATCGTGCAGTGACCGATGCCCGTGAGGCGCACGATCTGCTTTATCGAAAAGCCCTCGTTTTTGAGCGTACGGATGTAGTTGTCGCGCACGGCTTTAGGCAAAGCTTTAAGGTGGTGAGGCTCATACGGTTTAAGGAGAGCCTGTGCAAACTCCAGTGCATCTATGTCGCTCACATGAGCGCCGTCACGGAAGCAATATCGATTCGGTTCTCCCGAGGTACTGAAAGCAAAAAATCTCTGAGAATCTCCGAGCAAACCTAGCACACATTCAGTCATACAAATACCCGGGTATCCCATATATTCGCTAAAACTGCTCCAACGATATAGTGAAGCAGTCCCAATCCTGGCTTTCGCAGGATTATCGTGAATATATCTCACACAGTTGAGCAGCTGATCATCGTTAAGAATCGGCACGCTCTTAAATCGATCCTGAAAAACTGGTCCCTTCCGTCCGGTTTTCGCGTTGAAATACATCGCATATGCAGTCGTAACAGAGTGCATGCAATCGCTCAGGTGAACATGTTCATCATCTAGCAACAAGTGAATATGGTTGTCCATAAGGCACCAAGCAATGATATTGACGTCGTATTTTCGGCATTTCGAGGCAAGCAACCGAATCAAATATATCCGATCATCGGCATCCTCAAATATCAGCTGACCACCACAGCCCTTTTGGACGACATGGTAATAGCCGTAAACAGAGATTTCCCGCGCGGTCCGAGTCATACGCATCTCCTCCTCTACAGATAACAAATACGTTACCCGAGTCGGAAAGCTAAATATCACGCAATGAACCGCAACTCGCTTCTATCGGCGAACGGTAGGTAGTAGCTAAAAAAGCCCCGTCCCAAATTAGCTACTTTGGGCAAAAAGAAAGCCGGGCAGGTGCGGAAAACCGCACCTGCCCGGCGATATGCGTGAGGGTAGCTAAACCCCGTCTCAAATGAGCTACTAGAGGAGGTTGAGGGGGAGCTGGGGAGCGTCTCCCCAGAGTTTCTCGAGGCGGTAGAAGTCGCGGGCTTCGGGAGTGAAGACGTGGACGACAACCGAACCGTAGTCCATGAGCATCCAGGTCTTCTGCTCGCGACCCTCGATGGAGAACGGGTGCTCGCCGCAAGCCTCGGCGACCTTCTCCTCGATCTCGTCGACGATAGAATCGACCTGGCGGTTGTTGGTACCGGTGGCAAGCACAAAGTAGTCGCATACGTCGGAAAGCTCGGTCAGGTCGAGCACCTGAACGTCCTCGCCCTTCTTGTCGTAGGCGGCCTGTGCGGCGGCGCGGGCGACATCCTCGGCGGCGACACCGCTCGCGGACAGCGAGGCGGCAGTGCGGTCGGACGTGGCGGCGAAGCTCTTGTGCTCCACATGTTCAAGAATCTGCTCGTCGGTCATGGTCTCGTCGGCCATGGAATACCTCTTTCTAGACAGCCCGAGCTAGCGCAGCTGGGCGTAATGGTTGTAAATCGAAATAGCCGTGGGATAAAGATAGCGCCCGGACTGGATCACATAGACCAAACCCTGCGCAAAACAGGAGAAGAACAACTCGTCGAGCGACGACTCCCCCACCATCTTGCGCAGCGCATGCGCATAGTCGCCGTGGCGGTTGGGCTCGATGGCATCGGCCACAAAGACCACCATATCGAGCGGCGTCATGTCGCAAGCGCCCACGGTATGACGGTCGACAGCCTGGAAAACGGCCGGCGACAACTCGGGGAAAAGCTGCGGAAGCTCATAGGCGGCAACAGGACCATGCAAAAGCGGCGTCGCGGCGGAAGGAGAGCCGGCAATCTTAATGCCGTAATGCAGAGCGCGCGTAACCAGCTCGTCGTCGGAGAGCACTTTGTCCCAGTCGTGGATCAGACCGGCAGCAACGGCATCAAAGCGGTCAACGCCGTAGACCTCGGCCAGATGAAGTGCGGTCTCGGCAACACCCAGCGAATGCACATAGCGCTTGCGCTTATCCTTCATGCGAACATCGAGCAGCTCTTGAATGCGCTTGAGCAGTGCGCGCTCATCGCCCTCAAACTGATCCTCTACCGACAACGTAGACCCCCATCACTCAAAATCTTCTTGGCCCAAATCGGCATATAGCCTGCGTTTGCGAATGTAGCCGAGCACGGACTCGCTCGTAAGATAGCGCACGCTCATGCCGCGGGCAACTCGCTTACGAATGTTCGTCGAGCTGATCGCCAGCGCCGGAATCTGAATATAGCGCACGTCGAACGGCAGCCCCGACTCTTTGATTCGGGCACGCGCTGTATCGATATCAAAGCCCGGTCGTGTCGCCGCAATAAAGGTAGCAAGCTCACCGATTCGTTCGGCATCATGCCAGGTCACGATATCGATAATCGCATCGGCGCCCGTAATAAAGTAGAGCTTTACCTGCGGCGGGTAAAAGTCGCGAAGGGCATGAAGCGTATCAGCCGTATAGGTTACGCCCGGGCGGTCGATCTCGAACCGGCTCGCCAAAAAGGCCGGGTTCGCGGCGGTGGCGAGGACCGTCATGGCATAACGGTCCTCGGCAGGCGTCACCGGCTTGTCAAGCTTAAAGGCAGGCGTGCCCGCCGGCATAAAGAGCACGGCATCCAAGTCGAGGGACTCACGCGCCTGCTCAGCGGTCACCAGGTGCCCGTAATGGATGGGATCAAAGGTGCCACCCATAATGCCGAGCCTAAACTCCTGCCCGTCCTCTAGAGGAAGCTCGGGCAGACCGATTCCACCGCGCAGCGACATGGCTTACTCGCCCTCCGAGGTCTCGGCATCGTCCTCGGCATCCGCCGCATCGACAACCTCGACGCCCTCATCCGCAGCATCGGCCACGTCAATGGCCTCGACGGCAACGTCCTCGCCAGCATCCTCGAGCTCTTCGTACTCCGAGAAGTCCTCGGCGCCCTCAAAGTCAAAAGCGCGCTGGCAAATGCGGACCTCGTCGCCCGCACGGCAACCGGCCTTCTCGAGCGCGTCGTCAACACCCATACGCGCAAACTTATGCTGCAGGTAAATGACGGCTTCCTCGTTTTCCCAGTCGGTCTGGATGACCATGCGCTCGATGGCACGACCGACCACGCGGAAGGCACCGGGCTCTTCCTGGACAATGCGGAAACGCTTCTCGCGCTGCAGGCGGCGACGCTCCCACTCCTCGTCGCGCAGATCGACCGGCTCATCAGAGACCGCCAGCTCGGCGCGAAGCTTAGCCACCTGCTCGCCCACGGCAAGCATCAGCGTGTTGAGGCCGGCGCCCGTAACAGCAGACACGGCAAAGAACATATGGCCATCGTCGAGCGCCGCACGCTTAAGGTCGGCAATCTTGTCGGCCGTGCCCGGCGCATCACACTTGTTGGCAACGACGATCTGCGGACGCTCCGAAAGCTCGGCGCCATACTGCTCGAGCTCGCGGTTGATGATGCGATAGTCCTCGACCGGATCGCGATCCTCAAAACCACCCGTCATATCGACGACGTGCATGATGAGTGCCGTACGCTCAATGTGGCGCAGGAACTGGTGACCCAGGCCCTTGCCCTCGCTCGCGCCCTCGATGAGACCGGGGACGTCGGCAACGACGTAAGAATATTCACCGGCACGCACCATGCCGAGGTTCGGCACGAGCGTGGTAAACGGGTAGTCAGCAATCTTGGGACGGGCGGCACTCATGCGCGCGATGAGCGATGACTTACCCACGGAGGGAAAGCCCACGAGCGCGGCATCGGCCATAAGCTTCATCTCGAGCTCGATCCAGTGCTCCTCGGCCGGTTCGCCCAACTGGGCAAAGGCCGGAGCGCGACGCACCGACGTCACAAAGTGCGTGTTGCCCAGACCGCCGGCACCGCCGGGCGCCACGACGACGCGCTCGCCGTCGTGCACCAGGTCGGCAATCTCAAACATCGGGGTCTGCGTCTCGGGATCGAGCTCGCGCACCACGGTACCCATAGGGACCTTGAGAATCAGGTCCTCGCCGCTCTTGCCGTTACGACGGGCACCCTGCCCGTGCGTGCCGCGCTCGGCGCGAAAGTGATGCTTAAAGCGGTAATCGATCAGTGAAGACAGCTGAGCATCGGCCTGGATGACGACATTGCCGCCACGACCGCCGTCGCCGCCATCGGGGCCGCCCTTGGGGACAAATGCCTCGCGCCTAAACGACATGCATCCGGCTCCGCCGTCGCCGCCGCACACGTTAATGCGGCTGATATCGGTGAACTGTGACAACAGAATCGCCTCCTACAAAAAAGAGGGAGACCCTTGAATCCTAAAACTCAAGTGCCTCCCACATATGTGCTCTATGAAGGGTGAATTACGCGTTCGCGAGCGGGCGTACGCTGACCCTGTGCTTGATACCCTTGTGGAACTCAACGGTACCGTCGACCAGCGCGAACAGCGTGTCGTCCTTACCACGGCCAACGTTCTCACCCGGGTGGATGTGCGTGCCGTGCTGACGGACGAGAATCGTGCCCGTGGTTACCGTCTGGCCGGCATAGCGCTTCGTGCCAAGGCGCTGACCGCGGGAGTCACGGCCATTACGGGAGGAACCGAGTCCTTTTTTGTGTGCCATTGTGTATACCTACTCTTTCGTTACGAGTGTAATCTACTCGGCGACGGGAGCCTCGGCAACAGCCTCAGCCTCTGCCTTGACAGCCTTCTTGGCGCGGGAGGTAGCCTGAACCTTCACGATCTTCAGCTTGGTGAGCTGCTGACGGTGACCCTTCAGACGACGATAGCGCTTGCGCTTGTGGAACTTGAAGACCAGCTGCTTCTCGCCCTTGAACTGCTCAACGATCTGAGCGGTAACCTTGGCCTTGGCCAGCTTGTCGGGATCGGTGACGATCTTCTTACCATCGTTGAGGAAGATAACCGGCAGGGTGACCTTGTCGCCCTCATTGCCCTCGATCTTCTCGACGGTGATGACATCGTCGGTGGCGACCTTGTACTGCTTGCCGCCCGTGTTAACGATTGCGTACATGTTTACTTGCCCTTCATGCATCAGTTAGTGCAACAGCCGAATATAGTAGCAGGCGAAAATACCCCCGTCAACGAGTATGTGGAGCAAATCCACAAGTTCGCACAGGTATGGGGCTGACGAGTCGGCCCTCGTCGTCCTCGCATGCTTGATTCTGACGCTCGACATCGTAGGAGCAGATGGTCACGAGGTCTTGCATACCGGTGGAAACAATAGGTGCATCCACGCCCGGGGTCAAGCCCTGCAACAAAACATCAGCAGCAGAAAGCAAAATTTCCGGACGCATGGAGCCCTCGTTGTCGGCATGGGTGTCGAGCATGAGCACCAAATGGTCCGGGCGCTCCCCCGCCGTGAGCTCATAGCCCACGAGCGTGTGATCCAAATCCAAGCGCTTGCTCTTTTTGCCGCGCGCGTAGTCGATGCCGTGGCCCGCGCGCAGCGTGTCGATCGCACGACGCACCTCGTCGGCGCTTACGGGCGCCTCGGGATCCAAGTGCAGGTCGATGCGATACGACAGGCGCGTGAGCTGCGCCGTCAACGCCGGCGTGCGCACGTCGATGTACGCCGCCTCGATGGGCGCCAGATCGGCCGGAGACGCCGCAGCCAGGCGCCCAAACGCCTCGTCGAGCGCCACGAACTCGGTCATAAACAGGTCATACCACTCGCAGGTCGACGACGTACCCACCGGCAGCGCCGAAGAGAAGCCCACGCGCATGTGCGGAGAGAAGCCCTGCGTGACGGCATAGGGAAGTCCCGCACGGCGCACGATGCGCTCAATGGTATGGATTACTTCGAGATGGCCCAGGTACTTAAGGCGATCGCGCTTGCCATAGCGAACACGAAGTCTAAAGAGCGAGGGGTTGTCGGTCAGGCGCTCACTCATGCGCGATCACCCATCAATACATTCTTGGCGTGGAGCGTGGGGCAGATCCCGCAGCCGGTGCACGACGTGCGGGTGCAGTCGGGAGTCGTGACGCCCTCGAGCGAGCGACGGTACTCGCGCTCGAGGAAGCCGCGCGTGCAGCCGGGGCTCACATGCTCCCACGGCAGGCGCCAATCCAACTCGTAGGGCAGGTGTACGAGCTCATTGAGGTCGATGCCGTTTTTGGCAGCAGCCTCCTTCCAGTTATCGAGCGAGAAATGCTCTACCCAGGCGTCAAAGCGAGAGCCCGCGCGCCAAGCGTCGATGATGACGGGCGTCATGTCACGACCGGCGCGGGACAGCGCGGCCTCGATGAGCGAGGTCTCGGCATCGTGGTAATGCACGCGAACGGCACGGTTGCGAACGCTCGTGACAAGCAGCTTCTGGCGACGCTTGACGTCGTCGTAGTCGAGCTGCGGGCACCACTGGAACGGCGTGGCAGCCTTGGGGATAAAGACCGAAACCGAGATGGACACCGAGATCGAGCCGCGACGAGCCTTGGGCACCACGGAACGACCGAGCTCCAGTACGTGATCAGCCAGATTGGCGATGGCCACGATGTCCTCGTCGCGCTCGCCGGGAAGGCCCATCATAAAGTAGAGCTTCATGCGGTTCCAGCCGGCCTCGAAGGCCGCCTTGGCCGCACGGTCCAGGTCCTCCTCGGTCACGTTCTTGTTAATGATGTCGCGCATGCGCTGGCTGCCGGCCTCGGGCGCGAACGTCAGGCCGCCCTTCTTTTCGCCAGCGACCGACTCGGCCATATCCACGCCAAACGAATCCAGGCGCTGCGACGGAATAGACACGCGAATACCCGTATCCTCCAGGCGACGGTTGAGCCTGCCGAGCACGTCGCGAATGCAGGAGTGGTCGGTCGTGGAGAGCGAGGTCAGCGACACCTCGTCATAGCCGGTCTTTTCCAGACCCTGAATCACCGACGAGACGATCTGGTCGGCCGAGCGCTCGCGCACCGGGCGATACGTCATGCCGGCCTGGCAAAAACGACAGCCGCGGGCGCAGCCGCGCAGGATCTCGATAGACAGGCGGTCGTGAACCAGCTGCGCATAGGGCACGCACGACTGCGACAGCGGATTCGTGGCGCCGAAATCCTTGACGACGCGCTTGTAGACCACGGTCGACGCATCCTTGCCTTCACGCGGCACGGTGTAGCCATGCGGCGAGCAGGGCTCGTCGTGACGAACCTCATAGAGCGACGGCACGTAGTTGCCGGCAATGGATGCAAGCTGCTCAACAATCTGCGCGCGCGGGACCCCTTCGTCACGCAGGCGGCGATGCAGCTGGCAGGTCTCGAGCAGCGATTCCTCGCCCTCACCGATGAGGATGGCATCGAAGAAGGCCGCGTACGGCTCGGGGTTGTACACCGAGGGACCACCGGCGATGATAATGGGGTCGTCCTCGGTGCGGTCGGCCGCTAACAGCGGAATGCCAGCGAGGTCGAGAGCCTCGAGGAAGTTCGTCACCGCCATCTCGTGCGGCACATGCAGGCCGACGATATCAAACGAAGCGACCGGCGCTGCACCCTCGAGCGAGAGCAGCGGAATACCCGCCTCGCGCATGGCGTCACCCATATCGGGCCACGGCACATAGCCGCGCTCGCAGGAGATGCCCTCGGCCTGGTTAAGAATGTTGTAGAGGATGGCGATGCCCTGGTTGGGCAGACCGACCTCGTACACATCCGGGTAGATCAGGCAGCAACGGTAGTCGGCATCGGCCTTGGAAAGCGTGCCCCACTCGTGATCGATATAGCGGCTCGGCTTCTCGACCTTGGCGAGCAACGGCTCAATTAAATGAAAACAGTCTTGGTATGCAACGCGCAACGGAAAACCCCTAAGCAGCGAGATCGGATGCGTCCTGATAGGACGCCATAGGACGGGTAGCGCCCGCGACCGTGGTCACCAGATCGCGAACGCGGGAGAACGTGGCAGTGACCACCTCGTTGGCACGGCTGTAGTCGACATCGCGCTCGTAGAGCGAAACGAGCGCACGACCCATGCCGTAGGTGCCCGCGGCAGCAGTGAGCGCCTTGACGGCAAACCCAATATGCGGCGTCTGTTTGACGAGCGCGCGGGTGACCGCGCGGATCACAAGACCGCCGGCAAGCACGCCCGCGACCTCGTAGCCGCGCTCGGGCTTAATGCCGCGTCCAAAGACGGCAGCGAGCTCAAAGAGCATGCCCACCTGCGCCAGCGCCATAACGGGATAATCGGCGCCCGGCAAAAACACCAGCGCACCGGTCGCCATATTGGTGAGCGCGCACGAGGTGATGATACGATTGGCCGCCGCGATGCGCATGAAGGCAAAGTTCGCCGCAAAAGCCGTTTCCTTGTCGGTGCGATCGAGAATCCAGCGGGCAAGCGTCTCGAGCAGATACGTCTTATCGGTTGCCGCTACCACGCCGAGCATGGGCGTAGACTCCTCGATAAACGGCACCTCCACAGCAGACTCGGCAAGCACGCACACGGGCGCGCCGGCGATCACGAGCTCCTGCACGGCACTCTCCAAGCGGTCGGAACCACACGAGAGCACCAGCACCACATCGGTATCGGTCTTTGGAGCAATTCGCTCCTCCCCCAGACGCTCGACGCGCACAATACCCGAGGTCGTCTGCGGCACAAAGGCGTCACGCACCGTCTCGGCCAGAAAGCGCGAGGCGGACGAATCCAGATAGACCGAGACGCGCACCGGCGTATCGGAATCCTTCTTAACGGACGCGCCCATCTTAAAAGCGCGGGTCAGCTTATCTACGGGAATTTTCATAGCAAACCCCTCCAGCGGTTACGCGGCGCCCGAACGATGCCGCCATATGGATTGTACGATACCCACCGTCAGCAGCTGAATCATCATCGAAGACGAACCGAAGCTAATAAACGGTAGCGGAATACCGGTAATCGGCATCATGCCGATGCACATGCCGATGTTTTCGAAGGTCTGGAACGCCCACATGCCGACGATACCCACGCATGATAAGCGTAGGAACAGAGACTCGCACTTAAAGGCGACGCGGATCGTCGAAAAGATCAGCAGCACGTAGAGGCACAGGAGCAAAAAGGAACCGCAAAAACCAAAGGTCTCGGACAGGAAGGCGAAGACGAAGTCGGTATGGAACTCGGGTAGGAAGCCGCCGGCCGACTGCGTCGCATGCCCCAAGCCCTTACCAAAGAAACCGCCCGAGCCAACGGCGATAAGCGACTGCTGCAGGTTGTAGGCATCGTCCGAATCGGCATTATCGGGGTCGATAAAGACGGTCAGTCGGTTCATCTGATACTGCTTGATGAGTACATCGTGGCCGAGCAACGAATCAAAGACCGAATCGAGCGCCAGAACGAGGGCCACCAGGCCCACGAGCAGGGCCAGGGTCGACAGCACCCATTCGCGGCGTGCACCGCTCATACAAATGACGATGGCGCCCGAAACAAGCACGACCAGGCCCGAGCCCAGGTCGCCCATGGCAACGACGGCCAAAAACGGAATGGACAGCATGCCGCAGAGCTTGACGTAGTCGCGAACGGTATCGATGCGACCGTTATACTGCGAGCCAAGCGTAGCAATAAAGAAGATGGTGATGAGCTTGGCAAGCTCAACCGGCTGGAATGTCAAGCCGATACCGGGAATCTTGATCCAGCCCGTCATGCCCAGACCGCCCGTATAGGACAGACCCGGAATCTTGGGCGAGAGGATCACGATCAGGTCGATGACGAGCAACGCCGTCGAGAAATTGGAAATACCGCGCAGATTGGTACGCCAGACCAGCACCGCCAGCACTGCTCCGATGCCGATTCCCAACAGATGGCGTGAGAACGAGGCATCGGCCTTAAACTGCGAAGCCGACCAGATGATGATGGCACCGTAGGCAACGAGCGCCACAGTAGCCACGAGCACACCGATATGCACCTTTTGGCGAAACGTGCCGCGCGAGGCCGAAAGTTGCTTGTTGACGCGGTCCAGGCTGCTGCGAGAGCCGGTCTTGGTTGAACGGAACAGATCCGCCGGAGAAAAATCCATCGCAACCTCCTATCGAACCGAAGAATCGCCCGAGGCCGAAGAGGTATCGGGCTCGTCATAAATCACGCCGAGCACGTCGCGCACGACATGCATCGCGGTATCTGAGCCGCCGCCGCCCTGCTCCAGGACAGTAGCGATGACATACTTGGGATCATCGGCCGGTGCATAGGCGCAGAACCACGCGTATTCGTCCTCGCCACTTTTCTCGCCCGTGCCCGACTTGCCGTATACCTGCGGCGTCAGGGTGCCAAAGTGCGCCGCCAGGGACGTCGATGCCGTGTAAATCACGTCGTGCATACCGTTGCGAACAAGAGCCAAATCCGAATCGCTGTTGATCTTGGCCTCCAGGCGCTTCTTCTTGCCCTTGCCGTTGTACTTATAGGCATCGCCGTCGCCATCGCGCGACACGGCAGACAAAAACACGTGAGGCACGTACTGTTTACCGCCGTTGGCAAGACCCATATAGGCGCACGCCATCTGCAAGGGCGTCACCAGGATGTCGCCCTGGCCGATGGCAATGTTCGTCATATCGCCGGCATTCCACTTGCGGTCCTCGGCAGAGGCGTCGGTGAAGTACGACTCTTTCCACTCGGCATCGGGAATACGGCCCGCGCCCTCACTCGGCAGATCGATACCGCAGGTCTTGCCTAGACCCCAGCGACGAAAGACCTCCTGCAGGCCCTCGGAATGTTTCTCGTCATAAAAGAACGCCTTGCCCATGTCGTAGAAGACGGGGTCGCACGAGTTGGCGATACCCGACTGCAGCGTCATGGTGCCGTGGCCGGAATGCAGCCAGCAGTACTTGCCCCACGACTTGCCCAGGCCCGTCCAATAGCCCGTGCAGTTGGTTGTCTGCGTTGAAGTGTAGGTTCCAAACTCAAGACCGGCCAGTGCCGAGAGCGGCTTGATGGTCGAAGCCGACATGTACTGTCCGCTAATGGCGCGGTTGAGCAGCGGGTGCGAACCTTTGTCATCATTGAGCTCGGTCCACACGTCATTTGAGACGCCGCCGATAAAGACGGACGGATCGAACTTGGGCTCGCTCGCCATGCCCAGGATCTCGCCATTGTTGGGATCGAGACACACCACAGCGCCGTTGCCGGCATTGCTGTAGCCAGTGGTCTTGGCAAGCTCGATAGCGCTCGCCAGCGCCGTCTCACAGGCCTGCTGGATCTTAAGGTCGAGCGTGAGCTTAATGTCAGAGCCGGCCTTCGCGGGCACGGCGCCGGCCTGACCGGTCACATTGCCCGAGGCATCGACCTTGACGGTCTGCTCGCCACGAATACCCTGCAGCAGGTTTTCGTAGTAGCTCTCAACGCCCGCCTGGCCCACGATATCGCCCGACTGGTACGTAATCTTGCCAGCAGAAGCATCATCATCGCCAGAGGTTTTCTTATTCTGGGCCTCGAGCTGCTCGGAGGTAATGGTGCCGGTATAGCCCAAGATATGGCATGCCGTCTCGCCATATGGATACTGGCGCTCGGTACGCTCGGCAATCTTGACGCCCGGGAACTCGCCGGCATGCTCCTGAATATAGGCAACCGTGGAGCGACGGACGTCCGTCGCGATGGTATGCAGGCTCTGAGCGCCCTCTGTATTGTCCTGAATATTACGAAGGACCGCCACGTAAGGCATTCCAAGCACGTTGGCAAGATGGCGAACCAGAACCTCATCCTCGGCAAGGTCGCGGTAGGCCACGACAGCAAGTGAGGGACGGTTCTGGACAAGCGCCACGCCATTGCGGTCGAGGATGCGACCGCGCACAGCGGGTGTTGTAACGGTGCGAGTCTGATTGCTATTGGCCTGCTTCTCGTAATAGTCCGATGAGACCATCTGCATGCCCCACAGCTTGACGGCAAGCGCCGCAAACATCGCGCCCACACCCGTGGTGAGGATGGAAAAGCGGCCCTTAAAGGCGGTCGACGCGGTATTGCCCTCGCCCTCGGTGGCGCGCGGGGCCGTTCCATGCTGCGTATCGTAGGTAAAACGGGAATCGCCACGACGCATGACGACCAGCGCGACCACGATGGCCACAACTAGCACGATACCGGCGATAATAACCGTCATCTGGGAAGACATCTACGGGCCTCCCCTATTTGAGCTTGCGGGTCTTGGGCTTAAAGCGCATACCCGTCTGGCGTCCGCCACGTGCGGAGAATCCATAGCCGGACTGCGGCACGACGCCGGACATCAAAAACGGAATGGCAACCAGACCCGTCAGGATCGAAGACGGCAGTGCATGGCCGAAGATCGCCACGACAAAGCTCGTCTCCAAACCCATAAACAGCAAGATGATGCTGTAGATCACATTAATGACGAGCGCGAAGGCGCCCACGGTGATGCCGCGCGCACTCGGGGTACCGCCCGTCTGACCGACGGCGCTGTGCACCAGGGCAAAAGAGCCCACGGTCAGCAGGAGCGACATAACGCCCACCGGCACGGCAGCGGACAGGTCATAAAACAAGCCGCTGCAAAAACCGCACACGACGGCACGGGTCGGGTCGCCCGAGAACACGCTTAGGCACACCAGGATAATCATGAAGTTGACGCGACCGCCCGCAATGGAGATCTGCGGTGCCAGGCCTGCCTGCAGCAGCACGCACACGATGGCGGCGATCACAAACGTACGGGAGCTCATCCCCTGCTCGTGTAGATCCATGGACATGCCCCCTATTCGTTCGAGCCAGAATCGGTCGTCTCGGACGTGTCGGAACTGTCATCCGAGCTCTCGTCCTTCGTCTTGGTCGCAGCATCGCGCGACGTTCCCCGCGGCGTGCTGTTGGCCGTGCTCACGTCCTCATCCGAGGCCGACTGTTCGTCGGTCAGCGAGGTAATGACCAGCACTTCCTCGTTGTTCTCGGCCGTCGTCTGGGCGCGCACCACAATGGTGTAGTACACATCGTTTGCCGATTTCTCAACCGACGAGACGGTGCCGAGCGGTAACCCCTTGGGGAACACGCCACCGATGCCAGAGGTCACGATGATATCGCCAACCTTAACATCGGAGTCGACGCTCACGTACTCAAGACGCAGCGTGCCGTCAGCCTGACCCTGCAGCATGCCTTGGGCGCGCGTGTCCTGCACCATAGCGGACACGCCCGAGTTCTCGTCGCCAATCAGGCGCACGGTAGAGGTCTTGGCCGAGACTTCGATGATCTGGCCGATAACACCGGCCGAACTCGTCACAGGCATGTTGATGGTAAGCCCGTCGGCAGAACCCTTGTCGATGGTGACGGTCGAGGTCCAAGCATCGCCCGAGGCACCAACGATACGAGCTGCGGTCGATTTGAGGTTGTAGGTCGACTGCAGGCCGACCAGCCCTTCCAGACGCTCAGCGGTCTTTTGAGCCTCGGAGAGCTCGGCAACCTTAGAGGTCAGTTCCTCATTTTGCTTCTTGAGTTCGTCGAGCGTGTCCTGCGACGCCGTAAGGTTAGAGAACACGTTGCCGATCGCATTGAAGGGAGCCGCCACAGCCGAGCCCACAAAGCGCACCGGCGAGGTAATCGTCGTTACGCCCGAACGCACGGCATGAATCGGTCCTGCCTCGCCCTCGCGGATGTAAAACGTGAGCAGCAACACCGAAATCAGGCTGAAAACAATCAACGGGCGCATACCCGTTGATTGTCGCTTGGTATTCAGATTTGTGGAGAAACCCGAAGATCGTGCCAAATGGAATCCACCTTTTGGAAATTAAGCATTGGTCTGGACGAAGCCGCCATCAAACGCATTGGCCTCGAGCACACGGGCACAGCCGTTAACAACGTTATCGAGCGCCGTGGGGCTGACGTTGACCGAAACGCCGGTCTCATCGCGCAAGCGCACGTCGAGACCGCGCAGCAGCGCGCCGCCACCGGTCAGCAAAATACCGTAGTACATAAGGTCCGAGGCAAGATCGGGCGGCGTGGCGTCGAGTGCGTCCTTGACGGCCTTGGCCATCTCGTCGAGCGGCTTGTTGAGTGCGCGACGGATCTCCTCGCTCTCGATGCGAACGGTCTTGGGCAGACCGGTAATCACGTCGCGGCCGTTGACCTCGACGTCGAGCTCGTCCTTGAGCGGCACGGCGGAGCCGACCTTGATCTTGATGTCCTCTGCCGTACGCTCGCCGATGGCCAGGTTGTAGGCATCACGAACGTGCGTGAGGATAGCCTGGTCGAACTCGTCGCCGGCAATACGGATGGACTGCGAGACGACGATGCCGCCCATAGCGATAACGGCAACCTCGGTGGTACCGCCGCCGATGTCGATGACCATGGAGCCGGTGGGTTCCTCGACGGGCAGATCGGCGCCGATAGCGGCGGCCATAGGCTCTTCGATCAGATAGGCCTGGCGGGCACCGGCCTGGATCGTGGCCTCAAAGACAGCACGCTTCTCGACCGACGTGACGCCGGAGGGAACGCAGACGACAACACGCGGACGCGGAGTCCACGGATAGCGCTTCTCAGACGCCTTGTCGATAAAGTAACGAAGCATGGCCTCGGTAACATCGAAGTCGGCGATGACGCCGTCCTTCAGGGGACGAACGGCCACGATGTTGCCGGGCGTACGGCCGAGCATGCGCTTGGCCTCGATGCCGACCGCCAGGATGCGCTCGTCGTTCTTGTCGATGGCGACGACGGAAGGCTCGCGAATGACGATGCCCTTGCCGCGCACGGAGACAAGCGTATTTGCGGTGCCGAGGTCGATGGCAAGATCGCCCGCATAGCTACCGAAGAACATATCCATCAAAGAAAACAACGCAACTCCTGATGTGTTGGATGATTGCTGGAAAACTACTAGTTCATGATACTAGCGCAAGCCCGGCACCTCACTTGCGGTGAAGCACCGGGCAAAGCTAAATCCCATAAGGTCGCTACTGGTTGTCAGCAGCCGAGAAATCCATATCGAGCGAGGAAACGGCCCAGCCGATATGGTTGTCGGAGCGCACGAATTTGACGGTGTACTCCTGCTCGCCGCCCTTGGACAGCGATGCCTTCACCTTAGCGGTCGTCTCGGTCATGGACTGATCCATGCCCTCGACGGACACGGTGGCACCCTGCGGAATCGAAGAGATGATCATCGACTTAGCGTCCTCGGACAGGCTCGAGGCCAGGCAAGACTCGGCCTTTGCGGTGTCACCGTCACCGGCAGCCTGGAACAGATCGGTAACGACAGACTCCTGAGACGGGAAGCCAAAGCCGCGCGTGTAGGCAAAGCCCAAACCGCCCGCGGCGATCAAAATGAGCAGAAGCAGCACGATGAAGACTTTGAGACCCGTGTGGCGATGGCGACGACGGACCTTGGCCTGCTTACGATCCTGACGGTCCTGCTGGACCATCTCGGACTCGGACAGCGTAAAGAAGCCCGTGTCCGAGGGATCGGGCATAAACTGACCGGTCGCGCCCGTAGGATCGAGCGGATCGACGGCAGGAGCGTCCATCGCGGGCGCCGGAGCCGTGGACATAGCCGTCTGGGCAGACAGCGCGGCAAGCGAATCGTGCACGCGGGCAAGCTCATCGGCCTGCTCGGAGGTAAGCTGGTAGATGCCATCGGCAGTAGCGGCGTTAAAGGCGTCGAGTGCGTCGGAGGGACGGCCGGCGGCAGAAAGCGCCTGACCCATGCCGGCGTTGAGCGCACGCGTGTCGTCGCGGGGGCCGGCAAAGTCGATAGCCGTGCGGTAGGTCTCCACGGCATCCGCCGGACGGTCGAGCTTAATGAAGCAACGACCGAGCTCGCCGAGTGCGGCGGCAGGAGCCGGATTGGCGCCGTCGATGGCAGCCTGACGGAAGGCAGTACCCGCGTTGGCATAGTCGCCCGACTGGAACAGCGCATTACCCAGGCCCAGATAGGCCTTGAACGGCGTGGCATAGGAAGCATCCTGCGTAGCAGCAGAGAACGCCTGAGCGGCCGTCGTGTAGTCGCCCACGGCGGCGAGCGCCTTACCGCGGTTGGTGAGCAGCGCGCCGCGCTTGCCGTAGGTGCCGTCGTTGAGGGCGGCGGCGTAGGCCTCGGCGGCCTCGGCATACATGCCCAGGTGCATCAAGGCGTTGCCACGAAGGTGATCGGCCTCGCCCATAATCTCATCGGGAGTTTTTGCCGCCCCAAGCATCTGGGCTGCAGCGGAAAAATCACCCGCGCGGTAAGCGGCGCGGCCCTGTTGGATCAGCTGGCTATTCAAGGAAGTCCCCTTTACTCGTGAACGATCTCGACATGGACGATCTCGTCGCCGGCACGCAGCTGCGAAATCACATCGAGACCCTCGACCGTGGTACCAAAGACGGTGTAACCGGAATCGAGGTTATGCTGGGCACCCAGGCAGAAGTAGAACTGCGAACCCGCGGAATCGGGGTCCATGGAGCGTGCCATGGCAAGGGCACCGTCGACATGGCTGTTGCGCGGATTGGTGGCAAACTCGCCCTTGATGCAGTAGCCGGGGCCACCGGTACCGGGCATGCCGTCGGGGCCCTCAAGACCGGCAGCGACGTCGGCGCCGGACATATCGCGGGTATTGGGGTCGCCGCCCTGAATGACAAAGCCGGGCACATAGCGATGGAACTTAAGGCCATCATAGAAACCCATCGTGGAAAGCTCGCAGAAGTTCGCGACATGAATGGGAGCGCCCTCGCCGTCAAACTTGACCTTGATGGTACCCTTCGACGTCTCGATAACGGCGCACTCGTCGCCGGCAAGCTGATACTCGGGCGTGTAGAGCTCTTTCTTAAAACCAAACATGTGGTTCCTTCCTCGTGCGTTTAAAGCATATTTGTACGAATTGTAGCAATAAGCATGCGCTTACATCAATTGCGCACGTAGGTTATGCCGACTATGTCGAACTAATTTTAGGAACGCTGCTGCGGCTTCCAGGAGCCCACGTTGGCGTCGTACTGATTCAGCGCGCTGTTGCCGCCCTGTGCGATGGGCGCCAGGATCTCGCTTTGGTGGGAACTCATCGACTCGCCATCGGGAATGGCCAGCGAGATGTCCCAGCTCTGGCAGATCACGTCGACGCGCTCATACATCCACTCGGCAAGCTGCTTTAAGTGGGCGATGTCGTCCGCATAGACCGTATCGTCCTGGTACTTAAGGTTGCTGAGCTCATCTTGCGTCTTTTTGATCTGGTCGCGCAGGGCGTAGGCACTCTGCGACAGCTCCTGACGGGTGGACAGCGGCGTTCGGAGATAGCCGTTGTTAAAGGAATCGATGACCTCGCCGATCTGGTCCTCGTCACCGTAGGACACGATGGTCTGATACAGACCGTCGAGCCTGGTATAGAGCTGATCATCGGTGAGCACGGTTTCTTCCTGGACCACCTCGGCAGAATCGTCCTGCTTGGTATCGTCCTCATTCGCCTCGCCCTTTTGGCGCGTGGGGAAGGTCGTCTGCGCGGCCTGGCCAAACTGGTCATAGAAGCCAGGCATGACACCCATGGGATCGGTCGTCACGAACCAATAGGCACCGCCGCAAACGACGGCAAGGACCGCAATGACGATGAGCGGCTTGGGGATATGACGCTTGTGCTTGTGATAGGCGTCCTCGTCGGGATGCACCTTGCGTTTAGGTTTTTGAGGATCGTCGTGCAGGGAAACCGGCGTGGGAATATCGACCTTGGGGATACCGAAATCCTTATCGAAAGCCGGCAGCACGCAGGTCTCGTTAGGATCGGCGGCGTCTGAGAGCACCGCAGCGGCAGAGGCTGGCGCATGCGGCACCTCGGTATCGATCTGCTCTTGCGTTAGGCGCGGAAAGCCCGCCGTGCGGCCCGCTGCCAGGTCGGATGCGGCCGCGTCCTCGGAGAGGATACCCGGAGCGGGGCGTCCGCATTTGGGGCACGTACGATCATGCGGAGAAAGACGGGCACCGCAGCCCTCGCAGAACACGAACTCGGTGTGCTCGGGGCCATCGCCCGGACCCACATAGGCGTTGCAGTAGGGGCAGAACGAGGCGCCGTCCTCGATAGTCTTAAGGCAATGCGGGCAGATCACGACATCCTCTTTTCGAAGCAATTCAAACAATCGAGGTTAGAGCATAACATCGCCACGGCCCCGCAGGAGCAAGGCACCAATTCAACATCGCCAGGGCGCGTAGTTACTTCTTCTTTTTGCTTGGCATCGAGACTTTGATGCCTTGGGCGGACTTGGTCACGCGAGAGCGCTTGGCTCCGGTACTCTTCTTTTTCTTGGGCTGGGCCTGGGCCACGCCCTCAAGTGCGCGGGCCTCGGCCTCGCGAGCGGTGCGATCTTCGCGGCGCTGCGCCATGTCGGCGGCGACGCGCTTGGCAAAACGCTCGGCCGTCGAACCCGTCGAGCTCACCTTGCCGCCACCGCGACCCAGGTGGACGCGCACACCGCGGCCAAAACCAGTTGCGGCATGACGACGACGCGGCTTGAGCGAATCCATCATCGTGGCGAGCTTAAAGAACACCGAGCAGGTAAAGACCACGATGACAGCCAAGATAACCATCTGGCCCATCGACAGGTTGGCAATGGACAGCAGCTCCGGGAATCCGATAACGCCCACCAGGATGCCGGCGACGACAAACACAAAGAGCACAACACGTAAGGGCGTGATAGGCTGCGAGATGCGCCAGATCAGGCTGACGCTCGCCGCACACGACGTAAGCAGGCACATCGTAGACAGCGTGAGCTGACTAAAGCCAAACACGCGCGCCACAAAGATATCGAGAGCCGCAGCCAAAATGACCGCAATCGACGCCGGCAGCGCACGCTTGAGTACGTTGGTCAAAAACGCACCCTTCACGCGAGCATTGTTGGGCTCCAGGCCCAACACAAAGCCCGGCGCGCCGATGCAGAAGAAGTTGATGAGTGTCATCTGGATGGGCTCGAAGGGGTACGGTGGCAGCGCAATGCACAGCGCCGCCAGGCTCATCGAGAACAGCGTCTTAGTCAGGAACAGCGACGCCGAACGCTGCAGGTTGTTGATGGAGCGACGGCCCTCGGCCACCACGGCGGGCATCGAGGCAAAATCGTTGTCGACGAGTACGATCTCGGCCACGTTGCGCGCGGCATCGGAGCCGGCCGCCATGGCCACGGAGCAGTCGGCCTCCTTGAGCGCCAGCACGTCGTTGACGCCGTCGCCCGTCATTGCCACGGTGTGCTCGCGGCGCTTGAGCGCCTGCACGAGCTCGCGCTTCTGCTGCGGGGTCACACGACCAAAGACATGGTAGCGGTCCACTGCGGCATCGAGCTTGGCCGGCGTATCGAGCGTCGTGGCGTCCACATAAGCGTCCGCCCCCGGCACGCCCACCACGCGCGCGATCGACGACACCGTACGCGGGTCGTCGCCACTGATCACGTTGAGGGTCACGCCCTGCTCGTTAAAGTAGCCGATGGTCTCGGCCGCCGAAGTACGGATCTCGTCGCGGATGGTCACAAAGCCCACGGGCTCGGCCTCGCCCACCATTTCGCCATCGGGCGTAAAGCCGTCAACGCGCGCCACCACGAGCACGCGGCAGGTATCGGCAAGCTCGGCGACACGGTTCTCGACCTGCGAAAACACACGCTCGGAAAGCACAAACTGCGCGGCGCCCATCACATAGGAGCCCTGCGCAAAAGAAGCGCCGCTCCATTTTTTAGACGACGAGAATGGAATGACCGACAGCGGCTCGGACACCTCGACCGGGCGATCGGCGTAATAGTTGAGCAGCGCCTGGCAGGTCTCGTTGGCATCGGCCGAAGTCGCACGTGCCACGTTAGCCAGCGCAAAATCGAGCACTGTGGTATCGACGGGAACAGCCGCCTCGTCCGAGTCCACGCCAAAGCCAACACCCTCAACCGGCAGCGGATACGTGCCCTCGACCTCCATGCGGCCCGACGTGATGGTGCCCGTCTTGTCCAGGCACAGCACGTCGACGCGAGCGAGCGTCTCGATGCAGTAGAGCTGCTGCGCCAGCACCTTGCGACGGGCCAGGCGCACCGTGGCGATGGCGAGCACCGACGAGGTCAGCAGCACCAGGCCTTGCGGGATCATGCCCAGCAGGGCGCCCACCGTGGACAGCAGCGCCGACGAAGGCACATGACCAGCCAACAGCTCGGAGAAGCACCACGAAAGCGCGCTATCGCCCGGGGTTCCCGCGGCATCCCACAGCTCGCTCACACTCGAGGCAAACAACGCCAAACCGAGCGGGATCATGATGATACTCGCAAAGCGCACGATGGCATTAAGCGCGTTCATGATCTCGGAATTGACCTTTTTGACGTACTTGGCCTCGTTATTAATTTTGGCCACGTAGTTGTCGGCGCCGACATGGATCACGCGGGCGCGCAGCAGGCCCGAGTCGATAAAGCTGCCGCTCATGAGCTCGGAACCGGGCTGCTTCTTAATAAGGTCGCTCTCGCCCGTCAGCAGGCTCTCGTTCACGAGCGCCTCGCCGGAAACCACCACGGCGTCAGCGGGAATCTGGTCGCCGCGCCCCAGGCGGATGATGTCGTCGAGCACGATCTGGTCCAGGTCGAGCTCCACCTCGGCACCGTCGCGCACCGCGATGGCCTTCTTAGAGGTCAGCAGCGTGAGCTTATCGACCATCTTCTCGGACCGCATGGATTGAATGACGCCAATAGCGGTATTGAGGAACACCACAAACAGGAACGTCAGGTTCTTAAACGAACCGGTCAAAATGACCAGGAACGCCAGGATCACGTTGATCAAATTGAACAGCGTGCAAAGGTTCTCGATGATGAGCTCTTTGACCGACTTGGTCTTAAGCTCCATGTTGCGGTTGATCTTACCGGCGGCGATGCGCTCCTCGACCTCGGCGGTTGAGAGTCCGCGCTCGATATCCGTTGCTGCCATACCACGTCCCATCACGTCGCGTCGGTATAAGAAAAACCGCCCGGACCATGCGAGGTTCGGACGGTCTTACGTTCGATGGTGCCCCATGTTGGATTCGAACCAACGACCTTCTGCTCCGGAGGCAGACGCTCTAATCCCCTGAGCTAATAGGGCCAACGTTTGGCATTATACCCAAGTGCACCACGGGCTATCAAAATAAAAGAAAAAGCTTTGCAATTCCGAGGAAGACGCGGCGCAACGGCCCACTTTAGAAGGCAAAAGCGAGTCAGATAGTATAAACTCTCATGCACCATATATACACGGCTCGCGATGCGGGCCGTTTTTGCAAGGGTTATCCATCGAGGTGAGAGGCACACCATGATTGCAATTCTAAAGCAAAGCGCCAGCGACGAGGCCGTCGGCCATATCGTCAGCTGGATTGAGAAAAAAGGCCTGAAGACCGATGTCTCGCGCGGCGAGAACGAGACCATCATCGGCCTGGTGGGCGATACGACCAAGATCGACCCGTTCCTGCTCGAGTCCATGGATGTCGTCGAGCGCGTGCAGCGCGTCTCCGAGCCTTTTAAGCGTGCCAACCGCAAGTTCCACCCCGAGGACTCCGTCATCGACTGCGGCCACGGCGTCATGATCGGCGGCGACCAGTTCCAAGTCATCGCCGGTCCCTGCTCCGTCGAGGGCGAGAACCTCATCCGCATCGCACGCCGCGTGAAGGCCGCCGGCGCCACGATGCTGCGCGGCGGTGCCTACAAGCCCCGCACCTCCCCCTACGCCTACCAGGGCATGGGCCCCGCCGGCCTCGACCTGCTGTGCGAGGCGTCTGCCGAGCTCGACATGCCGATCGTCACCGAGATCATGGATCCACGCGACGTGCAGGTCTTCTTGGACAAGAAGATCGACGTCATGCAAATCGGCGCCCGCAACGCCCAGAACTTCTCCCTGCTCAAAGAGGTCGGCAAGACCAAGACTCCGATCTTGCTTAAGCGCGGCATGTCCGGCACGATCGATGAGTTGCTCATGGCCGCCGAGTACATCATGAGCGAGGGCAACGACAACGTCATCCTGTGCGAGCGCGGCATCCGCACCTTCGAGACCCGCACCCGCAACACCTTCGACCTCAACGCCGTGCCGGTGCTGCACCACCTGTCGCACCTGCCCGTCGTCGCCGACCCCAGCCACGCCACCGGCTACACCCGCTACGTTGAGCCCATGGCGCTCGCCGCGACCGCCTGCGGTGCCAACGGCCTGGAGATCGAGGTCCACGACGAGCCGAGCCGAGCCTGGTCCGACGGCGCCCAGGCCCTCACCCCCGATCAGTTCGACGACACCATGCGCCGCATCCGAGCCATCCGCGAGGTTGTCTGCCAAGAGACCATGGAGTAGCCCATGGGTACGGTGAGAAACGCACGCGTTAACCAGGGCGGCCCCAAGTGCGCCGGCATCGTCGGCCTTGGCCTCATCGGCGGCAGCTTTGCCCGCGGCTATGCGCAGGCGGGCGTCCGCGTGCTGGCCTGGGACCCCGATGACGATGTCATGACGGCCGCCAGCATGGGCACTGTCGCCGGAGAGCTCAACGACAAGACACTCGGCGAATGCGACATCATCGTCCTGGCTTGCTACCCCGAGGCCTGCATCGAGTGGCTCGAGGCGCATGCCCAGGCCCTCGCCGACGCCACCGACACCGAGGCCATCATGGGTCCCGTGGTGATCGACACCGTGGGCGTCAAGGGCATCGTGTGCGAGCGCGCCTTTGAGCTTGCCCGCAAGAACGGCTTTTACTTTGTGGGCGCACACCCCATGGCGGGCACCCAGTTCTCGGGCTACGCGCACTCCCGCGCCGACCTGTTCCAGGGCGCGCCACTCGTGCTCGTGCCGCCCGCGGTGGACGATGCGCTCAAACTGGAACTTTTGGGCCAGGTGCGCGAGATGGTGCGTCCCTTGGGCTTTGGCAAGTTCAGCGTGACCAGCGCCGCCGAGCACGACCGCGTCATCGCCTTCACGAGCCAGCTAGCGCACGTGGTATCCAACGCCTACGTCAAGAGCCCCACCGCCCAGGTCCACCACGGCTTTTCGGCCGGAAGCTACCGCGATCTCACCCGCGTGGCGCACCTCAACCCGCAAATGTGGTCCGAGCTCATGATCGACGACGCCGACGCGCTCGCCTTCGAAATCGACCACCTGATCGAGTCGCTTGGCGCCTACAGCCGTGCGCTCAAGAACCGCGACCAGCGCTATCTGGAGAATCTCCTTGCCGAGGGCGACCGCATTAAGCGCGCGCTCGACGACGAGGCCTCCCACTAGACCACCTATCACGCCAGGTCGAAAGGACCGAAGCTTATGGCGATTACCATCGATATCGACACCGCACGCCCCTACCAGGTGCATGTTGGCACGTTTTTGCTGGAGCAGGCGGGACCGCTTGTGCGCGCCACTGCCGGCGGCACCAAGGCCGTCGTCGTGACGGACACCAACGTGGGTCCGCTCTACCAGATGCCCGTTAAGCAAAGCCTGGAGGCGTCAGGCTACGAGGTGAGCATCTGCACCTTCGAGGCCGGCGAGGCCCATAAGCGCGCCGAAACCTATGTTGCCATTTTGGAGTTTGTGGCCGAGCACGAGCTTTCGCGCTCCGACGTGATCGTGGCACTCGGCGGCGGCGTCGTGGGCGACGTGGCGGGCTTTGTAGCCGCCACCTACATGCGCGGCTGCAAGTTTGTGCAGATCCCGACGAGCCTGCTCGCCATGGTGGATTCGTCGGTGGGCGGCAAGACCGCCATCGACCTGGCTGCCGGCAAGAACTTGGCCGGCGCCTTTTGGCAGCCGAGCGTGGTTATCGCCGACGTGGGGTGCCTGGCCACCCTTACGCCCGAGCAGTTCGCCGACGGCTGCGGCGAGGTTGTGAAGCACGCTGTAATCGCCGACCCCGAGCTTTTTGCCGAGCTGGAGAAGACACCGCTCACGCTGGAGCTGCTCAACCGCGATGTGGCCCGAGTAGCGCTCATCATCGCCCGCAATATCGACATTAAACGCGCCGTGGTCGTTGCCGACGAGCGCGAGACTAACCAGCGCAAGCTCCTTAACTTTGGACACAGCGCCGGACACGCCGTCGAGGCCTGTGAGCACTTTGAGCTCGGACACGGCAACTGCGTGTCGATCGGTATGGGCATCATCACGCGCGCCGCGGCCCTGCACGGCGTTTGCGATCCTACACTGCCCGGTCGTATTGAGGAGCTCTGCGCCCGCCATGGCCTTAAGACCCGCTGCGACCTCAATGCCGATGCTGTCTTTGCCGAGGCGCTCCACGACAAGAAGCGCGCGGGCGACACCATCGATCTGGTGATTCCGCACGGCATTGGCCGCTGCAGCATCGACCGCACGCCGCTTTCCACTTTCCACGAACTCATTGCCGAGGGCCTCGGCCAGAAGGGAGACGCATCCGCATGCTAGCCCGCATCACCCCGTCCCCGCTCAAGGGCACCGTTCCCGCCATCGCATCCAAGTCGATGGCGCATCGCCTGATCATCTGCGCCGCGCTTGCCAACGGCGAGACGCACGTTACCTGCAACACTACCTGCGCCGACATCGAGGCCACGGTACGTTGCCTCACGGCCCTCGGTGCCCACATCGAGACCGTCGAGGACGGCTTCCAGATACACCCCACCATGAAGAGTGTTGAGTTTGGCCTGCTCAAGGCCCTTGCCGGCGGAACGCTTGACTGCGGCGAAAGCGGCTCCACGCTCCGCTTTATGTTGCCCGTCGCCTGCGCGCTGGGCGCAGAAGCAACTTTTGTGGGTCAGGGACGCTTGGGCGCCCGCCCGCTGTCCCCGCTCTCGGACGAGATTATCGCCGCCGGCTGCGACCTACAGGGCCTGGGCGGTTTTCCGCTCAAGACGAGCGGACGCATGCGCCCGGGCACCTTTGTGCTGCCGGGTAACGTGAGCTCGCAGTACATCTCGGGCCTACTGCTGGCAGCCCCGCTGCTCGCCCAGCCCTCCTGCGTGCAGGTGACCGGCCTTATTGAGAGCCGCCCCTACATCAACCTGACGATCCAGGCCATGAAGGCCTTTGGCGTCGAGGTCAACGTCGAGCGTATTCCCGCCAGGGACGGCCAGCCCGAGGTCACGAACTTCCGCGTAAGCAGCGGCTCGTACCGCACGCCCGGCAGGGTAGCCGTCGAGGGCGACTGGTCCAACGCCGCCTTTTGGCTGTGCGCCGGCGCCATCGGCACCGACCCCATCACCGTGGAGGGCGTGTCCCTGAGCTCCGCGCAGGGCGACCGCAACGTGCTTGCCGCGCTTTCGCGCTTTGGCGCCCGCATCGTGCGCTCCACGAACGCCGCCACCGTGCAGTCCGACAAGCTCGCCGGCTTTGAGATGAGTGCCCACGACATTCCCGACCTGGTGCCCGTTATCTCGGCCGTAGCCTCGCTGGCACAGGGCCGCACCTTTATCCGCGATTGCGCCCGTCTGCGTATCAAGGAATCCGACCGCCTGGTCACCACCACCCGCGAGCTCACCGCGCTGGGCGCGCAGGTACGCATTGCCGGTGACGACCTCATCATCAAGGGTGTCGATGCCTTCACCGGCGGCGAGGTCGATTCGCACAACGACCACCGTATCGCCATGATGGCGTCCATCGCTGCGAGCCGCGCTACCGGCGAGGTCGTGATCCACGGCGCCGAGGCCGTCAACAAGTCCTATCCCGATTTCTTCGACCACTACCGCCTGCTGGGCGGCAAGGTCACACTCGAGGAGGAATAGCATGTCCTCGACCTTTGGCAACGTCTTGCACTTAAGCATCTTCGGCCAGTCGCACTC
>DBFBEA010000083.1:0-7152 GCA_048248475.1 Collinsella sp. | reverse complement strand
ACGGTGCCTACACCACGCTTTCTTCTGCCGTGGTCATCCTAGTGGTGCTCACGTTGTTGTTTTCGTCGACCGCGGCGATATGGAGCATGTCGCGTGCCGGGGATACCCAGGTGGCGGCCGATAGCGGCGCGCTGGCGGGTGCCAACGTAGTGTCGTCCTATCACACGGCTGCCACGGTGGTTGATGCGAGCATCTTGAGTCTGGGGCTGGCGGGGTTTGCCACAATCGGGACGGGCCTGGTCGCCATCCTCATCCCAGGTGCCGAACCAGTTGCCGGCAATATGGTCGACACCGGGATTGAGATCATTAAAACGCGCAACAAGTTTGCCAAAAGCGCATCGGAAGGCTTACAGAAAATCGAGACGGCTCTGCCATATCTGATCGCCGCGCGTGCCACGCAGGCGGTGTCGGCGCAGGATACCGATAGTGTGGCCTATACCGGTACGGCGCTTGCCGTGCCCAGGACATCCGAATCGGACTTCGCTGCGCTCAAAGGGTCAGAGATCTCGACCGATACCATTAAAGACACATCAGATGATTTAGAGCGTGCGGCCGAGGAGCTGCGGAAGGCTTCTGAGGACACGGCGAAGGCTAAAGAGCGCGCTTGGCTGGCGGATTGTGGTGGGTCGGACGAGAGTTCGATTGGCAAGTACTCGTGTATGTGGGAGCGTGCGAAAAAACTAGCAGAACTATCTGACAGTCAGAACCGTCATGAAAAGTCGAGCATCACATGGGAGCCGCAAATAGCGCTCGATCGCGCGAAAATCTATTACCGGCAGCGCTTGGCGAATGAAAAACCTCAGGGATCGAGCGTCGAGATGAAAGCGCAGTCAGCCGCTCGAAAAGCGTTCTATGCCTATGCGATTGAAGAGGTCGATCGAGCATACATAAAAGATGATGGTGAACGGTTTTCTGCCTATATCCCACTATTGCCGCGTGTCCCAAACGAGGTGCGGCCGACCGAGCTTTACACCGATGCTGCATGGCCTGTAAGCAACAATGACGGCAGAACATACCTGCATTATGGAGCCGAATGCCCCGTCTATCAGAAAGGGACTCCGAGTGGGCTGGCATCTGTTGCTGATTATGATGGTCGTGATACATGCGAAGCGTGCGGCTTCGGCGTGGTTGCGCTTGGAAGCGCCCTTATGCCGCCTTCGTCCATCAGAAATGGCTTCGAATACCACTTCAATGAATTCAAAGAGGCTCTGGAAGACTACGTCGAATGCCGCAACAAAGAACTCGAACTTGAGCGTCAGACCGAGGATGAGGCCGACCGTGCGGGCAATGCGTTTGACCAGGCCATTAAAGCGCTTTCCGGCGAGCGCCCGCGTATCGCCCCACCTGGACGCAACGGCGTGGTCGCATTTGCAGTTTCGGGTGACATTACCAGCCCCGATCAACTTAACTCCTCGTTTAACACGGCAGTCAGGCTTGGCGATCGCGGTGCTATCTCTGCCGCGGTGCTGGCGCCCGATGAGGCGACGGCGCAAAACAACGTGCTTTCGCGATTTTTCTCGACATTGAAGGAACGCTCGGGCGGCGTTGCCGGCGTGCTCGACGGCGTCATGGATGTTTGGGGACGGCTGCTCGTGGGATACGGTGATATCCAAGGTTCGGCCGACGAACTTATGGACGAGATGATTAAAGACCTAGGAGGGGGCAGCGGTGCGTTGGGCTCCATTGCATCGTGGCTCGGCGATACCGTTTCGGCGTCCGTGGCGGCGCTGGGTTTGGAACCGTGCGACTTGCGCCTGCGAAAGCCGGTGCTGACCGATTCCGCCAACGTCATTAAGAGTCCGGGGTCTGACATTGCTGGTCTCTCTCAAGCGCAAGACAAACTGCGAAGTATTCCGTTGGGCGTGACCGATCCCAAGGCGCTTTGCGAGGCGTTGGAATATCAAGTCGAACGCACCATTAGCGGTACGGTGTTCACGCTTGCGGAGATTCCTCTGCCCGGCGGCGGCTCCATCCCACTCACCGTCGATGTCGCGACACTGGTTGGCGCTCTGGGCGGTGGGTCGTAATGAGTATTCGCATGCGTCTGCGTGAGGAGCGCGCCCAAGCGACGGTGGAGATGGCAGTGGTTACGCCCGTTTTGCTGGTGCTGGCACTCATCGTGTACAACGTCATGATCTTTGCCGGCGCTGTCGCGCGCTTCGACCGCGTGGTGCCCGACATCGTGCTGGCGCACGCTGTGGCGCCGGGCGGGGAGGGTGACGAGAGCTCTGCCGATGCCTCGGCGACGGTTCAGACTCAAATTCTGAATGCCATGGAAGGCTATGACTTGCAGATCGAAGTGTCGAGCGAGCAAGGCGCGGAGGCATCGGATGGTGGCCTGCTCTCCCTATCCGGTACGTTTAGGACCTACACCTGCACCATGCACTATGAGCCGTGGCCGACTTCTCTCAGCATCGCTGGCGTTCCGCTGGGGGCGCCGACAACGTTGTCGCACGAGCGTGCGGTGACGGTCGATCCATGGCGTCCGGGGGTGGTCATGTGACCGCGGTCTCGTCCTACATCGCCTACGCGCGGGCACTCAACAGGCTGGGTTGGACGCCGGCCGAGTTTGCGGTGGCGGAGTCGTTTGTCGTGCGCCTGCGCGGCATGCTGGGACGGCGTCCGGTTGCCGCCAACGGCCTGCCGCTCGTCATGGCGTTTCCACGCTGTTCTTCGGTCCATACGTGTTTTATGGTCTATCCCATCGACATCACCTTCATCGATCGCGACGGCAATATCCTCGCGCGCTACGAAAACGTTCGTCCTTGGCGCATGTGCTCCTGCCCCGGCGCCTGGGCCGTACTAGAGCGTCCTTCAATCATTGTTTCGACCCCTGCTCTCCAACGCGTACCGGCTTAAGAATTGGCGACAGCGGACTTTCGTCATACGAAATTGGGTAAGATGGAGGAGAAGATGCATGGATGTTGAGATCCATCCGAACGCCAAAAAACACTTGACGGAAAAGCAGGTGCTTGGTGCCTGGTTCGCGGTTACTGAGTGCATTCGCCGCGAGTCGGAGGACGAGCCGCCGAGATGGCTTGCCATTGGATGGCTTCCAGATGGTCGAAGTGTGGAACTTGTTGCGGTCGAACTAATTCGTGGATGGCTCATTATTCATGCCCTGTCTCCGGTTCAGAAGAAATTCTGGCAAGAGATCGAGCGAGCTCGGCAGAGGGATTGATGATGGGCAAGACGTATACGGCCGCTAATGGTCAGGTTGTAACGGATGAAATGATTGACGCGTGGTGCGAGTCGTACGAGCGCGGAGAGTTTCCGGATGGCGAACACACCGTTGGTGGGATCGTGCGTGGACGGCCCCCGCTCTCAGGTGAGGGGACGGCAACGCTGTCGGTCAAGATTCCTCTGGGAATGAAGGAGGCCATTCGTCGACGGGCGGCTGCCGAGGGGATGACGCCAAGTGAGTTTGCCCGTGCGGCTCTGAGTGAAAAACTTCTTGCTGCCGGCTGATGCCTCTGACGTGCCGATTTATAGAACCGAGGCTGTGCTCAAAAACTTTTTTAAAATTCTCGGTTGACCGGAACGCGTCCTTGGTTATACTAATCAAGCCTTGAAACAAGGCACACCTCAAATGGCTGGGTAGCTCAGTGGGTAGAGCAGAGGACTGAAAATCCTCGTGTCAGGGGTTCGATTCCCTTCCCCGCCACCTTGAATTGACTAGGACCTCTGCAAAGGGGTCCTTTTCTTTTATGCAGCCCCCACATGGAATCGAACCCCGTGAGGGCGCGGAGCTGAGTAAACGCGTGAGCGTTTGCCAGCGCAGCTCGCAAGGCGCGAAGCGCCGCAGCGGTCCGCACGCGCGGAGCGCGGGCGCGATTCCCTTCCCCGCCACCTTGAATTGACAAGGACCTCTGCAAAGGGGTCCTTTTCTTTTATCGAGGGCTCTGCGGAAATTGCGTCCCGGAATTTGGCTTCAGAGTGGGATGCGCTTTCCGGCGCTTACTTCCGACGTGCGTGCACATCTCGGGCCCGCCCGCTCAGACATTCCTCCCGCTTTTGCGCCACTTTACAGACCGTTCGGTCGTCTGTCCGCACGCGCGGGTATACTCAAAACGATACTTTTCCTATGCAATACGATGCAGGCTCGGCCTGCACGATCCGAAGGGGGCAGTGATGGAGAGGATACTCGGCGTTAATCTCTCTGGCTGGTTTATTCCCGAGCCTTGGGTGACCCCGTCGCTATACGCGGCGACCGGTGCATCCAATGCGGCCGAGCTGCAGGAGGCCATGGGCACCGCCGCCTATAACGAGCGCATGCGCCGTCATTACGAGACGTTTGTGAGCGAGGATGATTTCCGTCGCATGGCGCAGATCGGCCTCAACGCCGTGCGCCTGCCGGTGCCTTGGTATGCCTTTGGCTCACAGGAGTCCGATGCCTCCTACATCTCGGTTGTCGATTACATCGACCGCGCGATTGAGTGGGCTGCCAAGTACGACATCCGCGTGCTGCTCGATCTGGCGACGGTGCCCGGTGGCCAGGGCGATTCCAACGATTCGCCCGCCACGCCGGAGGCTGTTGCCGAGTGGCATTCGTCCACCAACGGTCGTCATGTCGCACTCGACGTGCTCGAGCGCCTGGCCGATCGCTACGGCGAGGCCGAGAGCCTGCTGGGCATTGAGCTGCTGGATACGCCGCAGATGAGTGTCCGCAAGAGCCTCTTCACCATGACGGATGGCATTCCGGCCCACTACCTGCGCAACTTCTATCGCGATGCCTATGAGCTCGTCCGTTCGTATATGCCCGAGGATAAGATCGTCGTCTTTTCGTCTTCGGGGCATCCCAGCGAGTGGAAGCATTTTATGCGCGGCGCCAAGTACAAGAACGTCTACATGGACCTTCACCTGTACCATTACCGCGACGAGTATGCGCTCGATATCACGAGCCCCCGCGGGCTGACGACGGCGATTTCGCGCAACAAGCGCGAGCTCAAAGAAGCGATTTCGACTGGGTTCCCCGTGCTGGTGGGCGAATGGTCGGGCGCGGCGATCTTTGCCAACTCGTCGGTTACGCCCGAGGGCCGCAATGCCTACGAGCGCGTGTTTATCGCCAACCAGCTGGCTTCGTTTGCGCCGGCTGCCGGTTGGTTCTTCCAAACGTGGAAGACCGAGAAGCGCATTGCGGCATGGGACGCCCGCGCGGCGCTCGGTACGCTCGAGCGCGGCATGATTGAATAGGTTGATATGACGCAAAACAGCGCCCATACGGGCAAACTCTATGTGGTCGGCACACCCATCGGCAACTTGGGCGACCTGTCCCCGCGCGTTGGCGAGGCCTTTGCCGCTGCCGATGTCATCTGCTGCGAAGACACGCGTGTGACGTCAAAGCTGCTGATGCACCTGGGCATTTCCAAGCCGCTTGTCCGTTGCGACGAGAATGTGATCGCCAGCCGCGCCGCCGGCCTGGTCGACCGTTTGCTGGCGGGGGAGACCCTCGCTTTTGCCTCGGACGCCGGCATGCCGAGTGTGTCCGATCCCGGCCAGGCGCTGGTCGAGGCGGCACGTGAGGCCGATGTGCCCGTAGAAGTTATTCCCGGGCCCTCTGCTTGCGTCACGGCGCTCGTTTCGTCCGGCATTCCCTGCGAGCATTTTTTCTTTGAGGGCTTTTTGGGCCGAAAGCACGGTGACCGTGTGCGCCGTTTGCAGCGTCTTGCCGTGGTGCCCGGCGCACTCATCTTCTACGAGTCTCCACATCGCATCGTGGCGACGCTCGAGGCCGTGGCGGAGGTCTTTCCCCAGCGTGAGGTTGCCGTCTGCCGCGAACTCACCAAGCTGCACGAGGAGGTCTTGCGCGGGCCCGCTGCCCAGCTTGCCGAGGAGCTGCGTGCTCGCGGCGAGGTAAAGGGCGAGATTGCGCTGGTCATCGCGCCGCCGAGCGAGGATGAGGAGGCCGGTATCGTGCCGGTTGGCGCCGCGGCAGCGGATCCCGACGAGGCCCTGCGCGAGGATATCCGCGCCGCGCTCGAGGAGGGGGAGCCCGCCTCTGCGGTGGCCAAGCGCCTGTCTCAGAAGTATTCGCGCCGCAAGCGCGATGTCTATGCCATGGTGCTCGATATGCAATAGATGGAGGATATCCAGCCCTTGCGCTAGAATCATCCCCTGTATGCAACGTTTTTCTGGAGGATAAACCCCATGGATCAAAGCAAGCCTTCGTTCTTTATCACGACGCCCATCTACTACGTCAACGCCGATCCGCACCTGGGCACGGCTTATTCCACCATCATCGCCGACGTTCAGGCCCGTTATCGTCGCTCCGCCGGCTATAACGTCAAGTTCCTGACCGGCATGGACGAGCACGGCGAGAAGGTCGCCGAGGCCGCAGCCAAGCACAACATGACGCCGCAGGAGTGGACCGACAGCCAGGCTCCGCACTTCAAGGAGCTTTGGAGCAAGCTCGAGATCTCCAACGACGACTTCATCCGCACCACCGAGCCGCGCCAGCATCATGCCGTGCAGTACCTGTGGGAGCGCATGAAGGAGTCCGGTTACCTGTATAAGGGCAGCTACGACGGCTGGTATTGCGTGCCTGACGAGACCTACTTTACCGATACGCAGGTCCAGAAGGGCGACGAGGAGTACGGCAGCGTCGGCCAGCACCTGTGCCCCGACTGCCACCGTCCGCTTGAGCGCGTGCAGGAGGAGTCCTACTTCTTTAAGCTTTCCGCCTTCCAGGACAAGCTGCTCAAGCTCTATGACGAGCACCCCGACTTTGTCGAGCCTGCGTTCCGCATGAACGAGGTTCGCAGCTTTGTCGAGGGCGGCCTTAACGACCTATCCGTGAGCCGCACGAGCTTTGACTGGGGCATTCAGGTCCCGTTTGACGAGGGTCACGTGACCTACGTGTGGTTCGATGCGCTGCTCAACTATATGACGGCCGTCGGCTACGGTGTCGACACCGACGAGGCGCGTGCCGAGCTGGCCTATCGCTGGCCCGCGCAGTTCCACATCGTGGGCAAGGACATCATCCGCTTCCACTGCGTCATTTGGCCCGCCATGCTCATGGCCATCGGCGAGGCCCTGCCCGAGCACGTCTTTGCCCACGGCTTCCTGACCGTGCGCAATGCCGAGACCGGCAAGGCCGAGAAGATGTCCAAGAGCCGCGGCAACGCCATCGCTCCGCAGGACGTTATCGACATG
>DBFBEA010000082.1:0-3743 GCA_048248475.1 Collinsella sp. | reverse complement strand
AGGCGCATCGGGTCGACCTCGTAAATCGACTTGGGCGGCTCCATGCCATGCGCCAGTGGGACATTGGCGACCTTGTAGCCCTGATAGGCCAAATACATCGACAGCGGCGTCTTGGACGTGCGCGATACGCCCAGCAGCACGATATCGGCACCCGACAGATCGTCGCAGCCGCGCCCGTCATCGTGCTCAACGAAATACTCCATGGCCTCGATACGATGGAAATAGCGGTCATCGGTCTTGTGAATCACGCCCGCAACGCCCTTGGGCGGCACACCGATGAGCGACGACAGCACGGCGAGCGTCGGGCCGATCAGGTCGACCGAACGGATATGCAGCATGCCCAGGTAATCGAGCACACGGGCGCGAAGCGCCGGATCGACAATGGTGTGGAACACGGCAATATCGCGATGGTCCGCATCAACGCGCTGGCCCACAAACGACTTGACCTGCTCCACAGAGTTCACCTTAGGAAGGCGCAAGAGACGAAAAGCCCCTTCATCAAATTGCCCGGACGCCGCAAGCACCACCTCACAAGCGGTATCACCGAGCGAGTCGGAGATAACGATAACGGTGGGACGAGCGGTGACCGGGCAATCCATGCGGGGCTCCTTTTGCGCTTATGCGCAGGCTGGCTTACTTTTTGCGAGCAAGCTCACCGATGTTTGCGATGCCGGAGAAAACGACCTCGAAGCGGTTGAGCAGCTTAAGGCGATTATCGCGAAGCTGCTCGTCCTTGTCCATGACCATGACCTCGTCGAAGAAGCGGTCGATTGGGGCGCGCAGGGCGGCAAGGGCGGCAAATGCGGCCGGATAATCCTCGGTAGCAAGGGCAGCATCGACAGCGGTCTGAGCAGCCTCGGAGGCGTCGGCGAGCGCAAGCTCGACCTCGCCCATCAGGCTGCGGTCGTACTCCGCACCCAGCTCGGGCTTGGAGATGTGCGCGGCGCGGGCATAGGCGGTAGCCAGGTTGTCGAAGGTCTCGGCGTCGTTCTTGCGAGCCTCGTCGAAGGCGGCGCAACGGGCGAAGAAGACGGACGGGGCGATGATGTGCACCGCGGAGACGGCGGCAACGGTATCGGCCGGGATCTTTTCGTCGCGGGCCATGCTCACCAGGCGGCCATGGAAGAAGTCACGAACCTGCTCGGCGACCTCGGCGGCGTCGAACTCAATGCCCTGCTCGCTATAGAGCTCGAGGGCGAAGTCGATGAGCGACGTGGGGTCGATCGGCAGGCGGTCGCGCAGGATGTTGATGATGCCGATAGCGGCACGACGCAGCGCGTAGGGGTCCGAAGAGCCAGTCGGGGGCTCGCCGATGGCAAAGATACCGGCGATGGTATCGAGCTTGTCGGCGCAGGCCACGATGCAGCCAGCGGTGCCCTCGGGCAGCTCGTCACCGGCAAAGCGGGGACGATAGTGATCGCGAATGGCGTGGGCGACCTCGTCGTTCTCCCCCATCGCAGTCGCGTAATAACCGCCCATCACGCCCTGCTGGCTCGTGAACTCGACGACGGCGTTAGACACCAGGTCGGCCTTGCACAGGTGCGCGGCGCGAGCGGCATCGGCGGCAAGGTGGGCGCCCAGATGAGCCTCGCGGGCGATAGCGAGCGCGAGCTGCTCGATGCGCTCGGACTTGGCGAGCACGCTACCGAGCTTCTCCTGGAAGGCGACCTTGGCCAGACGCTCACAGAACTCGTCGAGGGAAATCTTCAGGTCCTCCTCGTAGAAGAACTTGGCGTCGTCCAGACGGGCGCGCACGACGCGCTCGTTGCCGTCGATCACGCGCTCGGCGTTCTCGGGCTTGCTGTTGGAAACGACCACGAACTCACGCGTGAGCTTGCCCTCGCCGTCATAGATCGGGAAGTAGCGCTGGTTGGTGAGCATGGACTCGCAGATGATCTCGTGCGGGACCTTGAGGAACTCCTCATCGAAGGTACCGACGAGCACCGTCGGCCACTCGCAGAGGTTGATGACCTCCTCAAAGACCTTCTTGGGCGTATCGACATGGCAGCCGGGACGGGCAGCCTCGACCTCGGCGATACCGGCAAGGATGGCCTCGCGACGGCGCTCGGCGGAAAGCACGCCGGCGTCCTCGAGCACCTGCTCGTAGACGGCGGGGCTGGCAACCACATGGTCGCCAGGGCCAAGTACGCGATGGCCACGCGTGGTGTTGCCGCTCGTCACGTCGGCAAACGACACGGGCACAACATCCTCGCCCAAAAGGCAGCAGATCCAACGAACCGGACGAACAAAGGTCGCGTGCTCGTGGCCCCAGCGCTGGCTGCGGTAGTTGGGCCACTGCAGGCCGGCGATGGTCTTCTCGCACAGAGCGGTCAGAATCGGCGTAGCCGGTGCGGAGGGAATATTCTTCTCGGCGAACACATACTCGCGACCGTCGGTGTCCTCGCGACGGACAAGGTCCTCGGCAGCCACACCGCACTTGCGGGCAAAGCCCTGGGCGGCCTTGGTGGCGTTACCGTCAGCGTCGAAGGCAATGTTGGCCGCGGGGCCACGCTTGACCTCGTGAACCTCATCGGTCGCGGTGGCGACGTCGGCAACGAGTGCAGCCAGGCGACGCGGACTCGAGATCACGCGGACCTCGCCGTGGGCCAGACCGGCCTCGTCGAGACCCTTGGCGATCATGGTGCCAAGCTGCTTGACGGCATTGTTCAGCGGTGCAGAGGGCATTTCCTCCGTACCGATCTCAAACAGGAAATCCTTAGCGTCTGCCATGGCTTACGCCACCTCGCCTTCCTGGTCGGCATTCTCGTTGACTCCGGCGACCTGGGCCATGTAGGCCTCGCAGCACGCCTTGGCGACGGCGCGGACGCGCAGGATGTAGTTGGCACGCTCGACCGCGGACAGCGCGCCGCGGGCATCGAGCAGGTTGAAGGCGTGGCTGCACTTCATGACGCAGTCGTATGCCGGCAGCGGCAGCTTGCGCTCCAGACAGGAGTGGCACTCGGCCTCGTAGTCGTCAAACTTCTGACGCATCATCTCGACGTTGGCGACCTCAAAGTTGTAGGCGCTGAACTCGCGCTCGTTCTCGAGGAACACGTCGCCATAGGTCATTGGCGTGCCGTCGGGCAGGTAGCTCCACACCAGGTCGTAGACGGAGTTGACGCCCTGAGCGTACATGGCGATACGCTCTAGGCCATAGGTGATCTCGACGGGCACGGGGTCGACCTCGATGCCGCCCACCTGCTGGAAGTACGTAAACTGCGTGACCTCCATGCCGTTGAGCCAGACCTCCCAGCCAAGGCCCCAGGCGCCGAGCGTCGGGCTCTCCCAGTCGTCCTCGACAAAGCGGACGTCATGGTCGTTGGGGTCCAGGCCGATAGCGGCAAGAGACCCCAGGTAAAGCTCCTGGGCGTTTACCGGCGACGGCTTAATGAGCACCTGGAACTGATAGTAGTGCTGCATGCGGTTGGGGTTTTCGCCGTAGCGGCCGTCGGCAGGACGGCGGCAGGGCTGCGCATAGCAGGTGCGCCACTCGGCGGGACCGAGCGAGCGCAGCGTGGTCGCGGTATGGAAGGTACCGGCACCGACCTCGGAGTCATAGGGCTGCATAATGACGCAGCCCTGCTCGCCCCAGTACTGCTGGAGGCGCAGGATGATGTCTTGGAAGGAAAGCGATGAAGCGTTCATGCCTCTAATATCCCCTCGTCGAAACGATTACACGGTTAGGTACTGTACTATAGCGGTTTTTAGTCGATAGCGCCGATGCGGTTGAGCGGCCAGTAGCG
>DBFBEA010000081.1:0-9377 GCA_048248475.1 Collinsella sp. | reverse complement strand
TACGTAAAAAGGCGGCCACCCGCATGGGATGGCCGCCAACCGTTAACTCATGCAAGTTAACGTATTTTACTCGTCAAGTGTTTCGATGCGGGGCTTGATGATGCCATATCCACCATTCTTACGGTGATACACCACATTGATAAGGCCGGTCGTCGCGTTCTCGAACACGTAGAAGTCGTGGCCGAGCAGATCGGTCTGCACCAGCGCCTGCTCCTCAGTCATCGGGGTGACGTCGATAACCTTCTCGCGGACGAGCAGGTCGTCCTCCTCCTCGGGCAGCAGCAGGTCGGCCAGATCCTCGACGCGCTCGACCGGCGCGACATCCGCGGCGCTGGCACCGCCCTGGCGGTTGTCCACGACCTTGGTCTTGAACTTGCGCAGCTGGCGGGTGACCTTATCGGCGGAGAGGTCGATGGCGGCGTACATATCTGCACCGTGCTCGGCAACGCGAATCACCGAACCGCGGGCACGAACCGTGACCTCGACGATTGCCGGGTTGGGGTTCGAGGGGTTCTTCTCATAGCGAAGTACAACGTCGACCGTCATGGGCTCGATATCGAAAACCTTGAGCGCCTCGCCGATCTTCTCATCCACATGTGCACGCAGAGCATCGGTTACCGTCGTCTTGCGTCCAGAAACCTTGATATCCATACGTGGCTCCAATCTGCCTCGGGGACTTACCGTACTGGCTATGTACCCATTGCCGTGTATTTAATCACGCGGATTCCTAAAGACCCGAATAACGATTGCTTGATACCGCATACCGAAGTCTCGCACTTTTCTGTGGCAAAGTGCGCTATAGGAGGGAGCCGACAGATTTGTATTTGGTCCCGAAAATTAGCTTTGACCTGCTGGTTTTATAGGGATGAAAAAGCCGGACTCCCCTATTGGAGAAGCCCGGCAGTGCGTGTTGAAACCGTGAAGAAGTGTCCTTTCCAACGTATAGGAGACACCACCCCTAGCAATAACTAGCTATTGAGTTTGTTAATGTCGTCGTCGGTGATGGTGCCTTCCTTGCTGGACGAGTTGTCCTCGGAGGATGCGGTCTCATTGTTGGAATCGGAGGACTCGCTGCCGGAGGACATGGTCTCACTGGACTCAGAGTCACCCGGCTGCACGCTAGCGCCCGAAACCGTCTTAGTGGTGAGGTCGTAGGGCATCGTGCCATACCAGACGCAGTGGACTGCCTCGAGCGTACCGTCGACCGTGATGTCGTCGAGGGCATCGCTCACGGCACGGCACAGTTCGTCATTGGACGAGAGGCCCGCAACACCAAGCGTCGAGGGCGCCTCAAGCGCACCGACATAGGAGACCTCGCTCATCAGGCGTGCAAGGTAGCCGCCAGCCGTGGAGTCGCAGATCACATAGTCGACCTCGCCGGACTCGAGCGCCTCAAAGCACTCGTTGATGTTGGAGTAGGTCTTTTGGTTGGCGGTAATGCTCTGCTTGGCAAGCGCCTCCTGCGAGGCCGAGGACATCTGGACACCCAGGGTAGACGTGTTAAGGGTATCGGTGGAAACGCTTAGCGACCCACCATCGCTGGTTTTACCGAACACAGAAGCGGCATCGTACAGGCAGGTGCCGAGCGAGCTAACGTCCCCGTCTGTGGAGTTGATCTCGCCGATAAAGATATCAGCCTTTTTGTCGCCGAGCGCGGAACCTGCCGAGGACGCATCGACAAAGGCGACCTTAAGGCCCATGCGGCTTGCGAGGGCGCGGGCGGCGTCGACCGCATATCCCGTGAGCTCGCCGTCGGCGCCCTGCATTGCCTGCGGCGCATCGGAAGTATCGAGGGCGACCGTCAGGGTTCCGGGAGTGACCAGGGCATCGTCCGACACCGCCGGCGTGACGGTCTCGTACTCGATCTGGTCGATCGTGGGAGTCGTGAACGTAGACAGCGGGTTGAACGCGCATCCGCTCAGGCCCAAAACGGCGATGACCGCTGCGGTCCCAGCACCTAACCGAGCCGCGTGCATCAAGCTGCCCCTCACCATGTCCACTACCCTGCCTTCTGTGTCGTATACGATCCGTGCGTTGCGCGGAATATCAGGTTGTTCCCACCAGCTGACCTGGTATTTGACCCCACACTTGCGCACCGGGGTGTTTGCTCGGGAGGCCGCAGCCACCTTCACGACTGGCCCGCTCGCCCGCGAGGCGGTATTGCCCCAAAGAAAGTAGAACGGACGGTGCGGCTTACATCTAGGACGCGCCATGATCGCGCCGCGCGCACGCGGTCGCTTACGTGGATCCCTTTGACCGCGTCTGTCTTGGACTAGGACGGGCATTTCGTCCGTCCGCAACCACAGCCTGGTAGGAACGAAGCGCATTATAGCTAAGTTCAAGCTAAAGTTTAAGGTTAGGGGCGTCATTCGCATCTCGAGTACAGATTTTGCGGGTCGGAGCGGACCATTCGTGCCCCTATGAAGCCCGGAGCTCCCCTACGGGGAGCTCCGGGGCACCCGTCTCAGGGTGCCCCGGTCAAAATATGGCAAATATGAGTACTGTCACCAATTTAGTAACAGGCAATTTTGGCCTCTCGGACAGATTGTGAGCTCAGTGTCGCCAACCTGATGCTTAGTTATTCTACATTTGTTTATTATCTTCTTATTTTACGCCACCTCCGAGTCCTAAATTCCTTGATTTTGCTGTTACTGATTTAGTGACAGTACTCATATTTGCCATATTTTGGCCAGGGCATATGATTAACCCTCTATTTTCGACGCGAATTAGACCGGCTTAAGCCCAAAACACATCCGCAGCGTGTTAAGCAATGCCTCTTGCTTCTTCCTGCGGGCATCGACACGATTCCGGTACCGTTTTCGCATACGCTGGTGGATGCGCCATGCGAGCGCCTCCATCGCTTCCATGTCACAGAGCATTTCGTTGTTGACCGTCGCAACCTCGATTCCCATAGTAATCAAGCCCATGTTGCGCTTTTCATCATGGATACGCCCCCTCCGAGAGGAATGGCCCAGCTCACCGTTGTATTCCAGGTCAAACCGGGCTGTTTCCTGATACGCATCGCAAACTGCATGCGGCATCCCCGAGATTGCCTGCGCGCGGTCATCGAACTCGATCTTGTAGTCGGTCTTAAAGGGACCGCAGGCAAATCCGCCATAGGAAAACGGAAGCGAAAACAGAGCGAGCATGATGCACTCCATGGGCGAGCGCAGGTTTTCTGACAAGTAGGGACACAGACGCTGCAGCTGTTTGGCCGCATTCCCCTTGCATACCGCGAGGTAATCTGCCAGACGATCGGGCGTCAGCACCGGCTCAACCTCAAAGTAGCCCACGTCTGCTGGCTGGTCCTTGTCCTTTGCAAGTTTATTCGTAACGGGCGAGGTGTAGGGAGGCAGATACTTCCCGCGGTCACTCAGCGAAATCTTAGAGCACAGCTCCTGGGCCAGGGCAAATGCCTGGATACAGCCGACCTCGCGCGCGACGGCTACGCAAAGGGCCTCGGGAGATAGACTGTACACCCCCGGTTCCACCTCTAGAATCGAGCCGGCGGGCAACTCGGAGCATACGGACCAGCTCACGCCAAGAATACGGCGGCGCTGCGCTGCAGACCCTACCAACAAGCACAAATCCTCTTGCACCTCGCCGCTTGCGGCCCCAATCCGCACCAAATCGGGAAGATAGATGTCCTCGGTCGAGGGCGACGACGTGCGCAGCACACGGCGCTCTTCATCGGGATTAAGGTCCTTCCAGCTTATGTAGCCCATCTGCCGGCGCTCGGCGCGCATCATGCGCAGCGCCGAGGCACCCGTCAAAATTACGGAAGCAGCCAGCTGCTCGCTTGCAGGCTTGCCACGCTGCCCGATCTTTATTGCCATCTGAACCACCCCTACCAAACGCGTGCGATAGCGAGGCCATCAACGGCCGCAGCGCCGGCGCGCTTGAGTTCCGCCGAAGCCGCGGCCATCGTCGCACCCGTAGTGATAACGTCGTCGATAAGCAGCAGGCGCTTGCCCTGCACGTCCTCAACGGTCTCATACATGCCTCGGGCGCGTTCACGGCGTTCTTCACGACCGAGTTCACGCTGGTCGCCATGCCCGTACTTGACGAGAGCATCGAGCAGGGGAACACCCGACAGCTCGCAAAATGGACGCGCAATAGCCTCCATATGATCAAAACCACGCCGCCGAAACGCTGCCGCCGTCGCAGGCACAAACACCACCGCATCCGCACCGGACAGCACACCTCCATAGCGATCGGGCGCTACGACCTGGGCATGCAGGGCGGTGTCGTAGAGCAGCTCCGCCAGATACGGAGCCAGACGTCGCTCGCCCGCATCCTTGTACGCTTTAATGATGCGCGGCAGCGGATGCGCATAGACGGCGCACGCCAGGCAGCGGTCGAGCGCCTCCGTCATTGCCGAGGACGTGCCCTCGACCGAACACTCAGTGCACAGCAAATCCCCAAACGGGGCGCTGCATCGGGTGCAGCTATGACGTGGGTCGATGAGCGTGAACGCGGCAAGGCAGTCTTGGCAAATAAGCGCACCGGCGCGCTCGCAGCCGGCACATCGTGTTGGCGACAATGCCTCGAGCGCCTCGCGTGCCACCCACTCGGCAAACGGTAGCAATTCGTCCGCAAACGGTAGGGCACCGGCACCCTGCAAACAGCTCAATATGTTCAGATGGCTCTTCAAGACACAACCCTCCCTACGTTCGGCCGCAGGGAGGGTTGTTGATTCGGCGCTATGATACCCCGATGCGCTCGGGGCAAGGCGGGCTAAATCCGCTCGCGGGCGTTATTCGCCGGCAGGCGGTTGTGGTGCGGACGAAGACGGGGTCGAGCCCTCGCCACCATCCTGGCGCGGCTTGCGGGAACGGCGACGGCGACGGCGCTTTTGACCCTGGTCGGCCGAGCCCTCGCCACCGCGCGGCTCGCGTTCGTCGCGAGCGGCGCCATGCGAAGCCTTGGCAGCCGCTCCCCCGCCATCTCCGGGACGACGGCGCGTGACCTTGACCTCGCCATCCGAGACCTGATCGGCCACGGAGGGCACTGAAGGCTTCTGCTGCGCGCCCGAGGAATGGCGACGGCGCGGACGCGGCGCGCGCTCCTCCTCGCCACGTGACTTGCCGCCCTTGTCGACAGGCGCATCGGAGGCCGAGGCGCCCTTGGAAGCGGCACCGGCCTCGCGAGCAGCTGCGGCGCGGAAGGCGTCCTCGCGCTCCTCGCTCGACAGATGACGGCGGCGGCGACGTGTGGGGTTCATGCCGCCGCCGCGATTCTGCTGCTGGGGCTGCTGAACCTCGCGCTCGCGAGAGGCGTTCTTGCCCGCGGCTGCAACATCGGTAGCATCGCCCGAGCCCGCGCGCTTACGACGGCGACGGCCATCGGCCGCCCCCTCGGCCTCGGGTGTCTCGGCCTTACCGCGGCCCTTTCCGCGGCCACGGCCCTCGCCCTGACCCTGACCGGCGCGAGCATCGGATTCAGCATCGCGACGACGGCGCTTGGGCATCGACGTGCCGGCCAGACGGTCGGCACTCGACAGGCCATCGCCCACATCGACGCCGTTTTCGCGATCGAGCTCCATGAGCGCCAGACGCATCTCGGGCGACTCGATGCGCTCGAGCACATCGCGCGTCACACAATCGGGGCGGCAATTGCAGCCCTGCTCGGCAGCCTTCTTCTTGCAGCCCTCCGAGCAGGTCATATCGGCCAGGTTGACCTTAAAGACTTTGCCGTTCTCCAGGCGCAGCACCAGCTGCTCACGCGGCGTGTCATATTCCTGAATACGCGCCTTGCCAAGCGGCGTATCGATGAGCGTCTTCTTTTTGGGCGCACGGCTCTTAAAGTCCTTGTACGCCTCGAACTCATAACGCAGGCAGCACATCAGGCGGCCGCACACGCCGCTGATCTTGGACGAGTTGAGCGGCAGGTCCTGCTCTTTTGCCATGCGAATCGAAACGGGCTCAAACTGTCCGCCAAAGCGCGTGCAGCAGAGCTCCTGTCCGCATTGGGCATAGCCGCCCACCAGACGGGTCTCGTCGCGCACACCGATCTGGCGCATGTCGACGCGAATATGCAGCGTCGAGGACAAGTCCTTGACGAGCTGGCGAAAATCGACACGCTCCTCGGCGGCAAAGTAGAACACGGCCTTCTCGCCGCCAAACAGGTACTCGACGCCGACCGGCTTCATCTCGAGGTCGAGCTCTTTGACCAGACGGCGGAAATCGACCATGGCCTCGTCGCCCTGGATGGCCAGGTCGTCAGCAAGCTGCAGGTCGATGTCGCTCGCCACGCGCAGCACGGGCTTGAGCGGCTGACCGATCTCGTCTTGCGGCACCTCAAAGGGATCGGCCGTGACCAGGCCGATCTCGGTTCCGCGCTCGGTGGAGCAAATGGCATAATCGGCCTCGAGGATATCCAAATCCTGCGGATCGAACCACAGGTCGCGCGAGGCGTAGGTAAACTTAACGGGTACAACTAACGGCATTTCAGTGCCTTCCTGATATCGAACAGCATGACCTCGATGGCCAGCTGGGGAGTAACGTTTCTGGCGATGTTGCGCTCGGCGGTCGCGACTGCCTCGAGCGCCCGTGTGGCACCCGCAACATTGGTCGCGGCGGCAAGCCGACCGATCGTGTCGCGCACGTCTTCGTTCACCACGTCGGCTGCCTTGTCCTGAAGCGTCAGCAGCACGTCGCGCATGAGCGTCCGCGCGCTCGCCAGCGCTTCCATGATACCCGAACGCTCGCGCGCGTTGAGTTCGCGCTTGTTGCGGTCCTCAAGCTGCTTCAATGCTCCACGCGACAGGTAGTCGGCGTTTTGCTCGAGCACCTTTTCCTGCGTGGACTTGACCTCGGCTAACGGCGCCTTAACGGCGACGATGAGTGACTTGGCACGGCTGAGCACGTCGGCCTCGTCGGCGGCAATGAGCGAATCGATGGCACGAACCATCTGACGGCGGGCGTCCTGGCGCTCGGCGCTCTTGAGGAACTCGATGCCACGCGTGGGGCTTCCCGCTACGGCGACGGCCATGCGGCAACGCGCAGGGTCCTGACCGGTGGCGCGGCTCACGGCCTGAGCGGCGACGGCGGGCGACACCAGCCGAAACGGCACGCACTGGCAGCGGCTCACGATGGTGGGCAACATCACGTCTGCCGAGGTGCCCAGCAAGATAAACATAACGCCCTCGGGCGGCTCCTCGAGTGTTTTGAGCAGTGCGTTGGCGGTGTTGGCGCGCAGCTGCTCGGCACGGTCAATGATGTAGACCTTGGCCTTGGCGCGGATGGGCGCCAGGGGTACGTCGTCGAGTAGCTCGCGCGTCTGGGCGATGAGGTAGCCCGTGGCGCTCTCGGGCGTGTAATAGTGCACGTCGGGGTGCGTATGGCGGGCGACGCGCACGCAGCTATCGCATGAGCCGCAGCCATCCTGCTCGCACAGGAAGGCTTGGGCGAGCGCCCACGCGGCGTCGAGCTTGCCCGCGCCGGGCGCGCCCAAAAACAGGTAGGCGTGCGATGCGCGACCGCTGGCGACGGCATTGGTCAAAAAGTCGCGCACGCGCTCTTGGGTGTCAAGCTTGGCCAGCAGGCTTGTCTGAGCGGGGGCCATGTTACTCGGCCTCCTGGGCAAGCGCGGCGGTGACGGCGTCCTGGGAAATGTCGAGGCCGTAGACGCGAACCTGCTCGACCGTCCGCGCGAAGACGTCCTCGATGGACGCGGTCGCGTCGATGAGCTTTACGCGGTTTGGTTCCTCGGCGGCGATGGCGCAAAATCCCTGGTAGACACGCTCTTGGAAGGCCATGCCCTTAGCCTCCATGCGATCTGCCGCGCCACGGGCTGCCATGCGCAGCGCCGCCTGCTCGGGCGTGATGTGATAGACGAGCGTGAGCGCCGGGTGCGTCCCCGCGACGGCCAGGTTGTTGGCATCGCGTACTATCTGGCGATCGAGGCCATCGGCAAACGCCTGATAGCAAGTTGTGGAATCGTAGAAGCGGTCGCACAGGACCACCTTGCCGGCAGCAAGGGCAGGCGCGATGACCTCGTGCACCAACTGGGCGCGCGCGGCCTCGTAGAGCAACAACTCGCAGGTGTCGCCCATCGCCGTATTGGCGGGGTCGAGCAGCAGAGCACGGATCTTTTCGCTGATGGCGGTACCGCCCGGCTCGCGCAGGGTCACAACCTGGTAGCCGGCAAGGTCGAGCGCACGGGCAAGCAGGCGCGCCTGCGTAGATTTACCGGCGCCATCGACACCCTCGAGCGTAATGAAGCTATGTTGAGCGGGCTCAAAAGCCATGGGCGCAGCCCCTTCCTACAAGGCGCGTAAATGCGAGTTATAGCAACCAAGCCATGATACCCCAGGGGCAGGCGCGTCCCAAATCCAACCTAGCCATCGAGGCATCCCCGAAGTTGCGGTGAAATAGGGACTGATTGAAGCTCTGAGACCGCCAAACAGTCCCTATTTCACCGCAACTTATGATGGAGAATTTTGGACGCTGGGTATAATCGTCGTATTACATTGAAATGTGGCGAAAGGAGTGGCAATGTCTCGGTATTGCGCCTCGTGCGGCAAGCTTCTTGCAGATAATGCCAAGTTCTGCACCTCGTGCGGTGCACCCGTTGAGCAAACAACCGCGAGCGATAGCCAGCCCGCTTTTGAGCAGACCGGCTCCCTTGATACGCCGCAAGCCAAGGCGGACGACCCCCTCGCCTATCGCCCCGACCCCGCCGCAAGCCCTGCGGCCGTCGAGACCACGCAGCGCATACCCGTCGCGAGCGGCTCGCCCCAACAGGAGCCGGCTCCCGCATACACGCCCGCTTCGCCACAGACCCCCGCTCCCAAAAAGAGCGGCACCGGGCCGCTTATCGCCGTTATTGTTGTGCTGGTGGCGATCATCATCGCCCTGGTCGTTTTCTTTGTGATCAAGCCTTTCGACAACGCCGCCACGCAGACGACTGCCGAGGTAGCTAAGCTGCACCATGACGTCGACGACGATGACCTAAAGCCTCTCGGCGATCCCAACAGCCTGTACGACGATGATGACGATGACGACGAGGATGGCGGCGAAGCAACGCTCTCCGAGCAGAACCTCTACCGCCGACTGAGCGAATACTACGACTTGCTCGAAGACCTCGACAACTACGTCCGTGGCTGCGCGCAGAACTTCAACGGCAGCTATCTGGAAGAGGATCGAACCACCCGTCAAAATCTCGCCGACGTCGCCGAGCGCACGGAGGACACCATCGAGCAGTATTACGACATCGTCGAGGACCTAGACGTCCCGACGAGCTCCAAGAACTACAGCTCCTGGAAGGACATCATCGCCCTGTACGACGACCTGGATCACCGCATTGACGCAATCTGTGATGCCTGGGAGATCAGCCTGAAATACGCCAAGCCTGCGGACCACAAGAATGAGATC
>DBFBEA010000080.1:0-38819 GCA_048248475.1 Collinsella sp. | reverse complement strand
TCCCCAACGACTACCCATCCGGAGCAAGACGACGCCGCAGGTAGAGAACGGACAGCGAGCGGGTCGCATTTGAGACAAGGTAACGTGAAACGAAAGGGCGCTGACCTTCTGGTCGCGCCCTTGAAGTTGAACGTCAGATTGTCCAAATGCGGCCCGCGCAGCGTCGGCCCGTTACGGCGTTTGGTAAAACGCCGTAACTAACGTGCTCCGTACTGCTCGTAGTAGGCGTCGATGGCAGCCTTGAGTTCGTCATCAATGACGACCTTGCCGTCGATCTCGTGGTTGTAGAGGGTCTCGACGACCTCGGCCATGGAGACGATGCTCGCGACGGGGAAACCGTACTTTGCCTCGATCTCCTTCTGCGCGGTGGTCACGCCGCCCTTGCCGACCTCCATGCGGTTGAGGGACACGATGAGGCCCTTGATCTCAACATCGGCAGCAGCCTTAACCTTGGGATAGGTCTCGTCGATGGACTTGCCGCTGGTGGTGACGTCCTCGACCATGACCACGCGGTCGCCGTCCTTGGGCTCATAACCCAACAGGTTGCCCTTATCGGCACCGTGGTCCTTGGCCTCCTTGCGGTCGCAGCAGTACTTGACCTCCTTGCCGTACAGCTCGTGGTAGGCAATCGCGGTCACGACGGCCAGGGGAATGCCCTTGTAGGCCGGCCCAAACAGCACGTCAAAGTCGTCGCCAAAGTTATCGTGGATGGCCTGGGCATAATACTCGCCCAGCTTCTTGAGCTGGTAGCCCGTCACGTAAGCACCGGCGTTCATAAAGAACGGGGACTGACGGCCGCTCTTGAGCGTAAAGCTGCCGAACTTAAGGACGTCGGACTCGACCATAAACTTGATGAACTCTTGCTTGTAAGCCTCCATGCGGGCTCCTCTCGTAATCGCGTACGTGCCTTCCAGTTTAGCGCAGGCGAAGCGTAGATGCGGGCGCGCTTTGGGGCCACGGCGTTCTGTAAAGGCTTTGTCAAAGGGAATGGTTTTCCGAACAATGGGGTTGACATGTCAAACCCCCTCATCAAGAATACGGGCGGATTAAAAAGGGGTACGAGATACCCAAAGCGCGCTGCGCTCAGCCTTTAGGAGGTGTGCCATGGAAGGCAGTCCTAGTCGAAAAACCTACATGTCGCCCTCGGCACGCCGCGAGGGCTCCGCACGCGCATAAACGCCACCGGCAGATCGTCAATCCCTCCCACAAAGGTGCCTGTCCCCTTTGTGATGGTTCGTGAGCTTGACGTGAGCGACATCTAGGTTTTTGAAGCAAATACGACATGTACGCTAACTCCCTTCAACAAGGAGGACCCTATGCTGGTGCTCAAAACCGCCACGGTACTCGAAGCTATCTCCAAGCGCCGCCGCACGGCGCGCGCTGCCGCTCACACCGGCCTGTCCAAGAACACCATATTCGCCGCTACCCATAGTGCCGAGGACGCTCTCGTACTGCTTGACGCCACGGCAAACGGCCTCACCGCCGAGCAGGCAACCGAGCGCCTGGACGCCTCCGGCCCCAACACCATCGAGGCACCGACCAAGACGCTCGCCCGCCGCATCGCCGACGCCTTCATCGATCCCTTCGCCGGCATCATCGCCGCGCTCGCGCTGGTCTCGCTCTACATCGACGTGCTCGCCGTGCCCAAGCCGCAGCGCGACCCCTCCACGGTCATCGTCATCGGCATCATGCTGCTGGTATCGGGCGGCATGAAGTTTATCCAGGAAGCCCGCAGCGGCAATGTGGCCGAGGCACTTAAGGACCTGGTCTCCAACACCTGCACCGCTCTGCGCGACGACGAGCGCATCGAGATCCCCTTCGACGAGCTCGTCCCCGGCGATGTGATCCGCCTCTCTGCCGGCGATATGGTTCCGGCAGATGCCCGTATCATCACCGCGCGCGATCTGTTTGTGATCGAGTCCGCACTCACCGGCGAGAGCGAGGCCGTCGAGAAGACCACCGCCGTCACTATCGTCGAGGGTGCCGACGGCTCCGCACTGCCGCTCTCTGCCTGCAAGAACATCGTCTTTACCGGCACCTCCGTGCAAAACGGCACCGCCATGGCGCTTGTCGTTGCCACCGGCTCGGACACCTACCTGGGCGGCATCGCCAAGATGCTCAACGGGCGCGGCGAAAAGAGCGCGTTTGACCGCGGCGTCTCGAGCGTCTCCATGTTGCTCGTACGCCTCATGCTCGTTATGGCGCCGGCCGTCTTTGCCATCAACGCCGCCACCAAGGGCAACGTCATCGACGCGCTGCTGTTCGCCACGAGCGTGGCCGTGGGCATCACGCCGCAAATGCTTCCCGTCATCGTGACCACGAGCCTATCGCAGGGCGCCAAGGACCTCGCCCGTCGCCAGGTTATCGTCAAGGAGCTGCCGGCGATTCAAAACCTCGGCGCGATGGACGTCCTGTGCTGCGACAAGACCGGCACCCTCACCGAAGACCGCATCGTGCTCGAGCGCTATCTCAGCACCGACGGCAACGAAGACGCACGCGTGCTGCGCCATGCATTTTTGAATAGCTTCTTCCAAACCGGCCTCAAAAACCTTATCGACCTGGCCGTAATCGACCGTGCCGATGTGACGCCCTCGACCGTCGTGCCCGATTCTATGCTGGGCCAGAGTCTGCGCGACCGCTATACCAAGGTCGACGAGGTTCCCTTCGATTTCTCGCGCCGTCGCCTGAGCGTAGTTGTCGCCGACGCCCAAGGCAAAACCCAGATGGTCACCAAGGGAGCTGCCGAGGAAATGCTCGAGATCTGCTCCTTTGTCGAGGTCGATGGCATCGCCCAGCCGCTCACCGAAGATAAGCTCGCCCAGATTCGCAAGCAGATCGCCGGACTTAACGCCGAGGGCCTACGCGTAATTGCCGTGGCGCAGAAGACCAATCCGCGCTGCGTGGGCGAGTTTGGCATCGCCGACGAGTGCGACATGGTGCTGATGGGCTTTTTGGCCTTCCTCGATCCGCCCAAAGCAAGTGCCGCGGGCGCCGTCGCCACCCTCGAGGCCAAGGGCGTGGCGGTCAAGGTCCTAACCGGCGACAACGACCGCGTCGCCGCCACCGTCTGCGAGCAGATTGGTATCGATGCGAGCAACGTCTTGCTCGGCTCCGAGATCGATGCGCTCGATGACGCCGAACTTGCCGAGCGCGCCGAGAAAACCCACCTCTTCGCCAAGCTCTCGCCGCTGCAGAAGGCGCGCCTGGTACGTGTCATGCGCGAGATGCTCGGCCACACCGTGGGCTTTATGGGCGACGGCATCAACGACGCCGCCGCCATGCGTGCGAGCGATTGCGGCATCTCGGTCGATTCGGCCGCCGATATTGCCAAGGAATCCGCCGATATCATCTTGCTTCAGAAGGACCTAGGCGTGCTCGAGCGCGGCATCATCGAAGGCCGCCGCACTTACGGCAACCTGCTCAAGTACCTCAAGACCACGGTGAGCTCCAACTTTGGCAATGTGCTGTCCGTGACCGTCGCGAGCCTGTTCTTGCCGTTTTTGCCCATGAGCGCCCTGCAGCTGGTACTGCTGTCGCTGGTCTACGAGATCGTGTGCATCGCACTGCCGTGGGACACCGTCGATGACGCCTGGACTGCCCGCCCGCGTGCCTGGGACGCCGCGTCCATCAAGGGCTTTATGCTCGAGCTGGGCCCCGTGAGCTCGCTGTTTGACATCGTGACCTTCGCCGCGCTCTTCTTTGTCGTGTGCCCCGCCGCCGTGGACGCAAGCTGGTCCGAGCTTGCCGCCGCGGGCGACGTCGCGGGTATGGCGACCTTTGCTGCGCTCTTCCAGAGCGGCTGGTTTGTCGAGTCCATGTGGTCGCAGACACTCGTGGTCCACATGTTGCGCTCCCCGCATCTGCCGAGCCCGAGCGACCACGCCGCGCCCGCATTGTGCGTTCTTACCGTGCTGGGCCTGGCGCTCGTCACCTGGCTGCCGGCAAGCCCCATCGCCGATGCGCTCGGCCTCATGCCGCTGCCCACGAGCTTTTTTGGGCTGCTCATTGGCATCGTTACCGCCTATATCGCGCTCACCCAGCTGGCAAAGCGCCGCTACATTGCACGCCACGGCGAGCTGCTGTAGCAAGTAGACGGAAAACACCCTGCCAGCTGCCGTTGCCACTACCACAGCTGCCAACGCCCCTGCCGCTGCCGTTGCCTCTGCCGCCGCCGCAATCTATCCCCTCAGCAGTTGCGGTGGAATAGTTCCTGTTTAAAGCCCCGTGACTTTAATTTAGGGACTATTCCACCGCAACTTATTGGGAGATTAGCTAGTCCTTGGGTGTCCAGGACCAGAAGAAGTTGATAAGGGCCACGCGCGAGGCGGTACCGGCTTTTTTTTGATCGAGGAAATGTGGCGGTAGAGCGTGGAGCGCGAAAGAAAGAGCGTTGTGGCGATGTCCTGAACGCTCTGGTCCGAAACGACCAAGACCTCAAGAATATCGCGCTCGCGCTCTGTAAGCCCAAAGGTGGCGACGAAAGCATCGAGGCGTTCATCGGACGTGAGCTCCGCTGCCTCCACGGGCTCGGGGTCGGAGCATGTGGGCGCAAGATCCCCACCAAGATCGTCGGTGGCAAGCGGCAGTCCGTCCCGCATCGCGGCATCATCGGCTCGTTGCCCCAACTGCCCCAGCAGCGTAATCGCAATGCCCACAAACATCACGAGCGCCGCACCGACCGCAGCCAGCACATTTTGACTCGAGATAATCGCCACTGCCGGCGCCGTCACGAACATCGAGCACACGTTGTTGACGACGCGACCCATGCACGGCCAAAAATATGACCAGCGCGCATAGAGCGAGACGGCGGCATATTTTGTGGTAAAGAACACCACGAAAAAGCCCGAGCCCAGATAAAAGATGATCGTGGCAGCAAGCTCGTTGCCGCCATTGCCATCGACGATGAGCACAAAGAACGAAAACGTGGACAGTATGGCGGCACATGTCATGCCGATATTCATATACGAGCGGCCGTGCAGGTCAAATAGTGCGCCAGCGACCAACGAGCTCACGACAAGCAGCAGGCGCGGCCAATCGCCCAAATCGACGGTTCCGACAGCATGCAGGGTCGTGAAGCCCGCGTTGAGAGCGGCGAATACGCTGGAAAGATACGCCGTCGCCACGGTCAGGCGAACTACGGCGCGACGGAATGCCGCCTTTGCCTCGGGATCGTCATGCCACTTGGCGCCATATTCCAGAGCATCTACCGAAAGCCCGGCAGCACTGGGTTCAAAGCTGGGATCGGACTCGTCGCGCAGCTTGGCGCGTCGGGCACCGTGGAGCGACGCCACCTGCGCGATCGCACAGACGACCAGAACAGCCTGCTGAGGAATGCCGACAGGCATCACCATGTGGTTGAGAACCTGCACCAGAACGCCCATGGCGTAAGAAAGTGCGGCGGCGCGCGCCAAGCAGGGCGTTCGCGCAAAGCGCCTCGCAAAATTTGCATGAGCAGTCGATCCGCAGTAGCCCAGCGCGCAGCACGCCACCAAACCGCCGGCAATTACCACCTCAACCTGAACCGCCATAATCAACAGCAGCAATGCCGCCACCAGCAAAACGCCCGTGACGTCACTCGTTGCGTCGATAGCATGGGGACGGCGATAGTACAGAATGGGACGCACAAAGAAGCCAATCACGCTCGCGCCGATGACAAGGCTCTCATAAATAACAACCTCGTCCGGAGACACGAACTCGGCCATGCGCACATCAAAGAGATACTCGCACGCCAAAAACGTGAAGAAGAACAGCGCCAGGCATATAATCTCCCGAATGCCTCGACGCAAATATGCGGTTGTGTCTCCCATGTCCCTCATGGTTAACCCCCAGCCACTCAATTGTCTGGAAATCTATTTTAATAAAGAACCAGTCTCAATATCGAAGCCGAGCTCGAAATGCTGCAAATTTGACCCCAGCCGTCCACATCACGCCGCGGTTTTGAGCCTCATGGACCAGAAGGGACACGCGCGGCCTCTAGCTCGGCAAGGAGTGTCTCCAACTGCCACTCATTTAAGTACGTCCCCAATGAGTGGCGCCCGGCGACTAGTCAAAATGGGCCATGCGTCCCAGCTGTGGAGACTCCTTGAGCCGTCTGGGTATCGCGAAGGATCGCGCACTCCCCCATCATCAAAAGTGACACACGCTACCAGTTGATGGGAGGCAGCCATGGGCTTCTTTGACAAGATGTTCGAGAAGAAAGAGTGCGCGATTTGCGGTACCGAGCTGGGACTTCTAGGTAAGACAAAAATCAATGAAGGCTACCTGTGCAAAGAGTGCGCCGGCAAGCTCTCCCCCTACTTTCACGGCTATCGCTCCAGCACCGCGGACGACATCCGTGAGCAACTCGCCTACCGCGAGGCCAACGCCGAACGCCTGTCTTCGTTCAACCCCACGCGCACGCTTTCTGCCGGGCGCACCAATATTATGCTCGATGAGGACGCGGGCCTGCTGATCATCACTTCGCAGAGCCGCTGGCGCGACGCCAATCCCGACATCATCGAGTTCTCGCAGGTACTCGGCTGCGATATGGATATCGACGAGCATCGCACCGAGATCTATCGCGAGACCAAGGACGGCGAGCGCGAGAGCTACAACCCGCCGCGCTACGACCTGGATTACGACTTTAATCTGACCATCCACGTCAACACGCCGTACTTTACCGAGATCAACCTGCGCGTGAACGACTCCACCATCGATCAGCGCGGCTCCATCGAATACCGCGAGGCCAAGCGCCAGGCAACCGAGGTCCGCGACGCGCTGGTGCAGCTGCGCCAGGAGACGCGCGACAGCGTCGTGGCCGCCAAGGCCCCCAAGACCGCGGTGACCTGCCCCTTCTGCGGAGCCACCACCATTCCCGATGCCAGTGGGCGCTGCGAATACTGCGGCGGCGCCATCGGCGCATAGCCTCCGGCAGCGAAAGGACCGATCATGGCCTTCGAGAGCGTTAACTATCAGTGCCCTGCCTGCGGTGGCCCCTTGCATTTTGCCAGCGCCGAGCAAAAGCTCGTCTGCGACTACTGTGACTCGCGCTTTGAAGTCGAAGAAGTCGAGGCCCTCTATCGCGAGCGCCAGGACAAGGCAGATGCCAAAGCCGATGCCGCAGCCGCGGCCCCCAAGCCTGCTGTCGACGATGCCGTGCAGGAGCTGGCTCAAAACGCCGGTTACATCTGCTCGTCGTGCGGCGCCGAGCTCGTGTCCGACGGCACCGTCGCTGTCACCACCTGCCCGTACTGCGGCAACTCCGCCGTAGCGCCCGGTCAGCTTTCGGGCGACTTCTCGCCCGACCTGGTGATTCCATTTAAGCTCGGGCGCGATGACGTCACGGCCGCACTCAAGGAACACTACAAGGGCAAGATCTTGCTGCCCAAGAGCTTTGTCACCGGCAACCACATCGACGAGGTCCAAGGTGTCTACGTACCGTTTTGGCTCTACGGCGCCCGCGTTGACGGCGAAGTGCACTTTGACGCGACCAACGAGACCGTGACCGAGGAATCCGACCGCACCGTCACGACCACCGACCACTACGATGCCTATCGCAAGGGCAATATCTCGTTTAAGCGCGTGCCCGTCGACGGATCATCCAAGATGCCCGACGGCCACATGGATGCCATCGAGCCGTTTGACTACGACGCGCTGCGTCCGTTCTCGGTCGCCTATATGCCCGGCTACATCGCCAACCGTTACGACGAGGACTGCGAGACCTGCAAGGCGCGCGCCGAGCGCCGTATGGAAGAAAGCACGATCTCGGCCCTGCGCGAGACCGTCGTCGACGAATACGACGATGCCACGGTCGAAAGCAAGCAGCTCGACTACACCTGGGAAGACAGCGACTACGCCCTGTTCCCCGTCTGGATGCTCTCCACCTCGTGGAACGGCAAGAGCTACCTGTTTGCCATGAACGGCCAGACCGGCCGCTTGGTCGGCGAGCTCCCCTGCTCCAAGCCCAAGCTCGCCATCGCCTCGGTGCTGTTCTTCGTGATCGGATTTATCCTCTCCCAGATTCTCTTTATGGGGGAATACGCCTTCGATCCGGATTACCTCACCTTTGATATCGAGGGCATCCTCATCAACGTCATCGCGCCGCTGATCATCGTGATTATCGGAGACGTGCTACTGGTAAGCCAGCTCAAGACGGCCAACGAAGCAACCCATGCCGATGAGTATTGTGGCGAGCTCGACCTGACCGAGAAGCACGACACCTTCAGCCACACCGAGACCACCGTTGTCATGAAAGACGACAAGGACGACTAGGCAATCCAACCAATACCACCCGGCCTTTGACGAGAAAGGAAGATCACCATGGGACTCTTGAAAGCTGGATTGGGAGCTGCCGGCGGCGTCATGGCCGACCAGTGGAAGGAATTTATCTACTGCGAATCGATGCCTGCTGACGTCTTGGCCTGCAAGGGCAGCAAACGCACCGGTGGCCGCAGCTCCAACACGCGCGGCGAGGACAACGTCATCTCCAACGGCTCGGTCATCGCCGTCAACGACGGCCAGGGCATGCTCGTGGTGCAAAACGGCAAGATCATCGAAGTCGCGCTGGAGCCCGGCGAGTTCGTCTTCGATACCGGCAGCGAGCCGAGCGTCTTTAGCGGCAACCTGGGCGATTCCATCAAGGAGACCTTCGCCAATATCGGCAGCCGCTTTACCTTTGGCGGCGACGCGGGCAAGGACCAGCGCGTCTACTTCATCAACACCAAGGAAATCATCGGCAACAAGTACGGCACCGCCTCGCCCGTGCCCTTCCGCGTGGTCGATAACAACATTGGCCTGGACGTCGACATCTCCGTGCGCTGCAACGGCGAGTATTCGTACCGCATCACCAACCCGCTGCTGTTCTACACCAACGTATGCGGCAACGTGACCGATAGTTACACGCGCGACAAGATCGACAGCCAGCTTAAGTCCGAGCTGCTCACCGCCCTGCAACCCGCCTTTGCCAAGATCTCGGAGATGGGCATCCGCTACAGCGCCATCCCCGGCCACACCACCGAGCTCGCCCGCGCGCTCAACGAGGTCCTCTCTGCCGACTGGCGCGACCTGCGCGGCGTCGAGATCGTGAGTTTTGGCGTCAACTCCATCGCCGCCTCGCAAGAAGACGAGCAGATGATCAAGGACCTACAGAAGGCCGCAGTCATGCGCGATCCCACCATGGCGGCCGCCAACATCGCCAGCGCCCAGAGCGACGCGATGCGCGCGGCAGCGGCCAACCCCAACGGCGCGATGGCAGGCTTTATGGGCATGGGCATGGCAGGTGGCATGGGCGGCATGAACGCTAGCCAGCTGTTCGCCGCCGGTCAGGCACAGCAGCAGGCCGCCCCGCAGCCGGCTCCGGCTCCCGCACCCGCCCCGGCACCCGCTGCCGCACCTGCGGCCGGCGCATGGACCTGCAGCTGCGGCGCCACCAACACCGGCAAGTTCTGCTCCGAGTGCGGCAGCCCCGCACCCGCCCCGGCACCGGCCAAGTGGTTCTGCCCCAACTGCGGTAGCGAAAACGGCGGCAAGTTCTGCAGCAACTGCGGAACGCCCAGGCCCTAGCCCTTCTATCTGGTAATTGGCGGGGGTTCCGCCACCCCCGCATTTGCTTCTATGGGTTTCGTTCGATAAAGGAGGACACCATGAAGACAACGTTCAAAAAGTCCGTACTCGCATTTCTGACATGCGTCCTGGCGCTCGCCTTTGCCCTGACGGGCTGCGGCGGCGGCAAAGACCCCAAGGCCAACTTCGTCGGCAGCTGGCAGTACTCGGGTGGAACCTTGGACGGCGAAGAGCTCACCGATGAGTACATGGATATGCTCAAGGAATGGGGCCTCAACTGTATCCTGATCCTCGACGAAGACGGCACGGGCGTCCTCGACATGTTCCTTGAGGTCGCCGACCTGAAATGGGAGGCCAAGGACGCCACCACCGTAACGATTACCGCCGAAGATGAGTCGCACGACCTGAAGCTCAAGGACGACAAGCTCGTCCTCGAGGTGGAAGGCGACAAGCTTATCTTTACGAAGTCCGACAAGGATCTGTCCGGTACGGTGAAGAAGGATCGCGAGGCGGCCGAGAAGGAAGAGGAGATCGATGAGGCCGTCGAAGACGACGATGTCCAGAGTGTCGAAATCTCCCCCGCCGTCACCGTCGCCGATGACGACCTGTGCACCATCACCATCACCGAGAAGTTCAAGGACGACTGGGGCGACATTGGCTTTGTCGTCAACATCACCAACAAGAGCGACAAGGACCTGACCTTCTACGCTCCTTCCGGCAAGACCAACGTCAACGGCACCATGAAGGAACCCTGGTTCTCGGCTCACCTGATGCCCGGCACCAACGCCACCGAGGAATTCACGTTCTCGAGCGGCGAGCTTGACAGCCTTGACGACCTCGTCAATACGACCATCGGCATCGACGCCTACCTGACCGATTCCTACGAGGACGTCGCCTCCTACAGCGCAACCATCGCGTAACGGCAGACACCGACAGCCGCGGATTGGCGGACACATCCGCGCACATGCCAGACGGGGCCGCAGGAGTTGATCCTGCGGCCCCGCCGCTTTATGCCGACAGCACTGCCCATACAAGCAGGCCGCCTGCCGTTTTTAGATGCGAAACGGCGGGCGGCCTATCTTTACGGCGCCGGAACACGGGTGAGCGCACCGACTACGGGCGCTCCATGTTGGGAACGATGCTGCCCTCCGTTACCGCGCGCACGGCCAGGCGCATGATGTTGTCGTAGCCGGTCTTATTGAGAATCTCCGAGATGCGGCGTTTGATGGTGCCCTCGCTCATAAACAGCTCGGCCGCGATCTCACGGCGGCTCTTACCCTCGCAGGCAAGGCGCAAGATCGACAGCTCGACATCGTCGAGGGCCGCCGTGCCCGAGAAGATGCTCTCGGGCGGCTTGGGAAACGTGCAGTAACCCGCCAGCGTGGAGCGCATCACGGCGAATAGCTCGTCGATACCGACGTTCTTGTACACAAAGCTATCGACGCCCGCTTCGCGAGCCTGATCGACAAAGGTGATCTCGGGCATGCCGGTCATGATAATGACGCGGCACTCGGGCAGTTGTTCTTTAATGCGCGCCGCCGCCACGATGCCGTTGGAATCATGCTCGGTGCATACGTCCATCAGTATCATGTCCGGGCGCTCCTTGAGCGCGACACCCAAGGCCTCGGAAGCATCGGCAATGGCGGAAACAACGGTCATATCGGGCTGGTCGCCAACGGAGCGCGCCAGGCTCTCGCGCAGGATGGCCTGGTCTTCGACTATAAGGACGCGGATCATGAGCTTCTCCTTTGGACCGTAGCGTTGGAGGCGAGCGGGATGGACACCGTAAGCGTGAAGGGCGGGGCGGTGTGGACTTCCAGGCTGCCGCCCAGATTCTGTGCGACATGCCTCATACCTGGGATACCCGTTCCCTCGCGATACGATACGGGTGCAGGCGCGCCGTCGTTAGAAACGACCATCCGCGCGAAAGTGCCGTCTTCTGTCCCCTCCTGCCACAGGCGCACATGGACCTGATGGGCCTGTGCATGCTTGGTGGCATTGGTCGAGGCCTCGCGGATAATCTGCAGAAAGGCTGCGGCGACGCGCGCGTCGCTTGGCAGCTCACCCTCCACATCGATCTGCACGCTCACCAGGCCAAAGGCATGGACGATATCGCCCAGTTGCTCTGCCGGTTCGGTGTCGCCTCCGCTGCGCAGATCGGCAGCGATTGAGCGCAGCAGCGGGTCGATCTGCTCGAGTGACTCATCGTCCAGACGCCCCTCCTCCAAATAGCGATGAAGAATGGACAGGCGCTGCCCGATCACATCGTGAACGCGGGCTCGCATACGTAGGTAGGCCGCATTGTCGGCAACCTTTTTAACTTCTTCGATCTGGGACTGGAGCTCTTGGCCCGCAAGCTCAAGCAGGTGGTTTGCTTGCGCCAAGCGGTCGTAGGCGTGTGCGTATTCCGTCACGTCCAGTCCGATAATGCGCTCAAAGAGGCGGCCCGAAACCATAACCTCGTCGTGCACAAATAGGCGAATCTCGGCGGGAGAAATCTCGATCACCGCGCGAGCCTCACCAAAACGGTCCAAGTTAATCCGCACGCGGTTCCTACTGCTTTCGGGCATTTGCATGCTAAGTTTGCGCAGGTCGTTCCATGTGCCGCTCATGTCACCTAGATCGGTGGGCATATGAAGTTCCACCAGGTTTTTGCGCATGCAGCGGTTCATGAGCAGCGGACGGCCCCTCGGGTCCAGATACAGGATGCCCACGGGAATCACGTTGATGGTCTCGATCGTCGAGAACGCGGTGATATCCTCCTGGCGGTTACGGACGTCCATCAAGAGCGCCGCGATGGAACGGAACAGGAAGAACGCTCCCTCTGCGATAAGGACAACGGTCCACGCCGAGCCCATGGCAAAAACCACCGGCGGCGTCACAGCGACAACAAGCAGCAGCTCGACCAGCATGACGGGGCGACGATAGCGCACCATAAGCACCACGCCATAGGCAAAGATTGCGGCATTGAGCCACAGCACTCCGCCCATTGCCCTGGCGCAAACGTCAAGCGGCGCCACCAGATACGAGCCAGACGACGCGAACAGGATAAGCGCCGAAACCACCAGGTGAAGCACGAGGCTCGCCTCGTAGGTGCAAACCGCCTTACGGTTATAGGACGAGCGGCGCGATGCGATGAGCGGAACGTGGATCGTCTGCAGGCACGCAGCCAGGGCAAAGACAATATCGAGTGCAACGATTTGGGGAAGGATGAGCGAAATCTGCATCGTCACTCACCCGCCCTCGGCATCAAGACGATCATGCGCAGCTGGCCGGGCTCGCCCTCAAGGCGGTATGCCACGTTGCGCCCTTGCAGAGCGCTTTCGAGCTCTTGCGCAGCGGGCGTCTGCGAAAGATCTTCATCATCGTTGGAAAAAAGCGTGGCACGCAGCTCGACGCTGCACCGGTCATGGTCGCCCAAGTGATACATAAGCGCCGGATGGTCGGTGGTGTAGGCAAAAAACGCAAAGTCATACACGCAGTCGTACAGGGCGCTTACTGTACTGGCGTGCATCGGGCGCCGTATGGCGATAATCGAGGCGCAATCGATATCGATGGTGCGCAGGTCGCTTGCGAGCTCGTTGGCAATGAGCTGAATGCGGTCGCGATCAAAGCCGCTCTCCCCGTGCTGCGCCAACGTGAGCGACCCCTTGCGCTTGCAAAAGGCGACGAGCATCTTGGCGCGCTGCAGCATGCGGTAACGCTCGTGCGAAGACACTTCGTCGGTCAACGGCGGCAGCGAGCTCAGCAGGTCGTACATCCCTTCGAGCGCGCGGGCAAGCGCTTGATCCACGTCTTGGACCAGCAAGGTCTCGGCCTCTTGATCTGCCAAATGCGTCTTAAGGTCGTAGTCGGCGGCGAGCAGCTCATTTTGACGCTGCAGCTCCATGCGACGATGTGCCAGTTCACGGTTAAGCTCGTTGAGCTCCGACACGTCTTGGGCGAGCAGGGCCGATCCGCCCAGCAGTGGAAAGGCACGGTACATCACATCGGGATCGGACGCCACGGCAAAGGCATGGGCGCGGCCGTGCTCCTGGGTCCGCAACTCCTCGCGCACGCCTACCGGCGTTGGCTTTGACACCGGCGTGGCATAGACCTCCTGCAGGTCGCGCGTTAGAACTTTGAGGTCAAGCGGCAAGGTGTCGAAGATGCCGGCGATGTCGTGATACGACGGAACGACACCGCAATCGAGACAGATTTCCATCGCCACCACGCACAGGACGCAATAGACGAGCGAAAAGTTGAGCCTCCATGCCCAGGGCACGCGCAGAGCATATGAGATGGCAAAGAAAGCACCGCCCAGCAGCACGAGCGCCGCCGTGCCCGAGAAACGTTGGATGCGAAAGGACGAGGACCGACCAACCAGGATAAAAAAGGCCACGAAGTCAAAGGCCGTCCACACTAAGACGGCGAAATAACCCCAGCCGTACGTGTAATCGTTGCTCCAGGTGTCGCTTGTACGGTCAAAGCGGAAGACCTGCTGGTGAAAATCGTTGGTGAGCACAAATCCGATAAGCAGGATGGCCACAATCCACAGCGCAGCGCAGTAGCGGCGACCCAGGCGGTGTTGCTCCAGGCCCGCAAGGCGCAGACCACACAACTGGTAGAGCAGTGGAATGAGCGTCATGGGCACGTAGTACAGGTACCACAGCACGGTGGCATAGAACGGCGTGAACGACTTGTACTTGAGAATGACTTCGATCATCCACAGGGCGCAGATGGTGGCGATGGCAACAAGGCGGCGGCGCAGCACATAGTCCAAACAGCGCAGATAGACCGATACGCCCCAGATCGAAAATATAATTGCGGCGACAAGAAGCGGGAGAGAGCTCGAGTGGACGAGCGCATCCACGACCCCTTCGGACACCTCGCTATAGGCGGGCACGGCGTTAGAAAGTTTGTGGTCGAAGGCGAACAGCGCCGGCAAGACTGCCAAAAGCATGAGGAACAGTGCGGTGATGGCGCCGGCGATAGCGAAGACGCGGTGACGGTACGCCTGATGTGTTATGCCAACAAGGAATCGCGGCATGGCGAAGAGCCTGCCGCCCCTGGGATCCGCCACGGGTGCGGATCGGGCGGCCGCGTGGCCGATATGTCGCTCGCGGGTACCCATAGTGCTTTTAGTGTACCGACAGATGGGTCGAAAAAGCGGGCCGCATGTCCCAAAATCCGCAGACGGCAAGGCGCCCGGCGAGCATTAACCACTCGCCGGGCGCCTTGGTCAGGAGGCTACGGTTATCGGGAAAGCCTAGGCCAAATCTTCGCCGTTGGTGGCGATAACCTTCTTGTACCAGTCGAAGCTCTTCTTCTTGGAGCGCTTGAGGGTGCCGTTGCCGGCGTCGTCGCGATCCACATAGATAAAGCCGTAGCGCTTGGACATCTCGCCCGTGCCGGCAGACACCAGGTCGATCGGGCCCCAGGTGGTGTAGCCCAGCAGGTCAACGCCGTCCTCGGTCACCGCATCGCGCATCGCGGCAATATGCTGGCGCAGGAAGTCGATACGATAGTCGTCGTTGATGGAGCCATCCTCCTCGACAACATCCTTGGCGCCCAGACCGTTCTCGACCACAAACAGCGGCTTCTGATAACGGTCGTACAGGTCGTTAAGGGTGATGCGGAAGCCCAGCGGATCGATGGCCCAGCCCCACTGGCTCTCCTGCAGGTAGGGGTTCTTGGCGCCGGCGAAGGCGTTGCCCTGGGTGCGCTCGACATCGGGGTTATCGGCACCGGCGGAGCAACGGGTGCTGTAATAGCTAAAGCTGATGAAGTCGACGGTGTTAGCGGCCAGGATCTCGCGGTCCTCGTCCGTCATGCCCACATCGATGCCCAGGCGCTCGAGCTTCTTGACGGCATAGGCCGGATAGTAGCCGCGGCTCTGGACGTCGACGAAGAAATAATTGCTCTGGTTGTCAATCTGCGCCTGGCGCACATCGCCCGGACGGCAGCTGTAGGGGTAGTAGCTACCTGCGGCAAGCATGCAGCCGATCTTGACCTCAGGGTCGATCTCGTGGGCAATCTTGGTTGCCCAAGCGCTGGCGACAAGCTCGTTGTGGGCGGCCAGGTACTCGACAGCCTCCTTGTTCTCGCCCTCCTCAAAGACCAGACCGGCACCCATAAACGGCAGGTGCAAGATCATATTGATCTCGTTAAAGGTGAGCCAGTACTTCACCAGGCCCTTGTAGCGGGTAAAGATCGTGGTCGCGAGGTTCTTGTAGAAGTCGATGAGCTTGCGGTTGCGCCAGCCGCCGTACTCCTTGATGAGGTGAATCGGGCAGTCGAAGTGCGTGATGGTCACGAGCGGCTCGATACCGTGCGCCTGGCACTCGCGGAATACGTCCTCGTAGAAGGCCAGGCCAGCCTCGTTGGGCTCGGTCTCGTCGCCGTTGGGGAAGATGCGGGTCCACGCCAGGCTCATGCGGAAGGTCTTAAAGCCCATCTCGGCAAAGAGGGCGATGTCCTCCTTGTAGTGGTGGTAGAAATCGATGCCAGTCTGCGCGGGGTAGTAATAGCCGTCCTCGAAGTCGAGCATTTTACGCTGGCCGGAGACCACCGCATAGCGCTCGGGGCCGTGCGGAGCCACGTCCACGTTGGCAAGGCCGCGGCCGTCCACGTCGTAGGCGCCCTCGCACTGGTTGGCAGCCGTTGCGCCACCCCACAGGAAGTCATTACGGAAAGCCATGCATCAATCCTTTCATACGCCGCTTGTCGTGGTTTCAGTATCCCCGCAAATGGGGCCTCGCTCAACGACAGCGACGCAGGCCGACACTTCTTTTCGCACACGGCGGCCCGGCAGCCGCCCCCGTCTGACACTTTCTGATACCGCCGCCCCAAACCACCACAAAGGGGACAGGCACCTTTGTGGTGGTTTGGGCCCGTTTTGTCTCGATCTGTAACAGGTAGAGACGATTTAGCCCGCTAGATGTTACAGATCGAGACAGAAGATTCTAGTCGCAGGTGATGTCGAGGATTTGCCGACGAGGCCTACGTAACCGCCTTCGCTCAGCAATTCATTTGACTTAATATGAAAGAAAGGACAAAATAGGAAAAAAAGGAAAGGAGACTTATGACTGAAACCATCTTCTCCCCCTCATTTGGAAATCGCCCGTCCTATCTGGTGGGTCGCGGGAACGTGATTTCGACATTCATCTCCGGTCTTGAGCAGGAGCCGGGCAATCGAGACCGAGCCATGCTCATGCTCGGCCAGCGAGGCAGCGGCAAGACGGTTCTTCTGTGGGAACTCGCCGACCGCGCACGCAAGCTCGGTTTTGTTGTCGCCACACCCACCGTAGCCTCCGAAGATATGCTTGAGCGCATTGTTGAAAAAATCCAAGAAGCAGGCGAGCCTTATGTCAGCAAGCGTCATCTCCCCAAACTTTCTGGCGGTAGCTTGAGCGTCTTCGGCTTCTCAGCCGGTCTCGAGTTCACACGCGATGTGCAGGAGACCAAGAGTTTCCAGTTCAAACTCACGCAGCTGGCGCGCAAGCTGACCGAGCAGGGGCACGGCATCCTCATCCTTATCGATGAGCTCCAAGCTAATTCACCTGAGATTAGACAGCTCGTCACCGCCTATCAAGAGCTGGTCGGTGAGGGACTCAACGTCGCGCTTGTTATGGCAGGTCTCCCGGGAGCCGTCTGTGCAACGCTCAATGACCGCGTGCTGACATTTCTCAACCGCGCTCGCAAGGTCACGCTCGAACCGCTTTCAGTCGGAGATGTCGATGCCTATTATCAGCGGGCTTTCGAAGAGCTCGACCTTGATATTCCAGGCGATCTTCGCCTCCGTGCCGCTCGCGCAACCCAAGGCTCGCCCTATATGCTGCAGCTCATCGGCTATAACATCGGCAATCGCTGCAAGACAGGAGAACACGTAACGCCAGAGCAAGTCGACGGAGCGATCGAAGCGTCAAAAGCCGATTTCGAAAACGATGTTTGTGAAACGACGCTCGCCGCGCTATCGGACCAAGACGTCGCGTTTCTCGACGCAATGACTGATGACGAAGACGCCGTTTCGCGCATTTCCGATGTAGCGAAACGTATGTCAGTCACACCCGACTATGCGCAAAAGTATCGCCGGCGCCTCATCGACGCCGGCGTAATCGAACAGGCGCGCCGCGGTTACGTGCGTTTCGCCGTTCCATATATGGCTGACTATCTGCGCAGCCAACTCTAGGCAGCCACCGCAATGGGGACAGGCACCTTTGTGGTGGTTTGGGGCGGTTTGTCTCGATCTGTAACAGGTAGAGACGATTTGGCCCGCCAGATGTTACAGATCGAGACAGAAGATTCTAGTCGCAGGCGATGTCGAGATTTTTGCCGATGAGGCCAACGTAGCCGCCCTCGGCTGCCTTGGGGCTGTCAGCATGGCAGAGGACCCACTTGTCGGCCTTCCAGTAGCAGTAGCTGTCGCCGGCCGCGGGCATGTCGGCCGCAGCCTCGGGGCGCGGACCGTTGGTGCCGGCGGGAAGCGCGACCATCACCTGGAAGCCGCCGTCGTCGACCATGCAGGGCGTGTAGTGGAGCGTGGTGTTAAAAACCTCGACAACCTTGCCCGCCGGCACGCGGAACGCCTTGACGCACGCAGTATCGAGCTTACCGTCCTCGATCTCCCAGCGATGCGCCACGAGCAGGATAAAGTCGCGGGCGCCCAGGTTGAACTCACTCGCGCGGTGATACTCCAGACAGTTGAGTCGTGTATTGTGGCCGTTGCACCAGCCCAGCTGGAAGGGACGACCGCCAAACATGAGAAAGCCAAGCTTGTCGGCATCCATGACACCCTCGAGCTCCGGCGCGCTCGCCACGTATTTGCTGCCCTCAGGGATGGGCGTGGAGGCAAGCGCCTCGAGCACGGGCGACGTAAGCTCGGACGGAACGTCATCCCAAACGTTGCCATAGGATTTGAACTCGGGATCGTTGACAGAGTAGATATGCATGTTCACTCCTGTTCGTAAATGTGACTATACGAACATTCTAGAACAAACATGAGCGATTTTGAACGCTCGTCCCGACCAATCAACAAAAAGGCGCCCCCGCATAAGCGAAGGCGCCCAATGCACGCGTTTTGGGCGATAAAACCCTTACGCCTGCTGATAGTGCAGATGCTTCTCGTCGATATCGGCCAGGTCGCGGTCGAGGTAGCGACGCGCAAGCCAGTTGGCCATGGGGAGGTTCTGGTCCAGGTAGTTGCCGCATTCCTCGGGAGCGGCACCGGGAACATCGCCCTCAAAACCGGCGACAAACTCCAACAGCTCACGCACGAGCGGCAGAATCTCCTCGCTCGTCACTTCGCCAAATACGACGAGGTAAAAGCCCGTGCGGCAGCCCATGGGGCCAAAGTAGACAATGCGGCCCGACCACTCGGCATGATTGCGAAGGAACGTCGCACCCAGGTGCTCGATGGTGTGGCACTCGGCCGTGTTCATGACCGGCTCCTTGTTGGGCGTGGTCAGGCGCAGGTCAAAGGTGGTGACAGCAGCACCGGTCGCCGGATCGCGGTCGATGCGGCTCACATACACGCCGGGCTCAAGCAACAGATGATCAACGGAAAAGCTGGCGATGCGCTCCATGGCAGATCCTCTCGATAGTCAAATTGGGACGGGGCTCTTTTAGCTGGTTCGAATGGTCGCACCAATCATACCAGTCAAAAAAGCCCCGTCCCAAAAAGACAACTTAGCCAAGGACACGGGCCATACGCGTCTTGAACTCGGACAGGAAGCGCGGAGCATCCACGGTCAGTGCCACAAGCGCGCTCTTGTCCGGATCGGACAGGCGGCGCTCATCGCAGATGGTGCGACCGCGGTACTCGCCCAGCAGATCAACACGCAGGTTGCAGCCGAGCGCACCTACGAGCGTGGGGTCGATCGCCACGGCAACCGCCAGCGGATCGTGCAGCGCGCAGCCGCCCAGGTAGGGCGCGTTCATTTCGTACGAACCAATGTAGTGCTCGACCATGCTCGCAAATGCGCAGCCAGCCATAGTGCCCGAGCCCGTCCAGCCGGCAATGTCGCGGCGTGTGAGCACTACGCGATGCGTCACGTCCAGACCCACCATGGTGAGCTTACGGCCCGAGCGCAGTACCGCGTCGGCTGCCTCGGGGTCGCTCGCCATGTTGGCCTCGGCGCCCGCGCTCACGTTGCCGGGCACGGTAAGGGCGCCGCCCATCACGACCACGCGGCCGATGGACATCATCGCCGCCGCATCGCGCTCCAGGGCGAGCGCCAGGTTGGAGAGCGGGCCAGTCGCTACGTAGACCAGATCGGGACCATAGGTGCGCGCGGCATCGATCAGATAATCGACCGCAGCGTTGCCGTCGGCCAACGTCGCCCCCACCGGCTCGTAGGGCGACGCGGGCACGCTCGCGCCGCCGATGCCGTTCTTGCCGTGAATGAGCGCGGTGGACGCCGGCGGCGTATAGGGCTCAGTCGCCTGCAGAGGACGGTCGGCACCCAGGTACACCGGAACCTCGGGGCGACCCAGCAGATCGAGCACCGCCAGGCAATTGTGCGCCGATTGCTCGACGCGCACGTTGCCAAAGCACGTGGTGATGCCCACGAGCTCCACCTCGGGGCTCGCGATGGCATAGGCCAGCGCCATCGCATCGTCCACTCCCATATCCAGATCAAGGATCAGCTTCTTGATTGCCATTGTTCTACTCCGCTTCTCCGTCTTTATCGTTTAACCAAACCAATGTTCAACTTCGGCGCGCGTGGGAATCGATTGCTGAGCGCCCAGGCGCGACACCGTCACTGCCGAGGCGCGAGCACCCGCGGCCATGCACTCAAAGAGCGGCAAGCCCTCTAGGCGAGCCGCCGCCAACGCACCGATAAACGTATCGCCGGCGGCCGTGGTATCGACTACCGTGCTCGAAAGTGCCGGCATGCGCAGCAGCTCACCGTCATCGCCGAGCGTAACCGAGCCGGCACCGCCCAACGTGATGACCGCAGCTCCGGCACCCCTAGCGAGCAGGGCGTTGAGCGCCGCGACACAGCTTGCATCGTCCGCGGGCAAAATGCCCGTCAGCATCTGGCACTCGGTCTCGTTGGGACAGACCAGGTCGACCGCAGGCCAGACCTCCGCAGGCAGCTCGCAGGCGGGCGCTGGATTAAAGACCGTATAGAACCCCAGCTCGTGAGCGCAAACAAGCGCCTCGGCCGTCGCCGCAAGGTCACATTCGCCCTGGGCGATAAAGACGCTTCCGGCAGCCGGGGCAATCTCTCTGGCGTCACCGTCGAGCTCATGGGCCACCAGACGCCTCAGCGCACAGGCAACGTCCGCGCCCGCAAGCGCATGGTTGGCGCCCGGTGACAGTATGATGCGGTTGTCGCCCTCGCAGCGAATGATGGTCGCCGTTCCCGTCTCCACGTCATCGCGATGCACTACAAAGTCACAGTCCGCGCCGGCGTCTCGGAGCCCCGCCACGAGCGACGCGCCGAACGCGTCGCGACCGACCGCGCCGATCATGTGCGTGCACGCGCCCATACGCGCGGCAGCTACGGCCTGATTGGCGCCCTTGCCGCCGGCGTTAGTGATAAACCCGCTGCCGCCGACCGTCTCGCCCGCACGCGGTATGCGCTCGCACGCCACCGAAAGGTCCATGTTCATGCTGCCGAACACCGCAACGATGCCGCGATCTGCCATGGAAACCTCCTCATCTGCGGGCCTTATGCCCACCGTCGGCCGTCGATCGTGCACTCTCGCGCCCCCTATAACTTTAGTTCACTTTGATGTGGACGCGCGCTTGAGCTTGCGCCAGCAGCAAGCATTCACAGGAGCAGGCAGCTACAATGAATACGTGCTGATTATTCTCGTCATTGGATGATGTTTTATGGAACAATTCTCGCAATCGGGCCCGCGCGGTCGACGCCGCACGGGCAACGAGCCGGCGTCGCACGAACGCGTGAAGGACGAACGTCGTGCCAACGAGCCGCGACGCACCGCGAGCCCCCATCGTGCTTCTGCCAACAGCGCGAGCTGTGCCAACACTCCCGCCGCGGAGCAGACGCCTGCTCGCCCCAAATCCCGCTACATCCCTGCCCTTGACGGCCTGCGTACGCTTGCCGTCGTCGCGGTGGTGCTCTATCACCTCAACCTCACGTGGGCGCAGGGCGGCCTGCTCGGCGTCACGATCTTCTTTGTGCTTTCGGGCTATCTGATCACGCGCTTGCTGCTCAACGAAGTCGCCAAGACCGGCCGCATCGACCTCAAGAGCTTCTGGATCCGCCGTATTCGCCGCTTGGTCCCCGCCGTGGTGACCGTCGTGGTGGTGACCTGTGCGCTGTGCACCGTCTTCAACCACGTGATGCTCACCAAGATGCGCCCCGACATTCTGCCGTCACTGCTGTTCTTTAACAACTGGTGGCAGATTGCCCAAAACGTCTCGTACTTCAATGCTCTGGGCGACCCCTCGCCGCTCACGCACTTTTGGTCGCTTGCCATCGAGGAACAGTTCTACCTGATTTGGCCGCCACTGCTGTTTGCCATGGTATCCATGCATGTGAGCAAACCTAACACGCGCCGCGTGGTTCTGGGCTTGGCTGCTGTCTCCGCCATCGCCATGATGGTGCTCTATAACCCCGCCGCCGACCCCAGCCGCGTGTACTACGGCACCGACACCCGTGTGTTCTCGCTGCTGCTGGGTGCCTGGATGGCCTTTATCCCCGATCGCGACCTGGCGCCGGTGCGTCTCGCTCGTCGTTTGGGGCTCAATCGCCTGGCTGGCGCCGCCAAGCACGGCAAGAACGCCGAGGGCAAGCCTGGCGAGAAGGCCGACGAAGCAGCCGAGACCACCCCGGCACAGCCGAGCGCCCTCGTGCGCTTTTGGTCCTCGCCCGCATCCATCGATGTGTTGGGCGTCGTGGGTCTGGTTGGCCTTGCCGCCATGGTCGCGCTCACCAACGGCTACACCGCGTTCCAGTATCGCGGCGGCACGCTGCTATGCTCCATCCTCACGCTCATGGTCATCGCGGCCTGCGTGCAGCCCCAGGGCATGGTCGCGCGCGCCCTTGCCGCCGAACCGCTCGTGTGGGTTGGCAAGCGCTCGTACAGCATCTACCTGTGGCACTATCCCCTGCTGTTGCTCATGAACCCGGTCGCCAACATCAACGATACACCGTGGTGGCAGTACATTTTGCAGGTGCTGTTGGTGGTCGCCGTGGCCGAATGCTCATATCGCTTTATCGAGACGCCGTTTAGAAAGGGCGCCTTTGGGCGCACCGTATCCGAGTTCCGCGACGGCACCGCCACGCCCGCCAACTGGGTGCGCGCGCACGTCCCTGCCTGCGCAACCTGCGCTGTCGTGTTGGTCGTTGCACTGGGCGGCCTGATCTTTGTGCCCGAGACGTCTGCGCTGAGCGGCGAGGGCGCCGAAGTTCTGAACAAGGAAGCCAAGAACACCGCGCCCACCGACCAGCAGGCGGCCGACGACACCGACAAGGACAACGACGGCTTCCCCGATGGCTCCTACGATCTGCTTATGATCGGCGACTCCGTGTCGCTGCGTGCCGTAGACACCTTTGACGGCGTGTTCCCGCACAGCCATATCGATGCCGAAAAGGGTCGCCAGTTTGATGCGGGCCGCGCGACATTTGAGGGCTATATCCAGCAGAACCTTGCCGGGAAGATCGTGGTCTTTGCACTGGGCACCAACGGCTTGGTAACCGACGACCAGATCGACGCCATCATGGCCGATGCAGGAGATAAGCGTATTGTGGTGTTTGTGAACACGCGCAGCCCGCAGCCGTGGGTTGGCTCTACCAACCAGGCCATCGCCAACGCCGCTACGCGCTACAAGAACGTACGCGTTATCGACTGGTACGGATACAGTGCCAACCGCAACGACCTGTTCGATGGCGATGGCACGCATCTATCGACCACTGGCGTGACTGAGTACCTCGACTTGATCCACGATGCCGTCAAGAAGGACCTGCCCGTGCATCCCGAGGATCACGTCAACGATCCGCAGCCGGCAGCCGTCAAGTCTGCCACCGACGCACTCGTCAATGCGCTCGCTCTCAAGCCGCACAAGCTGGGCACCGACAAGTAACCTGCAGCACAAACTTCCCACATCCGGAGGGGGTGTCTGCCACGGCAGACACCCCCTCCGGCAGTTAGGGACACTCCTGGCGCAGCCAATGAAGACCTCTACGGATGAATTCCAGGCCGCTCCGTCGCTCCAGACATCGTTTCCGCGCCTCGTGCCTGCCCCAAACAATCAAAACAAGCCCTTTTCGCCGCACCCTCAAAGGTCTGTGGGCAAAAAAGGGCAAATATGAGTACTGTTACCATTTTAGTAGCAGGCAAAACCACCCAAAATGACGTCCGAGCGACCCCTACAACCCCCTAAAGCAGCCAACCTGACTGGTTTAAGGCGTATTGGAGCCAATTTTAATGAACATACTAAATGCTATGTTCATTATCTTTTAGGATGTAAATGCTATTCACTTAGCAACAGTACTCATATTTGGCATTATTTGTCCATTGCTATATAACTAACACCCTATAGCAGACAAAAAACAGGCCGCAGCCCATCGCTGCGGCCTGTTCGGAAGCAAAAGTGGGCGTTAAGCGCTGTAGCCCATCGCTTGCAGCACAAACATGACGACTGTCAGCACCGTAATCACGGCGATAGTCGCCCAAGTGAGCACGTTCCACACGCGGCCATTGCGGTTGGCACCCATGATGTGACGGTCGGCGGCGATAACCACCTGAAACACCAGAACCACGGGCAGTAGCACGCCATTGATGACCTGCGAGGTCATCATAATCTGGAACAGATCGACGCCGGGCATAAGCACCAGCACGGCAGAGATACCGATGATGGCCGTAATGATGCCGCGGTAAACCGGGGCCTCGTCCCAGCTGCGGTCGGCACCGCGCTCCCAGCCAAATGCCTCGCAGATAGCGCTCGACGTAACGCCCGGCAGCACGCAGGCAGCCAAGAAGCTCGCCGCGACCAGGCCCGAGGCAAACAGTACCGTGGACCACTGACCCGCAATAGGCTCCAGCGCGCGGGCAGCATCGGCAGCATCGCTAATCTGAATGCCCGCCGGGAACAACACCGTACCGGTCGTGATGATAATAAAGCCGGCAATGACATCGGCGGCAAGCGAGCCGCTCACGGTATCGATGCGCTGCAGCACGATATCGTCCTCGCCCGCGTTCTTATCGACCACGTTGTTCTGCGCCAAGAAAATCATCCACGGCGCGATGGTGGTACCGATCGTTGCGACCACGAGCGACACGTAGCTGGGGTCATTTTGAATGTTAGGCACGACCAGGTCGACCGCGACCTCACCCCAGTTGGGGCCAGCCATAAATGCAGCGACAATATAGGTCACGAACACGCAGCTCACCAGCAGCAAAATCTTCTCGATGCGCTGGAAACTACCCGACATGGTAAGCATCCACACCAGCAGCGCCACCAACGGCACCGAGATGCTCGCCGGCACGCCAAAGAGAGCAAGGCCGCTGGCGATGCCCGCAAACTCCGAAATGGTCACAGCCGTGTTGGCGATCAACAGCGCCGCCATAGCAAGTACACTCTTGCGCACGCCAAAGCGCTCGCGAATGAGCGATGCCAGGCCCTTGCCCGTGACGCAGCCGCAGCGCGCCGCAGTCTCCTGCGTCACGATGAGCAGCACAGTCATGACGGGAAGCATCCAGAGCATCTTATAGCCATAGCTGGCGCCCGCGCTGGAATACGTGGCGATACCGCCAGCGTCATTGCCCGAAAGCGCCGCCAGAAGACCGGGGCCCATGGCGCCAAAGATGGCCGCGAAGGTCAGCTTTTGCTTGGTGCTCGGCTTTTGCTTCGTATTTTGCACGCGACCACCTACCCCATGACCGACATGGTGAGCAGCACCGCGGCGATGCAGTACGCCACACACGAGATCATGACGGCGATGACGTTCATGGCGGTACCCGACGTATTGAGGTCGTGCTCATCGCGCCAGAACAGCACCATCAGGTAAATCACGGCGCTCATGTTGCCGACCAGGCAAATGATGGCAGCGATATTAAAGCACCCGGTAAAGAGTTGCTCCTCAAACATGGGCGCATCGGGGAACGCAGCGGTGCGCACCAGCTGGGCGCACAGGTAGGTCACGAGTGACAGAATCAGGCCCATGCCCGTGCTCTGGAAGAAGAACCCCAGATACGGCTTGGGCTCGTCGTCGTGACCGTCATACTCCAGGAAGTAGTTCTTGACGAACGACACCATGCGCGAGGCCGCCAGCAGCACGAGCGGCATGGCGCACATGGGGAACACCACCAGATGCGCGGAGCCCAGCGCCGTCCCCAGCACCGTCGCCATAATGCACGAGGCGATGCCCCACACGACGACCCAGTACTGACGATGCACGAACCAGCTGAGCACGTTCGTCGAGTCGTCCGACGCGCTATCGCCCGAGCCGACACCGGCGATCTGCAGGTCCTCCTGATGCTCCTCGGCGATAACGTCCATGGCGTCGTCGAAGGTCACGATGCCCAGGATATGACGGTTCTCGTCGCAGACAGGGATGGCAACCAGGTCGTACTTGGTCATCTCGTCCGTCACGTCTTCCTGGTCCTCGTCGGGCGACACGTAGACCAGGTCGCGATAGGCGAGCTGGCCCAGCGTGGCATCGCGGTCGGCCACGATCAACGTGCGAAGCGAGAGCACGCCGGTGAGCATGCCGCTCGGATCCTCGGTATAGACGTAATAGACACTCTCGAAGTCCTCATCGAGTTTGCGAATCGCCTCGATGGCATCGCCGACCGTCGCCGTGGCGGGCAGCGAGACAAACTCCGAGGTCATGATGCGGCCGGCGGTGTTGTCCTCATAGCCCAGCAGGTTACGAATCGCCTTCTCCTCCTTGACGCCCATCAGGCGCAGGAGCTTCTCGGCCTTCTCGTAATCGAGCTCGTCGATCAGGTCGGCGGCGTCGTCCGGGTCCATCATGGCCAGCATCGACGATGCGTCCGTATCGGACAGGCCCTCGAGCATCTCGGTCATGAGCTCGTCATCATCGAACTCCGAGATGGCCTCGGCGGCCTGGGCGGTGTCGAGCTGCGCGAACACCTGCGCACGCAGGCGCGGGTCGAGCTGCTCGATGATGTCGGCAATGTCGGCAGGGTGCAGCTCGCCAAGCGTCTTGTGCGACACCGAGAGCTGGATGTTCTTAGTCGAGCGATCGAGCAGGTCCATGTAAGACCAGGCAATAATGTCCTCGCTGAGCGGCTTGCCCAGGTGCTTCATAAAGCCCTCGACGACATGCTCGAGTGTGGGGCTGATCGCGCGCAGCAGACCGCGGGCGCCAACTTCGGCACCCAGTAGGCGCAGCTGATTTTCGCCCGACATGGAAAACTTGATGTCGTTTACGCGCACGACCTTCATGCCCTGCGTGTCGACAATCTGCTTGTTGAGCACGTCGCGGGCAAGCAAGAGTTCGGTCGGCTGCAGGTACGAAAAACGGATTTCGGTGGCCGATGTCTTAAGGTGTACACCCGTCTCGTCGATACGGTCGACCCATTTGCGCCAGCTGATCATAAACGGCGTCTTGCCGGGACCGCGGAACGCGAGCGACGTCACGTGCGGAAAAACTTCGCCGGTAGCAATACCAAAATCGTTCACCACGCCGAGCTTTTCGCCGTCGACGTCCAAGACCGGCAATTTGAGCATCTCACTCAGATAATTCAATGGTGCTCCCCATCATTATTCCTCCGGACGCGGCCGCATGTGCGACGTCCGGGGGCTTCTGGATATGTATACGCATGCGCGGGCGGCACGCCGCTCGACGCTTACACCCCGTGCATGCACAAAAAGCACCTGCATGGGGTCATCGACTGTATGGTCGAGGTTTGGATTTCACCTGTAACCTTTCTCTTGACCCTCATTAACCGCAGTAACTATAGCATCAGCATCGCCCTGCGGCATCGAATTTATGCGCTGCACATTGCAGGCATACCAAACGCTGACGCATCCGTGACATAGTCATTGGGGACGTTCTTAAATGACTACCCAATGACTACTCTGTGGTATCTTCGTCCTCGGCAAGTTGGGGGAACACGGCGTCCTTTGGCATGGTGACCTTCGTCAGCGAGGTGAGCTTTTTGCTCAATGCCGTGTCCGTCTTGACCAGGTCGCTGAGCGTCACGATCTTGTAGCCGTCGGCAATGAGGCCGTCGATAATCTGCGGCAGCGCCTCGAGCGTCTGCTCGGCGCATTCGTCTCTATCGGTGAGCAGCACGATATTGCCCGGCGTCACCGAATCGAGCACCGTCGAGACCTGCTCGTCGACACCGTTGAGCAGCCAGTCGCCCGAGTCAATATTCCACGAGACCACGGCGGAGACCAGGTCCATCGCATCAATCCAGTTTTGCTCGTCAAAGGCAGCGTAGGGAGCACGCAGCAGCATCGTCTTCACGCCGGTCGCCGACTTAATCGCATCGGTGCCTTTCGTGATCTGTTCGCGTACCGCCTCACGGTCCTGACCCTTGAGCGAATCGTCGCTGTAGCTGTTGGATCCGATCTCGCACCCGGCATCGACAATCGCCTTGGCCGTGGCAGGCGAGGCCTCGGCCGCATCGCCCGAAAGGAAGAACGTCGCGGTGACGCCCTTTTCCTTGAGCACCTGCAAGATCTGTTTGGTGGCGCCGCTCGGACCCTCGTCAAACGTCAGCGCCACGTACTTTTTGTTGCCCTTGGGCGCCACGCTGGCGCACGCAACAACGCAATCGGTGGCGGGCACGACCTCGCCGCGGTCCTGCGTCTTGCCCGATTGCTCACCAACCCACACCTCGGAGCGGCCCTGGGCACCCCACGTCTGCACATACTCGATAGCGCCCGTGCCCTCGACCTTGAGCTTGGGCTCGATAACCGTAGCCTGAACCTCGTGCTTCTCGTAGGTGTTACGGCCATCCTTGACCGTCACCTTCTCGCCACCCTCAAGTTCGCGGCTATCCCATTTGCCCTGCTTCACGCGCTTGCCGTCGACCTTCACCGACAGCTTTTCGCCTCCATGGCGCTTGAGCACGCTGTCATCGACGGCCAGCAGGTCGCCTGCGTCGTAGGTGTCAGTCAAATCCTGTTCGTCGATGAGATTCTGCAGCGTAGAGCCCACGCGCACCGCGGTCTTCTGGCCGTTGAGCTCCACGTCCACGCTGCGGTTGACGTAGCCCACGACGGCAGCGATAAACAGCACGAGCGCGCAACCCACGGCGATGAGCGCATAGGGCAGGCGAGACGAACGACGGGGTGTTCGGCTGTTGCCGATGCGCGAGCTGCGATCGCTAAAGCCGCGGCTATGGTTGAGATACATCGCGCCGGGCTTACGGTGACGCTTGCGCTGACCGCTGGGCAGCTGCCCCAGGTCGCGGCGCGCCGTCGGACGCGCACCCGAACGCCCGTTTAAGTTGGATCCGTTTTGGCGCATGTGCCCTCCCCCATAAACACAGCAAGCCGGAGCAACAGGTCTCCGGCTTGCCTCCCATCATTTGGTACGTCGCTATTTTGTAGCTTTTGACGAGCCTCCGCTCGCCTTTTGGTATTCGTCCTTAAAGGCCTTGAACATGCCGCGCGTCTTGCCGAGCTGCTTGCCCAGTGCGCGGCTGCCCTTGTCCACGGCAACCGATCCCTTGTCGTCGAGCACCTTGGCGCCCTTTTTGACCTTGTCGCCCACCACGACGCTGGCCTCGGCGGCCTTGGCAGCCGCACCGCCCGAATACCCGAGCGACTTGACCTCGTCCGAGACGACCATCGCGCCGTTCTCGTAGCCGCGCAGCATCGTCGGCGGCACCTGCGTGTCACCAACCAAAACACTCGAAGCAGCACCGGCGGTCACATAGAATGCCTGCACGATGCCCGAGCGTGGCTTGAACTCAACGTCCGAGCAATAGCCCACGACGTCGCCCGATTCCGTGCGCACGTCCATACCAACCCAGATGATGCAATCGTCCAGGTTGATGTCGAGCCGCTTGGCGGCGGCGGCATCGTATGTGTCCTTGACGTCATCGACCGCAATGGCGCCCTCGTAGACACCAATGGCGTCGAGCGCTACGAATCGGTCGGGGCGCTCGATCATGCCCGCGATATCGGACCGGCGGACCATAAAGCCGACCACGCGCGTACCGCCCGGGGTAAAGACCGGAAAGTGAATCTTTCCGAGCTTTTTAGGGCTGCGCGGCGTGCCGTCCTTTTTGGTGCGCTTGTCCTCGGTAGGCTTGCGATAGATCTTGGCGCCGACAAAATCCCCGGCGCGCATTATGCCTCGGTCGAGGGCTCCGCAGCCTCGGTATCAGCCTCGACGGCGTTCTCGACCACGACGTCGGCGGCAGGCGTCACGTTGCCGCCCGAAATGGCGTCGTTGAGCTGCTCGCGCAGCTGGTCCATGCGCTCGCGGGCAAGGTCGACCTTGGCGCGCAGGTCGTCGGTCTTGGCGTCGACCATCGGGCCAAAGTCATTCACCGCAGCACGAGCCTCCTCGGCGCTGTGCTCGTAGGTGTCGCGCATATTGTCCCAGGCGTCGTTGGCGATATCGGCAGCCATGGCGCGGGTCTCGGCGCCCGAGCGCGGGGCCAGAGCAACGCCGACAATAGCGCCGGCAGCGGCGCCAAAAAGTGCGCCGGAGACAAAGCTGAAAGTCTTACCCATGATCATTCCTCTCCTGCGGGCACGTCGGTGCCCACCGTTTGAATGCTGTCCATTATACCCGCAGCGCATCACTTGCCGCTCCGCTCATCTGCGTACGGCAAAGGCGCAGGTACGTGATGGTGATAAACGCGTAGGCCTACTCCTGGGGCATAGCCGGCATGGCCACCGTGGCACCCGGGTCCTCGCCGGCGCCGTCCACGAGCGGCAGACCGCCCTCATGCGCAGGTCCTGCTGGAACCGTCGCCGCACCGCCAAAGACGGCAGCGGAGGCCTCGTGGTTCTCGGCAACCGCGCCCTCGGTATCAATCGCCACCTGGGGCTCGTCGTCAAAGTTGGGGACGCCCTGGGGCTCGGTGGGAACGGGCTCGGCGGTCGCATCGGCAACGGGCTCGGCGTCGGCCGGCACATCGCCCTCGTCAGCGCCCTCGTCCTCGGCAGTATCTTCGCCGTTCGCAGCGGCGACGGCCTCGTGAGGATCCTTGCCCTCGGCCTCGGCGCGCATGCCCAGCACCAGGTTGCGCAGACCCGCGACCGTGCCTTCCACGTCGGGGGCAGGCTGGTCGGCGTGCAGGTACGCCCAGTCCATCATAAAGGTGGCCGAAGACAGCGCACCGATGGCCAGCGCGTCGTCGGGGCACGAAAGCTCAACCTCAAAGACACGCTCATCGTGCTCGCTTACGCGCGTGCGGCCGCACGAGATGCTGCCGGCAAGCCCGGTCTCGTTCATGAGCTCGACCGTCACATGCTCAAGCAGGTGGCAAAGCTCGGTCTGGCCCATGCAGTCCTGGAATTCGCGACCGGAATCACCCAGGCACAGGTGCTTGGCAATCGCCGGCACCAGGTAATACACGCGCGCCGTGGCCTCGATATCCTCCGAGGTCATGAGCGGCATGCCGGGGTTCACCAGCACATGCGCGCAAATCTTGTCCTCGCTGACGGTGACCTTAAGGATGTTGAACAGGCCTGCCATAACTCTCCCCTACTCTTCCTTGTCCTACTCGTCGCCGTCGTGCGGATTCGCGGAACCCGCACCCGACGTCGTCGGCTCGTCTACCGAAGACTCGGAATCCTTCTTATCGGTTTCGGCCGGAGCGATCACGCGAATGAGCGAGATGCGCTGGCCACGCATCGACTGCACTTTAAACTTGTACCCCGCAACCTCAAACACCTCTCCGATGTCGGGCACCGAGTCGCAAAGCTCCAAAATCCAGCCGGCGATGGTCTCATAATCATCGCTTTCCTCAAGCGGCCAACCAAGCTCAATCGCGTCATCGCACGAAAAACGCCCATCAACGAGCCACTCGCGGCGCGAAAGGCGCGTGAGATACTTGTTGTCGGGGTCGAACTCGTCCTCGATCTCGCCGACGATCTCCTCGACGATGTCCTCGATAGTGATAATGCCGGCCGTGCCGCCGTACTCGTCCACGACCACCACGATCTGGTCGTGCGAGGTCTGCATCTCGGACAGCAGCGGCAGGATGTCCTTGGTGTCGGGCACAAAGGTGGCGTCGCGCAAAAAGCCGGCGATGGGCTGGTCGCCCTTGCCGTCGAGCGCGGGCTGAATCAGGTCCTTGATGTGCGCGATGCCGGCGACGTTGTCGGGATCCTCGTGATAGACGGGGATGCGGCTAAAGCCGGTCTGGCGCATGGTGGACAGCACGTCGGCGACCGTCTCGTCGTCCTCGCACATGGTGGTGTCCACGCGCGGCACCATGACCTCGCGGGCAACGGTGTCGCCCAGGTCGAAGATCTCGTGGATCATGCGCTTTTCCTCGTCGAGCAGGTCGTCCTGCTCCGAGACCATGTACTTGATCTCTTCTTCCGAGACGTTTTGGCGGTCGTCGGCGCTCTTGATGCGCAGGATGCGGGCCAGGCCATCGGAGCAGGCGCCGGTCAGCCACACGAGCGGACGGGCGATCTTTTGGAAAAACGACAACGGTCCCACGACCTGCTTGGACACGCCCTCGGCATTGGCCAGGCCGATGCGCTTGGGGACGAGCTCGCCGATCACGATGGACACGAAGGCGACCGCGACGGTGATGATGACCGGCGCCAGGCCGCGCGCGATGGCGGAGAGCGGCGCGATGCCAAAGCTCATGAGCCACGTGGCGAGCGGGTCGGACAGACTCGTCGAGGCGACGGCGGACGAGGCGAAGCCCACGAGCGTAATGGCAACCTGAATGGTGGCGAGCAGCTGGTCGGAGTCGGCAGCCAGCTTAATGGCACGCTCGGCGCGCTTGTCGCCTTCCTCGGCCTCGTGCTCCAACACGGCGCGCTTGGCCGTGGTGAGCGCCATCTCGGACATAGAGAAGTAGCCGTTGATGAGGGTCAAAACGAGGGTGGTGATAAGGGAGATGGTTATGTCCATCGGGAGTTTCTCGAACCTCCAAGATTCGGGACGTCGGATTAAAACGTTGACGGCGGATACGGCAATTGCACCGGCGCCCAAACAAGGACGCGGGCGCGCAGGCGTGGTCGCTAGATTACGAAGAGAATCACCGCCATGAACTGGAAGATGCTGCCGGCGAGCACCCACAGGTGAAACACGCTGTGAAGATAGCGCACGTTTTTGGCGATATAGAACGGCACGCCCGCGGTGTAGCACACGCCGCCGACGGCGAGCAGGGCAAGTGCCACGGGGTTGAGCAGCGCCACAAGTTCGGGCAGCTTAAAGACGACGAGCCAGCCCATCAGCAGGTAGACCAGGCCGCTTACCCAGTGCGGTTGACGCTCGCGTAGGAAGCACTCGAGGGCGATGCCGATAATGGCGATGGCCCATACGGCAAAGAACAGCACGGCACCGCCGTCGTTTGCCAGTGTGATGAGGCAAAACGGCGTATAGCTGCCCGCAATGAGCAGGTAGATGCAACTGTGATCAATAATGCGGAACACGCGCTTGGCGCGCGCGGGCTGAATCGCGTGGTAGAGCGTGGAGGCTAGGTATTCGAGGATAATGCTAACGCCATAGACAATCGCCGCGGCCATGTGGGCCGGGCCTCCGCCGCGCAGGGCGGCGAATACGATCAGGAGCACCAGGCCCGCGATACCCAGCAGGCAGCCGACACCATGGGTGACGGAGTTCATGATCTCCTCGCCCACCGTGTAGTGTGGAACGGCCGCGGTCTTGGGTCGCGGCTTAGAACTGTCGCTCGAATCGGACATGCCGGTTACATCCTCCAACGTAAAGAATTCTCAACACTATATCAAAGCGTCTAGGTACGTGCGAAATTTGCACCATACGTGACCCTTTGTTTACCCATTCTTTGTCTGTTGACGCATCAACGGCGAACGTCCATAATGCGCTTGCATTAAATGTTGATGTATTAACATCTTATAGGAAAGCTTCTTATGTCTCAAAACGCACCTTCCCATCGAAAGCTCAAGATAGCCGGCATCGTTGCACTGGTGGTTGTCGTTGCGCTGCTCGGATTTGCCGGCAACTTTCTGTTTGACTTCGCGCTGAATCCCCGCGCGCCATACACCATGAAGATGATGCAGGATAGCAAGAACGACAAAGAAGGTGAGCAGCCGGATGCCGAGGATACCGAGGCGCGGGCATGGTTTAAAGAGAACCGCGAGAGCAGGAGCCTCACCGCGGACGACGGGACCGAGCTTACCGCCTGGTATTTTGCTGCGTCGGAGAGCACGCACGACTACGCCGTCTGCCTGCATGGATATACCAACGAGCCCATCGGTATGGCCCGATACGTCAAGCGATTCCACGACCGCGGCATGAACGTACTCGCGCCCGCCGCGCGCGCCCACGAGCGCTCCGGCGGCGACTATATCGGCATGGGCTGGCCCGAGCGGCTCGATGTCGTCGCATGGATCGAGCAAATCGTTCAGGCTGACCCCGAGGCACGCATCCTGGTCTTTGGCGAGTCGATGGGTGCGGCAACCGCCATGAACGTCGCGGGGGAATCTCTGCCCGCAAACGTGAAATGCATTATCGAGGACTGCGGTTATACGAGTGTTTGGGACGAGTTTTCTCTGCAGCTCAAGAACGTGTTCGGCTTGCCCAGCTTTCCCTTGCTCGATGTAGCAAACTTGGTATGCAACGTGCGCGCGGGCTACGACTTTCATAAGGCGAGCAGCGTGGAGCAACTCAAACACGCGACGGTTCCCATACTGTTTATCCACGGCGACCAGGACACTTTTGTGCCGTACGATATGCTCGACCAAAACTACGACGCGTGCGCCAGCAAGGTCAAGCAAAAGCTCACCATCCATGGCGCCACCCACGCCAAGAGCGCGCAGGTCGACCCCGAACTCTACTGGAACACGGTCGACAACTTCCTCGACAAGAATTTTTAGGCAAAAAGCAACGTCTGGGGTTTTGTTGCCAAAAAACGGTTTGTGGTCCGCGCTATTCGATTTTCCTCGCACTTCCGAAAAGCCGCCCGTGAGCGCTGTGCTCACGGGCGGCTTTTGCTCAACTAACGCTACAAAGGCGCTTGTTTTGTCCAATAGACAGGCGCTACTTGACCTCGATGAGCTCGTACTTGCTCGTGCCCAGGCCGATCTTCTCGGCGTGCGCGATGCACGCGCGCCAGTCGGTGTCGGGATGCGTGATGCAGAAGGGATCCTTGGCCTGCTCGCCCTCCAGATGCTCGTGGTTGTGCTCCATCTTGGCCGCGCTATCGGTGAGTTCGGTGTTGGGCAGCGGCTCGGATGCCATGACGGCATCGGCGCAGGCCTGGTCGATGGCGACCGGGTCGAAGCTCGCGAACATGCCGATATCGTTGACGATAGGTGTGTCGTTTTCGGGATGGCAATCGCAGTTGGGGCTGATATCCATAGCCAGCGAAATGTGGAAGCTGGGACGATCCTGGACAACGGCCTTGGTGTACTCGGCGATCTTGCAGTTGAGCACGTCGGCCGCGGCCTCATAGCCGGGCTTGATGCAGTCCTGGTTGCATGCCGCAATGCAGCGTCCGCAGCCCACGCAGCGATCGTGGTCGATGGCAGCCACGTGCACCGTGCGAGTGTTGCCGCTGGCAAGCTCGCGCTCGCGGGTGCCATCGAACGAGATAGCGTTGTGCGCGCAGATCTTTTCGCAGGCATGGCAGCCAACGCAGTGCTCGGTCGCGACGTTCGGCTTGCCGGCGGCATGCTGCTCCATCTTGCCGGCACGGCTGCCGCCTCCCATGCCCAGGTTCTTCATGGCGCCGCCAAAACCGGCCTGCTCATGACCCTTAAAGTGGGTGAGGCTGATCACGATATCGGCGTCCATGAGCGCCTGACCGATCTTGGCCTCGTGCACATACTCGCCGCCCTCAACCGGGACGAGCGCCTCGTCGGTGCCCTTGAGGCCGTCGGCGATGATGATCTGGCAGCCCGTGGCATACGGGGTAAAGCCGTTCTGATAGGCGGTATCGATGTGCTCGAGCGCGTTTTTGCGGCTACCGACGTAGAGCGTGTTGCAGTCGGTGAGGAAGGGCTTGCCGCCCAGTTCCTTCACGACATCCGCGACGGCGCGGGCGTAGTTGGGGCGCAAAAAGCTCAGGTTGCCCAGCTCGCCAAAGTGAATCTTGATGGCGACGAACTTGTTCTCAAAGTCGATCTGCTCAATTCCGGCGTGACGGATGAGGCGCTTGAGCTTGTCGAGCTGGCTCTCGCGAGCATGCGTGCGCAGGTTGGTGAAGTACACCTTAGCGGGTGCTGCGGGTGCAGTTGCGGTCATAGATCTATCCCCTCGGTCTATATGGCGTTACAGACATAGAGGATGGTACCAGTTAAAGCAGAGTTAAAGTCAAGTACGGAACCTAGTCATTGGGAACGTTCTTAAACGACTACTCTTGGACTTTGAGGGCTTCGGCCAGGCTGACTCGCTTGATGGAGCGCGTGTGCAGCAGCGCCACGACCAGGTAGGTCACAAAGCCGATTCCTGTGCACGCAGCCATGGACCAAGCGGGCACATAGATCTCGATATTGCCGTTGTAGGCGAGCAGCATCGAGCGGAAGATGGCCGTGAGCGAGCCAATAATGACCGGCAGGCTCAGCACGAGCGACGCCGCCACGCACAGCGTGATCGAGCGGATGTACAGATGCGAGATCTCGCTATCGCGATAGCCAAAGACTTTCATGTAGCTGATCGAACGGGCGCTGTGGTCGATCACCGCCTTGGTCAGCAGGTACATAAACAGCAGGAAGATAAACACCGCGAGCCCGATCATCATTCCGATCATTTTGCTCATCATGCCGATGAACTGGTCGCCCACGGCCCGCATGTCGTCGGGCGTGGTATCGCCGGCAAAGTAACGAGCATCGAGGTCGAGCTTCTCGTCGCTCACATAGCCGTTAAAGTAGGCGGCGTCGTTGCCGAACAGTTCGTTAAAGTCGTCGATACTCATATAGATATTCATGTCCGACTTGGAGCCCCAGGCACAGTCCTTGCCCACGTACTCAAAGGAATAATTCTCGCCCTCGTACTTGTCGCGAAGCTTAACCTTCTGACCCTTGCTCCAGCCAAACTTGTCGAGCAGGCCACCGCCAAAGACGACGCGCCCATCACCAACGTTGAGGTCTTTCCAATAGCGCGAATCGGACGAGATGCCGTAGACGGAAATCGTCTCCTGCCCATTTCCATCGCCGCGGTTGTATTGCAGCTGGTAAACGGCATATTTCTCGGCCTGCGCGATTGCGCCCGCGCCGTTGTCGGTCGTATTGACCGGGTGGATATCATCGTTGTCAGTGTCGATCTTAGAGGCCTTGTCGATCAGGTCGATAGCCTCGTCGCGGTCGCAGCCGAGGGCATCGGCAAGGTCATCGAGGCGCGCATAAAGCGCATCCTTCTTGTCCTGGACCTTGGCGAGCGCGTCCTGCGCCGCGGCCAGGCTCTCGGCAGACGGAGATGCGGTCGCGGCATCGGCTGCCGCCTGCGCTGCATCGGCCGCGTCGTCAAGCTCGTCATCGGCATCCTGGGCGGCGGAAAGCAGCGCGCCGTCCACCGACTGCAGGCGCTCGAGCGCCGACCACTGCTCGCGCTCCTCGGCGGTGCCCTCGAGTTCCAGCGGCGCCTTGAGCGTGTACTGGTGCTCGGCGACCAGGCTTGTCTCGAGGTTGTCCGCGTAGTGCGTCATCGTGGGCAGAATCGCCAGGCCAAAGAGCAGCAGCAGCGAGGCAAACGCAATGCCCACAAAGAGCGTGGCAAAGTTGCCCAGGTTGCGCAGAAAGATACGCAGGCGGAAGCGGGAAACAAAACCCATGCGCTCCGGCAGTTGCATACCGCGCTTGGTGCCCGATTTGCCGCTCGCCTCGTGACGAAGGAACTGCAACGGCGTCTTGCCCATTTTGCGAAGCAGGCCCACCAGCGTGATGATGATGAGCGCGGCGGCGGGAACCACGGCGCACTTCACAAAGATCTCCCAGCTCCAGTACACCTGGAAGGGCGGCAGGCTGTACGAACCGTAATAGAGGCTGCGCATGGGCTCGGTAAAGAACACAACGCCGAGCGCAGTGCCCAAAAGCGCCGCGACCACGCCCACGATGGCGGGAAGTGCCAGGTAGTGCAGCACGATCTCGCGACGGCGATAACCGCTGGCGAGCAGCGTGCCGATGATGGCGCTCTCCTCCTCGATGGTGGCGTCGGTAAGGACCACAAAGACGAACGCCATGATCACGATGATGATGTCGAGCAGCGTCATCCACATCATGGAGTCGCCGTCCACGTCATCGCGCGCATAGCCAATGCCCTGATTGGAATCGGCGTCGGTCAGATCGTCCACGCGCGCATCGGCGTCGGTCAGTGCCTCGACCATATCTTGCTCGGCGTCGATGCGGTCCGCGGTGGGGAGGTCGCGATCGGTAAAGGTGAAGGAGTAGGTGTAGGCGGGTGCGCCGCCGGCATCTTCGAGCGCGGCAAAGCCGCCATCGGTGACCTCGGCCACGCCGTACGTGATGGTGTTCACCGTAAAGTCCGAATTGTTGAGGAACAGCGCCTGACTATCGGGCTGGGTCATGATGCCGCAAATGGTGTAGGTGCGACCCTCGAGCTCGACTTTATCGCCCACGGACAGGTTGTTATTGGTGGCAAAGACACGGTCGATGGCCACCTCGTCATCCGCCTTGGGTTCCTTGCCCTCACAGTAGGACGCAATGTCCACCTTAGCGCGGTGCGCATAGGTGCGCAGCGTGCGCTTGGTGCCGTCGTCGCCGGACACCTTTTTGCTGATGGCGTCGATGGAGAAATTCTTGTAGAGCGTGACGCCGCCGACGTCGTCTGTCGCGTCCTCGGCTGCCTTGAGCTGGTCTTTGGTGGCCTCGAAGGAGGTGGTCACGCGGCCGTCCTCAATCGTGTACGCATCGCGCATGTCGTCGATAAGGCAGCCGATGGAATGCGCCGCAAGCAAAAAGCCCGATGTAAGGGCAATGCTTCCGCACATAAGCAAAAAGATGCCCAGGTACTTACCGATATTGCAGCGCAGCTCGCGCGGGAGACGTTTTGCGAGAGGTGTCATGGCGCCGCCTACCAATCGAGCTCGGCGGCTGCGACGGGCGACTCGTTGAGCTCATCCTCGACGATGCGCCCGTCGCGCAGGCGCAGCACGCGATTGGCCATGCGCGCGATGGCGGCATTGTGGGTGACAATGATGATGGTGCAGCCGTAGGTGCGGTTGACATCCTCCATGAGCTGCAAGATTTCCTTGGACGTCTT
>DBFBEA010000079.1:0-3008 GCA_048248475.1 Collinsella sp. | reverse complement strand
GATCTCCACGCCGCTCATCATGAACAAGCAGCTGTGGAAGACCTCGGGCCACTGGGACCACTACAAGGACAACATGTACTCCACCGTCATCGACGACGAAGAGTACTGCATTAAGCCCATGAACTGCCCGGGCGGCGTGCTTGTGTACGCCTCCAAGCCGCACTCCTATCGTGAGCTGCCCATTCGCGCCGGCGAGATTGGCCTGGTGCACCGTCACGAGCTACGCGGCGCCCTGCACGGCCTGTTCCGCGTGCGCTGCTTTAACCAGGACGACGCCCACCTGTTTGTGCGTCCCGACCAGCTGACCAACGAGATCGTGGGCGTGGTCAACCTCATCGACTCCGTGTACCAGAAGTTTGGCTTTAAGTACCACGTTGAGCTTTCCACCCGCCCCGAGGACTCCATGGGTTCGGACGAGGACTGGGCGCGCGCCGAGGAGGGTCTGCGCACTGCTCTGGAGAAGCTGGGCATGGACTACGAGGTCAACGAGGGCGACGGCGCCTTCTACGGCCCCAAGATCGACTTCCACCTGGAGGACTCGCTCGGCCGTACTTGGCAGTGCGGTACCGTTCAGCTCGACTTCCAGATGCCGCTCAACTTTGATCTGGAGTACGTGGACGCCGACGGCACCAAGAAGCGCCCCATCATGCTGCACCGCGTATGCTTTGGCTCCATCGAGCGCTTTATCGGCATTCTGATTGAGCACTTTGCGGGCAAGTTCCCCACCTGGTTGGCTCCCGTGCAGGTCAAGGCACTTCCGGTTTCCGAGAAGAGCCGCGACTACGCGCACGAGGTGTGCGCCAAGCTGGAGGAGGCCGGCATTCGCGTGGTCTGCGACGACCGCGACGAGAAGATCGGCTACAAGATCCGCGAGGCCCGCAGCATCGACCGCGTGCCCTACATGCTCATCCTGGGCGAGAAAGAGGTCGAGGCCGGCAACATCTCCGTCCGCGATCGCTCCAACGAGACCGTTCAGATGAGCGTTGACGAGTTTGTTGCGAAGGTGCTCGAGGAGATCAAGACTCGCGCTTAAGGCAAGCTTCACAACAATTAACAAAGGCGACCGTCCGCATAGGTCGGTCGCCTTTTTTCATGCCCAAATAAGAAAAGCCGCTGGTTGAGCGGCTTTTTTTGTTGCACAAAAAGGTACAGGTTTTTATAGAGGGGTATGGAGATGTACCTACTAGCAGTACATTTTGCGTAATCTGGGCAAACGCTGATTAATTGCTCGTATAATGTCGTTTAGCGAAGGATACAAAAACCTGTACTTTTGCGACTGCGCCTAGCTGCGAGCGAGAAGCCTGTTCTAAACGCCCCTGCATTTGCGTGCGTCGCAAAGCCAAAAGAGGGGGCGAGAACATGGAACAGACGGCACGGCGCCAAGAGCAGCTGCCGGGCGCATTTAACGGCGCCACTACCAACAGCCAGCATGGCCGCGTCCGCTGGTATCTGGTCCACACTCCCCATGGAAAAGAGCGCGAGACCTGCGAAAAGGTTCGCCGCATTATCCCGCACAACCTGATGCAGGACGCTTTTGTGATGCAAAAGGAGTTTTGGTTTAAGCGGGACGGCGCCTGGTCGCTTCAAACCAAACCCATGTACAAGGAATACTTCTTCGTCGCCACGCGCGATGTCGCCATGCTCGACAAGGCTTTGGCCCAGTTGAGCTTTGGCTGCCGTATCGCTGGCAGTAGGGAGCGGGCGTACATGCCCATGCCGGACGACGCACAGGACTGGTACCGCAGCGTTCTGGACGACGACGGCGTGGTGCGCAACAGCGTCGCGCGCATAGAAGACGGCGTGTTGCACATAGAACAGGGGCCCTTGGTGGGGCAAGAGGCCCGTGTAAAGAAGATAGACCGTCATAAACGCTGGTGCCTGGTAGACGTGGGCGAGGGTGACTCCACATTTAGGGAGCTGCTTCCGTTAGACGTGCCCAGCAAAACGTAAGGGAGACGTTGCACCAGCTAATCGTTCGCATTTTTGAATTTACCGATTGGGGGATCCCTGGGGAACGGGGACGTAAGTTTGACTGTGACTGCTAAAGAAGTAACAGAGAGTAATGCGCCTGCGGGGGCGGCGCTGATTGCTCAGGCCATGGGCCGACGCGAGAGCGCCGGCCGCTACAAGGCCATGCAATCCATCATGGACTGGGACCGCTCGCGCCTTGCCTATAGGGCCGTAAAACGCGCGTTCGACATCGTTTTCAGCGGTGTCGTGCTCGTCGCCATCGCGATCCCGAGTCTAATTCTCGCCGCGGCCATTCGGTTGGAGAGCGAGGGCAGCCCCTTCTACAGCCAGATCCGCGTGGGCCAGACCCACCTCGACGGCAGCCTGTCCACCTTCCGCATGTGGAAGTTCCGCAGCATGTACAAGGACGCCGACGAGCGCCTCGCCGAGCTCAAGGAACAGAACGAGATCGCCGGCGCCATGTTCAAGATGAGGGACGACCCGCGCGTCACCAGGATCGGCAGGTTCATCCGCAAGCACTCCATCGACGAGTTCCCGCAGTTCCTAAACGTGTTCCTGGGCCAGATGTCCGTCGTCGGCCCGCGCCCGCCGCTGCCGAACGAGGTGGCTCAGTACACCGAGTACGACCTGCAGCGTTTGGCCGTTAAACCAGGTATTACCGGCTGGTGGCAGGTCACAGACCGCAACGACACCGACTTCGACGGCATGGTCCGCCGCGACCTCGAGTACATCGCCAAGCGCGGCGTGGTCACCGATTTAAAGATCGTTCTCCTCACGGTCGTTGAGGTCTTTACCGGTGGAGGTGCTTGCTAAATGACTGAACCGGTTAGGGTGGCTCAGGTTGTTGGCAAGATGGTTGGCGGCGGCGTCGAAGCTGTCGTTATGAATTACTATCATCACATCGATCGCGGTAAAGTGCAGTTTGACTTTCTTGTTGATTCCGATTCGACGCTTGTTCCCCGTGACGAGATCGAATCGCTCGGTGGCAGGGTCTTTGAGATACCGCCCTATCAGCATGTAGCTGAATACCAGCGAGA
>DBFBEA010000078.1:0-3342 GCA_048248475.1 Collinsella sp. | reverse complement strand
CATTACCATGAAGCTCGTCGTCGATGATCTGATTCTGCAGGCCCTGCGCGAGGACATTACCTTTGAGGACGTGAGCACGGCGAGCGTGTGCCCCACGGCGCGTCCCGCCACGGTGGAGCTTATCGCCAAGGCCGACGGCATCATCGCCGGCTTGGATGTGTTTGCCCGCACCTTTGAGTTGCTGGATACGCAGAGCTCGGTGCTGTTTGATGTTGCCGATGGCGATGAGGTGCACGCCGGCGACCACGTGGGCCAAGTGCGCGGCGACGCGCGCGTGCTGCTTTCGGGCGAGCGCGTGGCACTCAACTACCTGCAGCGCATGAGCGGCATCGCTACCTATACGCACCAGATGGCTGCAGCGCTCGAGGGCACCAAGACCGTGCTCGTCGACACGCGCAAGACCACGCCGGGTATGCGCGTGTTTGAGAAGGCGGCGGTCGAGATCGGCGGCGGCAGCAATCACCGCTACAACCTGTCGACGGCCGTCATGCTCAAGGACAACCACATCGATGCCGCCGGTGGCGTGGCGCGCGCGATCGAGATGGCGCGCGCCCATGCGTCGTTTACCACGACGGTCGAGATTGAGTGCGAGAACCTGGACATGGTGCGCGAGGCTGTGGAGGCCGGCGCCGACATCATCATGTTCGACAACATGACCCACGACGATATGGCTGCCGCGATTGAGCTTATCGCCGGCCGCGCCAAGACCGAGTGCTCGGGCAACGTGGACGCCAGCAATATCCGCGCGCTCGCCGACCTGGGCGTTGACTTTATTAGCTCGGGGGCGCTGACTCACTCTGCGCCGATTCTCGACCTCTCGCTCAAGCACCTGCGTCTGTTGGACGGTAAATAATGGACGCCCGCGAGCGTCGTCGTGCCATCATGGCCGTGCTCGAGGGAGCCAAGGGACCCGTTTCGGGCAGCGCACTTGCCCGCGAGGTGGGTGTGAGCCGCCAGATTGTCGTGCAAGACATCGCTCTGTTGCGCGCCGACGGGCACGATATCGTGGCGACCAACCGTGGTTATGTGCTGCAGGAGGCCCCCAGCAGCCCCGCCGTGCCCACGCGCTTGGTCAAGGTTCGCCACAGCGTGGAGCAGGCGGGCGATGAGCTCACGAGTATCGTCGACGCCGGCGGCTCCGTGCTCAATGTGATCGTCAATCACCGCGTATACGGTAAGATCACGGCTGATCTGGACATCCGCAATCGCCGCGATGTCGAGCGCTATCTGCGCGATATCGAGAGCGGCAAGAGCTTTCCGCTGCTAACGGTGACGAGCGGCTATCACTTCCATCGCATTGCGGCGGAGGACGAACAGACCCTCGACGAGATCGAGGCGATGCTCAAGGAGAAAGGCTACCTTGCCGATTTAATGCCCTACGAGGATGATCTCTCGTAGCCGACGCTGCATCTATAAGTTGCGGTGAAATAGTTCCTAAAATCGGCATCTAAGCCATAAAACAGGAACTATTCCACCGCAACTGCCAAGGGTCCCGCTCCAAATTAGCTGCCCACACATGCAAAAGGAGGCCTCCGCGGCGATGCGGAGGCCTCCTTTTTTGTGCACGGTGTACTTTTGAGTGTGCAGGTGGGGGAGTTGTTACTCCTCGACGATCTCGGTGATCGCGCCAGCGGGGCAAGCGTCCTGGCAAGCGCCACAGGCGACGCAGGAGTCCTCGTCGGCGACGGTAGCGACGTCCTGGAGCTCCAGAACGCCAGCGGGGCAGGAGTCGACGCAAACGCCACAAGCGATGCACTCGTCGGCATCAATTACGGGATGAGCCATGGTAGTTTCCTCTCTGTTGACCGACGCTACAGACGATGCGCGCCGGTTTGATTCGGGCAAAAACATACCACGGGAGCGACCGTTTGCAATACCCTCTGGCCGGCATCTTCATACCGTTCGCCGAGTATGCCACGGCTTACTAAAAAACATGCAGGTGAGGCAGATGAGCTGCGCAAATGTTAGCTAAAGGTGACTTGAAATATTGGGCGATTGAGCGCTCAATCGGAAACTGCATCCCGGAATTCGAGCTTAGACTGGGACGCGCTTTTCGGTCGGAGCTCCATGGGAAACAGCATCCCGGAACATGCGCTCAAAACGGGTCGTGCTTTCCGGCTGAGCCTTCAAGCGGAAGATGCATCCCGGAATCGACGCTCAAAACGGGTCGCGCTTTCCTCGGGGTTGCCCCAAGACCGCTCCGTGCGGCTCCGGACCCAAACCTCAGCCATCTCTACATAGATCTCAATAGATTTGACCAGAACTCAATCAGCGCATCTACCTGCGCATTTAAGAACCTAAACTCTCGGCAATAAGAAATCTTATATGAATTGACTTAGATTTTGTATATTCCGGCCCATAAGGGGATACACTACATCCTGAAAGACAAGCCGAAGCGCCGCGCGACAGACCGTCGAGGCGGCGCGAACGCAAAAGAGAGAGGGAATTTCTAATGAGTAAGATTCTTGGTATCGACCTTGGTACTACTAACTCCGCTATGGCCGTTCTCGAGGGCGGTTCTCCGACCATTATCGTGAACGCCGAGGGCGACCGCACCACCCCGTCCGTTGTCGGCTTCCGTGCTGACGGCGACCGCGTTGTGGGCAAGGCCGCTAAGAACCAGGCTGTCACCAACCCCAAGAACACCGTGTTTTCCATCAAGCGCTTCATGGGCCGCAAGTACTCCGAGTGCACCTCCGAGATCAAGACCGTGCCGTACGAGGTCAAGGAGGGCCAGGGCGGCCGTGCCGTCGTCGACATCGAGGGCAAGGATTACACCGCCGAGCAGGTGAGTGCCATGGTGCTCGCCAAGATGAAGGCCGACGCCGAGAAGTATCTGGGCGAGACCGTCACCGACGCCGTCATCACCGTCCCGGCCTACTTCAACGACGCCCAGCGTCAGGCCACCAAGGATGCCGGTAAGATCGCCGGCCTCAACGTCAAGCGTATCGTCAACGAGCCGACCGCTGCTGCCCTGGCCTATGGCCTGGATAAGCAGGGCACCGACCAGCGCATCTTGGTCTTCGACCTGGGTGGCGGCACCTTCGACGTCTCCATCCTCGACCTCGCCGACGGCGTGTTTGAGGTTCTGTCCACTTCGGGCGACAACCACCTGGGCGGCGACGACTGGGATCAGCGCGTCATCGACTGGATGGCTGACAAGTTCCAGCAGGAGAACGGCGTCGATCTGCGTCAGGACCCCATGGCCCTGCAGCGTCTGAAGGAGGCTGCCGAGAACGCCAAGAAGGAGCTCTCCGCGGCGCAGCAGTCCACCATTAACCTGCCGTTCATTACCATGAACCAGTCTGGCCCGCTGCACCTCAACTACACGCTGACCCGCGC
>DBFBEA010000077.1:0-20451 GCA_048248475.1 Collinsella sp. | reverse complement strand
CGGTGCGGCGATGTGCTCCGATGTCGCCCGTGAGCGAATCGAACGGGCGTATTCCCATGATGGTCCGGGCTTCGTCGAGGAGTTTCTGAACGGCAACGCCTTTGCCGATCTTTCCGGTCGAATCGACAAGACGCTACCTCGATCGTCGATCTTTGGCATGATGCTCGAGACACAGGAGGACTATGCCATCGTTGAGAGCACCGAGTTCAGCCTGCTGCAGCACAATCCCTTTAGCTGGGTGGTTGATGGTCACGACTTCGTGTACTGTGAGCGCCTGTCCGCCGGTGCTCGATACGTTGATGGTTCCATTCGCGAGATGCTGCTTGCAGTGTCGCCTAGCGAACGCGAGCGTTTTGTAGATGCGTTGTTCTCCGTGTTTGAGGCTACGGGTGCTGAGCGGTTTGCGGATATCGCTGGGAATCTGCGCGAGAGCCTGCCCGTGATGCTCCAGGCTGCGCAAGGCTTTGACAAGGATACACGACGCTTTGTCTCGCAGACCATCGTGGCAATCCTTAAATGCGCACTGTTGCCCAAACGACCCCAGATCGACGTGCCCGCTGCCGGCAAGAGTTTGGCAGAACAGCTCGAGGCTTGGCAGTCCGAGCTCCTGCGCTAGCCATTGATACAAAGCAACCTGTCCCCGATGCGCCAATCTTCGATGCGCCTGGGGCGGGCTCGACCGCTATACTGATTCGTGCCGAAATCAATCTAGAACGGAATGCCGTATATGAAAATCAATCACGCGATTCTGCATATCCTGGACTTTGACTCTGCCGTCAACGTCATGAGCCAACGCGAGCTCGATATCGAGAGCCGTACCGTGCGCAACTTCGTGACCACGCATCTGCGCCGCGCACGTACCTCGGCCGGCAATAAACGCGCCACGTTTGCCGAGAACTCTGCGTTTGGCGGCGAGCTCAAGGGCTATTTCTTTGGCGAGCGCGAGTTCGTGGACCTGTCACAGCAGATTGCGGAGTTTATTTCCTCCGAGCTCAACAAAGCCGAGAAAGCCGAGTCCACCGACGTGCTCGTGGCCGATTTTGACGACGATGAGGATGCTCGCTGGTTTGCCGTGATGCTGCTGGGCTCCAAGCAGGCTTTTATGCACGAAGTGGGCCGCGAGGAGGGGGAGGTGCGCAACGATATTGCGCGCCACTACGCCATTCTGCCGAACCCCTCGCAAAAGGTGCCAAGCTATGCCATCGTGCGCGCGAGTACCATGGAGATCGGCTACGTGGACAAGAAGCGCAAGATTGCCGGCGAGGACCGTATGCTTATCCCTGATGGCCTGCTGCAGTGCGACACGGGCGTATCGGGCAAGGAGGTCATCGACACCGTGACGCGTGTGGTCGAGGAAGTCGCCGAGGAGCACGGTGCCAACACAGCTGTAGCGCTCGCTAAGGTTAAGGCTGCCGTTGCCGAGAAGGTTGAGGATGACGAGGAGCTGCCGCCTTGGGATATCGTCGACGAGGTCTTTGAGGACGAACCGGTTATCAAGGAGAGCGTGCGCGCGGCACTGACCGAGGAGAAAGTGCCTGAGCGTGTGCCCGTGGAGCGCAAGCAGGTCGAACGCGCGGCGGTGCGCAATCATAAGATCCGTACCGACACGGGTATCGAGATCAGCTTCCCGGCCGAGATGGGTTCGAACTCCGAGTACATCGAGTTTGTCAACGAGCCCAACGGCCTCATCTCCATCGAGCTCAAAAACATCGGCAGCATCGAGAACCGATAAACTGCGCTTGGACGCTGCGGAAAACAAAGGCCGAAACCCTTCGGGACTTCGGCCTTTTTGTTTTCGGCTTGGTCGCTGACATTACCCCGCAGGTTGAGCACGCGTCAGCGAAAACGAACCAGAGCGGCAATCTGTTACGCGGTTTGTCAAAACCGCGTAACTATTAAAGTTGACGTAAGCCCTCTTCGAGGCCGGTCTTGCTGTCGGTCTGGGCGTCGCGCATCTTGATGACGCGGGCAGGAACGCCGGCCACGACGGCGCCGGCGGGGACGTCCTCGACGCACACGGCACCGGCAGCCACGACGGCGCCCTTGCCCACGCGTACGCCCTCCAGAACCACGGCGTTGGCGCCAATCATGACATCGTCCTCGATGATGACGGGCGTGGCGCTCGCGGGCTCAACGACGCCTGCCAGTACGGTGCCGGCGCCGATGTGGCAGTTCTTGCCCACGGTTGCGCGGCCGCCCAGGACGGCGCCCATATCGATCATGGAACCCTCGCCGATAACGGAGCCGATGTTGATGATGGCGCCCATCATGATGACGGCACGGTCGCCGATCTCGACGCGGTCGCGGATGATCGCGCCCGGCTCGATGCGGGCGTTGATGCCCTTAAGGTCGAGCATGGGGACGGCGGAGTTGCGGCAGTCATTCTCGACGTCGTAGTAGTCGATGGAGTCGGCATTGGCATCGAGGATGGCTTTGAGCTCATCCCAGTCGCCAAAGACGGTCTTGCCACGACGACCGCCGTAGACGTGTGCATTGCCCCACTGGACCTTCATGCCGGGCTTTTCGCGCACGTACAGCTTGACAGGCGTCTTTTTGGGCGCGGTGGCGATGTAGTTGATAATCTCCTGTGCATCCATCTCGGCTGCGTTGCTCATTTGCTATCTCTCCTTTGGGTGGATTCGGTTGATACCTGGTTAGGCAAACATGACCTGGTCGAACGTATAGAAGCCGGGTTCGCGGGTGACGAGCTTCTGCGCGGCTGCCAAGGCGCCGTTGACAAAGATCTGACGGCTCGTGGCACGGTGGGTGAGTGTGACCTCCTCGTCCTGGCCAAAGAAACTCACCTCGTGCACGCCGGCGACGGTGCCGCCGCGCAGCGAGTGCATACCGATCTCCTTGGGGTCACGCGCGCCGCACATGCCCTCGCGGCCATAGACGGGGTGGTAGCCTGCCTCGGGCTCAGCTTCGACGATGGCGTCGAGCAGTAGCTTGGCTGTGCCGCTCGGGGCGTCAACCTTTTGGTTGTGGTGCGTCTCGACGATCTCGCAGTCAAAGCCGGGCAGTTCGCGCGTGGCCTGGGCAACCAGATGGCGCAGGGCGGCGATGCCGATAGAGTAGTTGCCCGAGTGCATGACGCGGGCGTTCTGACCCAGCTCGCGCAGGCGGTCCATCTGATCGGGTGTGTAGCCCGTGGTGCCCGAGACCAACGCGGCGCCCGTGCGCTCGACATAGGCGACGACGGCATCGAAGGTCACGACGTTCGAGAAGTCGATGATGACGTCGGCTGCCGGGGCGTCCTCGAGCTCGGACAGATCAAAACCGATCTGGGCGACGATATCAAAAACGGGCTGACCGGCGGCGTCGACAACGCCCTCGGCGGTGGTGCGGATGAGCGAGCCCATGCGGCCCGTTCCCATAATGACGGTCTTAATCAAGCAGACCAGCTCCCTTCAGAGCATCGGTAAGTGCGGCACGCGTGTTATCGGCCATGGGGCAAAGCGGCATGCGGTAGTTGGCTTCGATCATACCCATCTGAGCGAGCGCTTCTTTAACGGGGATGGGGTTGACCTCACTAAAGAGGGCGTTGATGAGCGGCTGGCCGGCAATTTGAATATCGCGGGCACGTGCCACGTCACCGTCCAGATAGGCGCGGCACATGTCATGCACGAGCTGCGGCTGAACGTCGGCCCACACGCTGATGGCACCCGAGGCGCCCAGGCTCATGAGAGGTACGGTGAGCGCATCCTCGCCCGAATACATGCGGAAGTCGTCGGACAGCAGGTGAGCGATCTTGGCTGCGTAGGCGACGTTGCCCGAGGCTTCCTTAATACCCATGATGTTGGGGTGCGCGGCCAAGCGCTCTACGTTGCGCTCGCTGATGCCGCAGCCGCAGCGGCCGGGGATGTTGTACAGGATGCAGGGGATGTCCACGGCGTCGGCGACGGTCTTAAAGTGCTGATAGATACCCTCTTCATTGGACTTGTTGTAGTAGGGGGTAATGAGCAGCAGGCCATCGGCGCCCAAGCCCTGGTAGGTGAGCGACTTGGTGAGCATGGTTTGCGTGGAGTTGGAGCCCGAGCCGGCGATGACGGGGACGCGTCCTGCAACCTGCTTGACCACGGCGGCGACAACGGAGTTGTCCTCGTCATCGGTCATCGTGGCACTCTCGCCGGTGGTGCCCAGGGTGAGGATGGCGTCGGTGCCGTTTTGCAGGTGGAAATCGATAAGGCGCTCGAGTGCGTCAAAGTCGACACTGCCGTCCTTTTTAAATGGCGTAACAAGGGCGACGATTGAGCCCTCGAGATTGCGGATGTCCATGTTCTTCTCCTTCGCTTCCGCGATCTGGATGCGTTTGTTCCATTGGGCGGCGACGGCCAGGCGCTCGTCTTGGGCGCGACGGCGGGCACTTTCGGCGCGCGACTTGGCCAGCAGCTCTCGGCCGCTCGGCAGCACGTCGAGCGTGGCAAAGTAATCGCCCGGGCGCTCGGCACGGCGGATGAGGTCGGCCGAGCCATCGGGGCGCAGCAGGACCTCGGCGGAGCGCAGACGTCCGTTGTAGTTGTAGCCCATGGAGTAGCCGTGCGCGCCGGTATCGTGGATCACAAGCAGGTCGCCCATGTCGATATGCGGCAGCTTGCGATCGATGGCGAACTTGTCGTTGTTCTCGCACAGATTGCCCGTGATGTCGTAGGTGTCCGTGACGGGCGCTGTGGTCTTGTCGTCGCCACCCGGCTGGCCAATCACCGTAATGTGGTGGTAAGCGCCATACATGGCAGGGCGGATCAGATCGACGGCGCTTGCGTCGACACCGATATAGTCCTTGTAGATCTGCTTTTCGTGGATGGCCTTGGTGACCAGGCATCCGTAGGGGCCCATCATAAAGCGACCCATCTCGGTGCAGATCGCCACATCGCCCATGCCGGCGGGGACCAGAATCTCGTCGTAGGCTGCGTGTACGCCCTCGCCGATGGCGTGGATGTCGTTAGCCTGCTGCTCGGGCAGGTAGGGGATACCCACACCGCCGGACAGATTGATGAAGGCGATATGTGCGCCGGTCTCGCGCTCCAGGCGCACGGCAAGCTCAAAGAGGATGCGCGCGAGCTTGGGGTAGTAGTCGTTGGTGACGGTGTTGCTGGCAAGGAATGCGTGGATGCCAAAGTCCTCGGCGCCCTTGGCCTTGAGCGTGCGGAAGGCCTCGAAGAGCTGCTCTGTGGTCATGCCGTATTTGGAGTCGCCGGGGTTGTCCATAATGCCGTTGGAGAGCTGGAACAGGCCGCCCGGGTTAAAACGGCAGCTGACCGTCTTGGGGATGGGGCCCGCGACGCGCTCAAAGAACTCGATATGGCTGATGTCGTCAAAGTTGACGATGGCGCCCAGCTTGTCGGCGAGCTCAAAATCCGCCGCCGGCGTGTCGTTGGACGAGAACATGATGTCGTGGCCGGTGATACCCAGTGAGCGGGCAATCATGAGCTCGGTATAACTCGAGCAATCGCAGCCGCAGCCGTATTCGTTGAGAATGGAGATGAGCGCCGGGTTGGGATTAGCCTTGACGGCAAAGTATTCCTTAAAGCCCGGGTTCCACGCAAAGGCGTCGCGCACCTCTTGCATGTTGCGGCGGATGCCCGCTTCGTCGTATAGATGAAACGGCGTGGGGAACTGCTCGACGATATGCTCGAGCGTCTCCTTGTCCACAAACGGCTGCTTGGCCGCATACGCCTCGTTGGGGGTCAATGCCATGTCCCGTAAACCTCGCTATCCAGACGGCGCCATCGGCGCATCGAATCCGCATAGTGTGGACCCAATGTCCGGATAGCGCTCCCGCATTGCTGCAGACAGTCCTGCGGGTGTTTCCCGCAGGCCCACCAGGTTGTTCGTGCCCGAAAAACCCAGTTCGGCGGGTTTCGCCTCCCCACGGGGTCAAAGCCTGCCGGCTCGCCCGCGGTTCTTCGTGCCCGCGCCTCTATCAAGTGGTAACGACCCTACCACGTTGCACTTTACCAAACAAGAGTATTCGTATATAACGTTTAAAAAATGCAGGGATATGCTGGAAATAAGGGTGCGGCAATCTTGCGGCACAATAAGATGGCAACTGGCGCGCACCTATGAAAGGAACCTTTATGACCGAGCTCCAAGAACTCCGTCGCTATCGGCGCGATCTCCATCGCATTCCGGAGCTCGACTTCGATCTTCCGCAGACTATCGCCTATATCGAGGGCGTGTTGGCGCCGCTCGCTTGCGAGGTGACCCATCCGTGTCCCAGCTGCGTTTGTGCCTTCTTCGATGCCGGTGTGGGCGCTACGCATGCCACGGTGATTCGCGCCGACATGGACGCCCTGCCCATCGCGGAGGCGACGGGAGCTGATTTTGCCTCGACGCATCCCGGTAAGATGCATGCGTGCGGTCACGACGGTCACATGGCCATGGCGCTCGCGGCGGCGACTTTTGTCGACCGCACGATTCGTGAGCAGCCGGGCGCCATCAAGCGCAACGTGCTCTTCGTGTTCCAGCCTGCCGAGGAAACGACCGGTGGCGCCAAGACGGTGTGCGAGAGCGGCGTGTTCGAGCGCTATGGGGTTGACCGCATCTTTGGCTTCCATGTGTGGCCCGATCTTCCTGCCGGTACGCTGGCGAGTTGTTCCGGTCCGCTGCTGGCGCGTTCGAGCGAGACACATGTGCACATTCATGGGACGAGCATCCATATCGCCAAGACCTACGGCGTTCCCGTTGGCGAATCGCACGATGCGGCATTGGCGGCTGCCAAGTTCTTGGTTACCGTGCGCGAGCTCATGGACGAGTTGGGTGCCGACGAGCCTTGCATTGGTAAGTTTGGCCTGCTGCAGGCCGGCACCGTCTGCAACGCGGTGGCGGGGGAGGCCCATGTTGCGGGCAGCTTGCGCGTGTTTACGGACGATATGTTCGACCGAGCGCGCGAGGGCGTGCGCCGCGTGTTGGACGAGGCCTGCGCCGCAACAGGCTGTACGTACGATCTCGACTTTGCCGAGGGCTATCCGCCAGTCGATAACGACCCCGAGCTGTTTGCCTGCATTGCGCCTGCCTTGTCCGAGCTGCAACTTGTAGACGAGCCGCTGCTAATCGCCGAGGATTTTGCGTTCTATCAGCGCCGTCTGCCGGGCGTGTTCTTCTTGCTGGGCACGGGCGTGCCAGAGGGACAAGAAAACCCGAGCGATTCGGATGGCTGTCCCGCCTATGCCACAAGCGCCCTGCATACCGATACCATGCTCTTTGACGAGGAAATCCTGCTCAAAGGCCTCGATGTCTACAAACGATTGCTTGTGCTTGCTTAAGTGGCGAAGAATACCTGTTCTAGAAAATACGAACAGATGTACGGTATAATAGAGATGTAAGTCTATAGAAACGTTTGACGTTATTAACGTAAGGCGATACTATGATTGCATCATATAAAGATGAAGACACTGAACGCTTCGCAATGGGTGTGCGGATTAGGAAGTTCATTCCTTTTGAGCGGGTCGCCTTGAGGAAGATTCGCCAACTGCAGATCTGCGCTTCGCTTGATGATCTTCGCGTTCCGCCAGGCAATCGTCTTGAAGCGTTGAAGGGCGATCGCGCTGGTCAATATAGCATCCGTGTTAATGAGCGCTATCGGGTCTGTTTTGAGTGGAGACAGGGGATGGCTTGGAATGTCGAAATCGTCGATTATCACAAGTGATGAGACCGCGCCCGATTTGCTGTCGCCGGTGACTCCTGGTGAACTTCTCAAAGAGGAATTTCTTGTTCCTATGGGCATTTCTCAATATCGCCTTGCTAAGGAGACCGGGATTCCAGCACAGCGTATTGGGCAGATTATTTTGGGAAGGCGTCGTGTTACGGCTGACACCGATCTTCGCCTTTGCCGCTACTTTGGCCTAACGGATGGCTATTGGCTTCGCGCTCAGATGGCGTTTGACCTCGAGGCAGAGAAGAGGCGCATCGAACCGGAACTGGATAAGATCGTTCCTGTTCAGCAGGCTATCGCATTGTAGTGTTCAAAGATGTTGAGGTTGGAGTGACGATGAAGCGCCGACAGACTGCCGTGTATAGTCCGGGTGGATGCGGGTGTGGCTTGCTGCTGATTCCGGTCATCGTCGTGAGCGTTGGCTTGATGTTTGCGCTTGCCGGGCTTGCCGCGGCGGCGCTCGTGCTGCTGATTGTGGCTATTGGCGTGACGATTTGGCTCTGCCGCAATCGCGAGCAACGCCGTGCCGACGGTAAAACCAATGTCGGCTGGGTCGTCTTCCTGATTATTGCGTACCCGCTGAGTGTCAGCTACCTGGTGTTCTTTGTCCTGTTGATGATCAGTGCCTTTACCGGGGAATCCGTTACGGTGGGTTGATGCACTGCCAGCAGACGGTCGCGCAAAGTGCGTTTGCTCGGCGTTTGGATAACTGCATTGGCCGTTTACCGCAACCTTAGCTCTCAGCTAATGAATTCAAGTTTAATCCTTCCTACGATGTGCTGTGTGCCGGCGCGGTAGCCGGACCGTAGGAAGGATGCATAATGAAAAAGCTCGAAAACGATGTGCTGCTGAGCCGTCGCACTGCACTGGGCGCATTCGCCACTGTTGCCTTGGGGACTGCCGGTCTTCTTGCCGGTTGCGGTAGCGATAAGGCGACCGTCACCGAGGACGCTGGCGATGGCGACAAGAAGGAAGAGACGAAGAAGGAAGAACAGCCGACGACTGACCTGGCTGTTGGCACGACGGTGACCACGACTGCTGGCCTTTCCGTCGTCGTCGATTCCGTCCAGCCCGGTCTCACAAATTATGACGGTTCGACCATGACGGGTATTCACGTCACGTACGTCAACAATGGCGATGAGGGCGCAGATTACAATATCTACGACTGGAAGGGCGAGGACGCCAACGGTGCTCAACAGAATCAGGGTTACTACAGCGAGGGCTCCGATGAGCTGCAGTCTGGCACCCTTGCCGCCGGTGGCTCCGTGGCGGGCAATATCTACTTTGATGGTGACATCAAGAAGGCTCTCTATTTTGCCAACGTGTTTGATAAGTCTGCCGCTGCAAGCTGGGTGCTGGCCTAACATGTCGCTACCGTTGCGCCGTATGGGAGGTGAGGTCGTATGCCCAATAAAAAGCTGACGGACGAGTTACTCAATGAACTCCTCGACGCGCCAAACATCGATGGCTATATCAAAGAACACGACTTTGCCGCCCCGTCGCTTTCGGACTACTTAAAGCAGTTGCTGCAAGAGAAGGGGCTCGAGCGTTCGCGCGTGGTGCGTATGGCCGACCTCAACGAGACCTTTGGCTATCAGATCTTTACCGGTTCGCGCAATCCGAGCCGCAATAAGGTGCTGCAGATTGCCTTTGCAATGGCGCTGTCGATGAAGGAGACCAACCGCGCTCTGACGGCTGCCGGAGTGAGCGTCCTCAACTGTAAGGACCGTCGCGATGCAATCATTATCTTTTGCATCGACCGTGGCTGTAGCCTCCAAAAGGTCAATGAAGAGCTATATCGCTTTGGCGAGGAAACGGTGAGTTAGTGGTCGATGGCTGAGCCGGCGGTGTCACCAGAGCAGCCATGCAAACGATCGGGGTGCGGACACCATGGGGTGTCCGCACCCTGCGTTATGATGGGCACCATGGATACTCAGAGCCCAACATATTCCGATGACGAGCTGACTGCTTCACTTGTCGAGCATTTGGCGTCGCTCGACCGCGATGACAGCTATCGTGTGGAGCGCGTGCTCAAGTGCTCGGATGTCGAGACGACCGAACTCGTCTATTTTGAGGGCTCTGGCGGCGGGTCTCTCGGTCCCTTTGTCCGCAAGCGCATCGATGCTTCGGTGCAGATTGGCGGAGCATATGAGCGCCTGTTTGCGGCCCAGCGCGCCGGTCGTCGTTTTGAGCACTTGCCCCGAATCGTCGATTGCCGCCGTGTGGGCGACGAGCTTGACGTGGTGATGGAGTATGTCGAAGGCGAGACACTCGAGGCCCTGGTGGGACGCTTGGGGACGACGCCCGATTATGCCCGCGGGCTGTATCCCGTTCTGTGTGAAGCGGTGGGCGAGCTGCATGCTGGTTTTGCAGCTGCGGGGGAGCCGGGGATGCCGGTAATCCACCGCGACCTTAAACCCTCGAACATCATCGTATCGGGCGTGAGATACGCGACCGATGCCGGCATGACCTTTTCCTCGCTGGTGATTATTGACCTGGGAATTGCGCGCGTTTGGCGCGATGGCGCCGACGCCGACACCGTCAAGTTTGGCACGCGTTCCTATGCGCCGCCCGAGCAGTTTGGGTTTGGGCAAACGAGCGTCCGCAGCGATATTTACGCGCTTGGCGCGCTGCTGTTCTTTTGCCTGACGGGAACTGACCCCAAGCCTGGGCGTGACATGCGCGAGCAATGCGAGGCGCATGGCATTCCCGTTCCGCTGGCGGATGTGATTTGCATGGCGATGGCGCTCGATCCCGCTAAGCGCTTTGCGAGTGCAAAGGCACTGGGGCATGCTGCGCGTGCGGCATATGAGCTATGTCTCCCTGCACCGTCGCCCGTGACCTTTTCTGCTGCCAGCGTGCCCCGGGCCGCGGTGCCACAGGTGCAGCGGGTACAGCAGCCGGTTGCCCTCACGCTTCCGTCTTCTGCAAGCCGGCGTTCGATCGTCTCTCCCGTGACATCCAAATGTGTGCGTCTGCTCTCGCGTATCCCCGAGCCCGTGGGGCGCATATGGAATGGATGCGTCTATGCGACAACATTGTTGCTGCTGATGGGCAGCCATTTTGCGGTATTTACGCCAACGGGCGAAAACCGAAACTATCCAACGTGGTTTTTGGCGCTTGAGTATTTCTTTATGGTCGATGGCCTGGTGTTGCTCATTACATTCGGAATGCTCGACCGGCGTAGGCTTCGACGTCGTTTTCCCGTGCTCGGTCGGTATCGGGGGAGTGCTTTTGTCGAACTATGGTTCAAGGCGCTCGGGTTTATGTTTGCCGTCATGTGCGTCGTCGTTGTTATCGGCAACGCGACCGGTATCGTCTCCTAGAGAATCGAAAAGGGGCCCCGTTTGGGGCCCCTTTGCAGTTGCACTTAAATACGGTTCATTTGATTGGCGACCTTGTTGTACCAGTCCTGCCACGTGGGCGGGCAGTACTTCTTGGCGGCTGCCGGAGTAAGCGTGGAACCATAGTTGGCGCCCAGGTAGGCAACGTGGGCGGAGACGCCCTCGCTCCAGCTACCAAAGCTACGCCAACCACCGCCGCGGGCACTCCAGCCCCAGGCGTTATAGGAGCCGGCGCAATAGAGGCCCTTGCTGCTCTCGATGCAGGCGATGGCGGGGGACCAACGGGGATCGACGCCGGTATTCCAGGCGGCGACGGCAAAGTTGTAGCCCTGGCCTGCCATGGGGGAGCCGGCAAGGTAGTTATCGATGCGGCTCGTCCACTCGTTAATGAACGAGTCGTAATCGGAGTTACCGCTATTCGAGCTGTTCACCGTGGTGTCGATGGTGGTGTTGGCGTTGTTGGCCTGGCTGTTGGAGTTGTTGCCGCTTACGCCCTCGCCCGAGATCTTCTCGGCGGCAGCGGCCTTGTCGGCCTCGAGCTTTGCCAGCTCGGCAGCATTTTCCTGCTCGGCCTTTGCCTGCGCCTCGCTGCGGAGCTGCTGAGCCTGCGCCAGTGCATCCTCGGCATTCTTTTGCTCGCCTTCGAGCTGAGACTTGGCCTGCTCGAGTTCAGTCTTGTTCTGCTCGAGCTCGGTCTGCATCTTGTTAAGCTCTTCGATCTCGTCGACGCTCGAGCTCGTAATCTGGTTGGTGTATTTGCAGGTGGTGATAAAGTCACCCAAGCTCTGCGTGTTCACCAGGAAGCTCACGATGGGGCTGGTGCCCTTCTGGTACTTATACAGATCGCGCATGGCGGAGCTTGCCTTGGCCTGCTGCTCGGGTAGCTCGGCCTCAATCTTATCGATGTTCGCCTCATTGGAGTCGATCTGCTTTTGCAGATCCTCGAGCTTGGTTCGGGCGTCGTTGTAGGCGCTCGTAGCGTCCTCGATTTTTTTCTGGGCGGCGGAAAGCTGATCCTGCGTTGCCTGCGAGGCGGCATAGGCCGCGACGGGGGAGAGCATCGGCGTGGCCGTCAGCGCGACGGCGAGCGCGGCGCTCGTGATGATACGAGCCGGCTTCGACGCGATGAGCGCTGCGGTGCGATGGTTCGAATGCTGCATCCAGTCCCTCTGCAATCAATCGTAGGTTATTGGTCGAGGTGTATTCTACTACTGCTTTCGACCTCTACTTGAACCTTAAAGGTTCTAAAGGGTCAAGTTGAACTTGAGGCTTTGGCCTTGACCTGCGGGAATGGTGAATTGTTGAGAAACCATAGAGTTCAACTTTAACGTTACGGCACCCTGTTTGTGAGGGTTTTTGGCTGCAAAAGCTACCTCAACGTGGGGTTTTGCAACTACAGGGTTCCTTCGCGGCGAGCCCGCTCCACCTCTTTGAGTGCCTCGGTGGGAGTGAAGGAACAGGTGCCGTCGCCGAGCCTGACCACCTGTATGTCGTCACCGATATGGACTTCTCCGCCCTGCAGCACGACGCCAAAAATGCCCTCGTGGGGGAAGATGCAGTCGCCGGCGAGATAGTAGATGGCACAGCGTGTGTGGCAGACTTTGCCGATCTGGCTGATTTCGACGAGCACTTCGCTACCGAGCTTGAGCTGCGTGCCCAAGGGGAGTGAGAGCAGGTTGATACCCTGGGTGGTGAAGTTCTCGCCAAAGTCGCCCTCGTGCACATCGAGCCCGCGCGCCTGCGCCGTCTGGATAGACTCTGCAGCTAAAAAGGAGACCTGACGGTGCCAATGCCCGGCGTGCGCATCGGAGGCGAGGCCAAACTGCTCGATGACGGTGTCGTGCCCGTCAGCGACGGGTGACTTACGCGTGCCTTTGTGCTCCGACGTGTTGATTGAGACGATGCGGGCGGGCCCGTTGTAAGCATCGTTTGCGGTGCGTAGGGGAGCTGCCGTCTGGGCACGATCCGCAAGTTCGCGCTTTGCGGCGTCAATGATGGGGTTGTTGATCGGATGAGCCTGGGGCACAGTGTACCTTTCGACGGGGCGGGCAACATGTTGAATCCTACAACAACGGTGGGTTCATTGCCCGTTGTCGTACACCGGTGATCGCCGCCTTCGTGCTGGATAATTACGCCGATTGCCATAGATACGGTGGAGCTTTGGGTGCCGGCGGCTTGGCACGCTAGAATAAATCAGTTGCACAAAGACCGCCCGTCGTGTGGGCAGTTCTAGATAGGAAGTTTCCATGGCATTGCAGTTTATAGAGCGCGAGTTTATCCCCGTGCTGCTCGGCGGCGACATCAACGCGTATTCGGTGGCGCGCGCTTTCTACGAGGAGTATCAGGTTAAGAGCCTGGTCTTTGGCAAGTACCAGACCGGCCCCGCGTATCGCAGCCAAATTATCGATTACACGCCCAACGTAGATATCGACACCATGCCCGTGATGCTTAAGACCGTCAACGGTATCGCTCGAGCTCATGCCGACAAGACGATTGTCCTGATGGGCTGCGGCGATAACTATGTTGCCCTGGTGGCTCAGGCCAAGGATGCCAACGAGCTGGCGGATAACATCGTTGCGCCTTACGCGCCCTATAGCATGCTTGAGCAGTGCCAGAAGAAGGAGATCTTCTACGAACTGTGCGAGAAGCACGGTGTGCCCTATCCGCATACGTTTACCTTTACTGCGCAGATGCTCAACACGCAAGGAGAGGCGCCTGCCGAGGTGCTCGACCAGATTGACTTCCCCTACCCGATGATCTTGAAGCCTTCCGACGGCATCATGTGGTGGCAGCATGAGTTCGAGGGTCAGAAGAAGGCTTATGAGATTGCCGACCGCGCCGAGCTGGAGCAGGTTATCCGCGATTCCTATGCCAGTGGCTACACCGATGACCTGATTTTGCAGGATCGCGTGCCCGGCAACGACGAGTACATGCGCGTGCTCACCAGCTATTCTGATCGCAACGGCAAGGTTCGCATGATGTGCCTTGGTCACGTGCTGCTCGAGGAGCATCAGCCCCATGGCGTCGGTAATCACGCCTGCATCATCACCGAGCCCAACGATGAGCTTATGGGTGGCGTGCGCAAGCTGCTCGAGGACCTTCACTTTGTGGGCTATTCCAACTTTGACGTCAAGTATGACGAGCGCGATGGCTCGTTTAAGTTCTTTGACTTCAACACCCGCCAGGGTCGCAGCAACTACTACGTAACCAACAGCGGCTTTAACGTTGCCAAGTATGTGGTGGACGAGTATGTGCTCAACCGCCCGTTTGAGCCGGAGTTTGTGACGGCGCAGGACGAGGCGCTGTGGATGGTCGTTCCCATGGGCGTCGTCGACAAGTACGTCAAGGATCCCGAGCTGCGCGCGAAGGTGCATCGTCTTGCCAAGGAGGGCAAGGGCGCCGATCCCTCGTTTATGAAGGGAGACTTTGTCTTTAACCGCTGGTTGCGCATGTGGCACACCAAGCTGCGCCACTTTAAGCTGTTCAAGACGTATTACAAGTAGACGAGCGTGGCGCCCGTCCGGTATGTATCGGGCGGGCGCGGGTATGATACGCGCAATTGCGCGGGCGTCACCAAGGAGGCGGCGATGGAAAAGCTGGGAGTTATCGGCGGCATGGGCGCCGAGGCCACGTCGTATTACTACGACCAGGTGGTACGTCATACGGCGGCTACGTGCGACCAGGAGCATATCGACATGGTGGTGCTTTCCAAGTCGACCATGCCCGACCGCACGCTGGCCATCAAGACCGGTGAGCATGCCGAGCTGCTGGCGACCATGAAGGAGTGCGCTCAGGCGCTCGAGACGCTGGGCTGCGCGCACATTGCCATTCCCTGCAACACGTCGCACTACTTCTACGATCAGATTCAGTCGTTTACCAAGGTGCCGATTATCCACATGCCGCGCGAGTCGGTGCGCTATGCTCTGGCCGGCGCGGTGATGGGGGAGTGCGAGTTCGATCCAAACCTGAGCATGCCGGCCGAGCCGGTGCACAAGATCGGCATCATGGGCACCGACGGTACCGTGGGCGCAGACGTCTATGGGCGCGAATGTGAGACCGCGGGCGTTGAGGTCATCTATCCCAGCGAAAAGCGTCAGGCCGACGTGATGTCGCTCATCTACGACGATGTGAAGGCCGGGCGCGAGCCCGATATGGATAAGTTTGACCGCGTGATGTGGGAGTTCGCCCGTAGCGGCTGCGACCGCGTCATCCTGGCCTGCACGGAGCTTTCGGTGTTGCAGAAGTATCGCGAGATGCCCGAGATCACCCTCGATGCGATGGATGTCCTGGTGCGCGAATCCATTATCCGCAGCGGCGCCCCCTACCGCCTCTAGTTCTTCGCCTGCCAAAAAGGGACAGGTTTATTTTGGTAGGTTTTATCTGGGAAAACAGTAAAGGCCTCGGCTCGTTTGGTGCGAGCCGAGGCCTTTTGCGTTGGGCGGTTGCTGTCGGTGGCGAACTAGAACAGGAAGCCGATGGCGACGAGGGCGATGCTGACGATGAGCACGGCGATGTCCAGGCCCTTGATGGGGTAGCGCTTGTACGAGCTGGCGCGTGTACGCAGATAGAAGCCGCGCTGTTCTGCCGCCAAGGCTGTGGCATCGGTCTTGCCCACGCTCGAGATGAGCAGTGGCACGCACAGTGGCAGCATGAGCTTAAGCTTCTTGATGGGGTTCTTGGTGTCGTACTCGACGCCGCGTGCGGTCTGCGCTTCCATGATGGCGTTCATCTCCTGACCAAACACCGGCACAAAGCGCAGCGCCGTGGTAAAGGTGAAGGCATAGCGATACGGTACGTGCAGCACCTCGACGCAGGCGTTGGCAAGGTCGTTGAGCTTGGTCACCATGAGCATGAGGATGAGTGGTAACGCCACACCCAGCAGGCGCAGACAGGCCTTCGATCCTGTGATGAGGCCCGTGTCGGTGATAAAGCCCCACACCACGTTGCCATCGCGCATAAAGGCTAGCTGGAGTACCAGTATGATAAGCGCGAGCGGAATCAGCAACTTGAGCAACGAGAGCAGACGGTCGACGACACCGGCATAGGCACCCAGCGCAAGGGTGAGTGCCAAAAAGCCCAGCAGCGCCACGTAGGTGCCGGACAAGAAGATGCCGACGATGATGGCGGCGGCGAGGCCCAGTTTGACGACGGGGTTCAGGCGATGCAGCAGCGTATCACCCGGCATGTAGTCGATGACGTTAACCACGGCGGACCATCTCCTTGGTAATGCGAACGACATCGGTGACCTCACTCACCTGCGCAAAAGCGGGCGAGACGGAAGATGCCAGACGGCGCGAGAGTTCAATAACCTGGGGCGGCTCAACATAGGCACGCTGCATGAGATCGATGTTCGAGAATAGCTCGTGCGTGCGGCCGCGGTCGAGGATGCGACCGTCGGCCATTACTACGATACGCTCGGCAAAGTCGGAAACAACTTCCATATCGTGGCAGACCATAATCACGGCGCAGCCGCGCTCGGCCATGGTGCGCACTGTTTCCATGACGGTCATGCACTCGCGGTAATCAAGGCCGCTCGTGGGCTCGTCGAGCACGACGATCTTGGGCTCAACCACTACGACGGAGGCAAGCGCCACCATTTGTCGCTGGCCGCGCGAAAGTGAGAAAGGTGCCTCATCGGCAGGCAGGCCAAAGCGGTCGATAACAAGTTGAGCACGACGCAGAGCCTCGGCACGGTCGATGCCGGCAAGCTCCAGGCCAAAAGCGACCTCGTCGAGTACGGTATCCTTGCAGATCTGGCGGTCGGGGTTTTGGAAGAGGGTTGCGACTTCGCGGGCGATGCGGCTCGTGGGAACGGCCGCGGTATCCAGTCCCGTGACGCGCACGCTGCCCGAGGCGGGCTTGAGCAGGCCCGTGAGCAGCTTGGTGAGCGTGGTCTTGCCGGCACCGTTCTGGCCGACGATGCCCACGAGCTCGCCGGGATAGAGGGTCAGGTTGAGGTCGTGTACGGCGGCGCCGCCATTGGGATAGGCAAACTCAACATGGTCGAAGGTGAGTACGGGTTCGGCGTCCTTGGCATGAGGGCGCAACGACGGTGCGTGCGGTGAGCCGGCGGGTGCCTGAATGTCGCTGCTTGCGTGTGCGGGGTCGACGATGCCCGAAATCAGGCGCTCGGCCTCATCGACATCCAAGCAAGGGGTACCACTTACCAGGCCATCGGCCTCGAGGCTATTGAAGATACGCGTGACGCGAGGGCAGTCGACGCCGATGGCACGGAGCTCGTCGGTATGCGCGAAGACCTCGTGTGGTTCGCCCTGCAGCGCGATTTCGCCATGGTTGAGCACGAGCACGCGGTTGCAGTACTCCGAGAGCAGGGCGACCTTTTGCTCAACGACGACGATGGTGATTCCGTGTGCGCGGTTTGCCTCACGCAGCGTCTCGAAGACCAACGTGGAGCTGGCGGGGTCGAGTGCCGCGGTGGGCTCGTCGAGAACCAAGACGCGCGGACGCATGGCGAGGATGGCGGCGATGGCTACCTTTTGCTTCTGTCCGCCCGAGAGGGTGGCGATCTCGCGGTCGCGCAGGTCGCTGATGCCGACGGTCTCGAGCGTTTCGCTCACGCGCTGCTCGATCTGGTCGTGGGGAACGCCAAAGTTCTCGAGGCCAAAGAGCATCTCGTCCTCGACGACCGAGGCGACCATCTGCGTGTCGATATCCTGCAGCACGCTGCCGACGATTTGCGACACGTCGGTGAGCGAGGCTTCGCAGGTGTCGTGGCCGTCAACCATGACGGACCCAAAGAACGTGCCGGTGTAGTGGTGAGGCACGGCGCCCGACAGACAGGCGGCAAGTGTGGACTTACCGGCGCCTGAGGGCCCGATGATGCCGATAAAATCTCCCTTGTTCACGCTGAGCGAGATGTGGCTGAGCGCCTGCTCGGTCTGCGTGCCATAGGAGAACGAGACATCGTCGACGTTGATGATCGTTTCCATGGATACCTTTCATAGTCATTGGGGACAGTCTTAAATGACCAGTTGTTTAAGACCGTCCCAAAAAAGCTCGTTGTTTGGGATGGTCTTTGGTGGTGAAGCACGGAGACGGCTTTACGAGGGGCCCCAGGTTGGCGCGAAAGAGGAGCGAAGCGTACTTGGGTACGCGAGTGACGAATGAACGCCAAGATGGGGTGGCTCGTAAAGCCGAGCGGGTTAGCTGAGCCTAAGGGCCTTCTGGATGGGCAGGTAGAGGGCGCCGACCAGAATGGCGTTAAAGACGGCGGTCATGGCGACGACGGGCAGCATGGCGGCGGCGAGCTCGCCTACCACGCCGAGCATGGCCATCTTGATGACCATGAAGATGACGCCGGAGACAAAGGTGGTCAGGAAGGTTGCGACAATGGCGATGGCGGGCTTGACCTGACCGTTCTTGCCGGCGGCGTTGACGATGCCGGCCATGAGCATGGCGGCGATGCCCTCGGCGGCAAAATCAACGAACGGCGAAGTGGTGGTGATCTGGATCACGGCAGCCGAGATGAGGCCAATGACGAGCGCCTGGCCGATGTTGGGGCGAACGACCAGGATGGTGAGGCAGAAGGCCGAGATGATGAACTCGGGGCTGATCATGCCGCCCGAGATGCCCGAGATGGCCTTGCCGACGGTGAAGTTGAGGATGAAGCCGGCAGCGAGCAGGATGGCGAGCAGGACGAGAGCACGGACGTCGAGTTTGCCGCGGTCGGCGGTCTGGACGGTGCGGGGCTGGGCGGCGGTGGTGTTCTGAGACATGGTGAAAATCCTTTCGGAATGGGAGTGCAAGAGAAAAGCGGAGGCGCGTGATGCGAATGCAATCGGGCTCGAGATAGAAAAAGGCCCCCGGTCGAAACCGGAGGCCTTTCAATCACCTAGAGCGCAAAAACAGGCGTGAGGGACTCACTGTCGACCGATCGTATTCGCATCACGCCACCACCAGTTGTTGAGAGACTTCATTGTGTTCTTCATGTTGGTGGCTCCTTTCGTGATGCCGTGGCGCGGTCGCACCTAGTTGCTGTTGCGCTGCACTATAGCACAGCAAAGTGTGTGCGGGGAAATCTTTTTTGAAAAGATTTCAGGCGGGTTTCCCGTCGATCAAAAAGGCGGGTTAAGCGGGCGAGGCTGCCATTGCTGCCTCGCCCGCTCAGCTAAGACGTTACTCCTTATTGCGACGGTAGAGGAAGTAACCGCCCGCGGAGATGACGGCAACGCCAGCGATGGCGAATGCAGCCACCACGCGGCCATCAAAACGATCACCGGTGGTGGGCAGGCCGCCCTTGGTGTTCGTCTTGTTGGTGGTTACCGTGGTCGTGGTGTCCGACTTGCCAGGCTTCTCGGGCTTGGTGGTGGGCTGCTCGGGCTTAGCGGGCTGCTCGGGGGTACCGGGCTGTTCAGGAGTACCAGGCTGCTCGGGAGTGCCAGGCTGATCTGGGGTTACCGGGTCGGTGGCAAGAGCGTCCTTGGCGTAGGTGATGGACACCTTGAGGCCGTTGGTCTCGGTGTTCAGGTCGCTCGGGGTGAAGGGCTGGTCGAAGTTCTCAGCCTTCAGATAGGCGCGCATCTCCTGGAGCAAGGCCTTGCACTTGACGTAGGTGTTCTCGGTGGCAGCATTGCCGGCCTTGTTGGCCAGGGCAGTGCGGCCCTCGGTGGTCGTCTCGGCCAGCATGGCGGCGTCAACTTCCTTGTTCTGCTCGATGAGCTCGTTCTGGAGCGCATCGAGGTAGGCGCGGACGCTGATACCAAGGGTGTCAGGGTTCTCAAAGCAGAGCGAGCTGATGTCCATGAGGACGTAGTTGATAGAGTTCTCGGGTTCCTCGTTGTTCACGATGTCGGTCTCATTGCAGTGGTCGAAGGAGACAGTCTGATCGCTGAAATACGGGCTGACCTCAGTTATCAGAGCGGAGTACAACGGGATGGCGACGGAGTACGCGGCGCGGGAGAGCATTTCCCACTGGATGGTAGCGACTTCGGGGTCATACCCGCGACGAATCTGGAAGAGGTTGATCTCGGTGTTGCGCTCGCTGCCGATGCAATAAACACCATCAGTATTCGCGTTGAGGCCAGGGACGTTCTCGCCGCGGTTGCCGAAGGCGCGAATCAACTCGAAAGTGCTCCAACCAGACTTGCCAGGCTTGAAGAACAGGGGCTGGATTTCGCTGACCATGGCTCCCTTTTGGTCAGGTTTTCCTTTCTTCTTTACTGTGATAATGTCGTAATCTGTGCCTTCGGTCAGCTGACTACCAAAATAATCGCGGCCTTGCACATAGCGGGACCACTGGTTTACGCCGGAATCGGCGAGGCTCTCGCCATACGTTTGGGCGACATCGAATTTGCCGTCAGCGGAGTATTTGGCGAAACCCTTTTCTTCGGGCATGGATTGGATCTTTTCAGAGTGGAGGCAATTCTCGGTGTCATTGAGGTCGACATCGTAGTTGAGGCTCCCGATATTAGGGTTGAGCGACGCGACGTCGTC
>DBFBEA010000076.1:0-7178 GCA_048248475.1 Collinsella sp. | reverse complement strand
CAGCTCGGTCTTCTCGAAGCCTAGCCAGTATTAGGTGGTTTCTTGAACTCGGTAAGCCTGCGGTAAGATATACGATTGTTTACGTTACGCGTTGCTGGGAGCCTGCATGCTCGCCTTTTTACAAACCAACACACCCATCGTGATCTTCAACCAGATTGTCGTCACGCTGCTCACGGTCTGCTTTCTGTACCAGGTGGTCTTCTTTGTCATTGGCGCTCTTCGTGGCGAGGTCGCGCCTCCCAAGGCCAAAAAACTCCATCGCTATGCTTTCTTTATCGCGGCGCATAATGAGGAGGCCGTGATCGCCAACCTCGTTCGCTCCATCAAGGACCAGGATTATCCGTCCGAGCTCATCGAGGTTTTCGTGGTCGCCGATGCCTGCACCGACAACACGGCGCAGCTCGCGCGCGAGGCCGGTGCCATTGTTTACGAGCGCAATGACCTGGCCCGCAAGGGCAAGAGCTGGGTCATGGACTTTGGCTTCGACCGCATTCTCAACGAGTATCCCGACACGTTTGAGGGCTACTTTATCTTCGATGCCGATAACGTTATCTCCCGCGATTACGTTTCCAAGATGAATGATGCCTTTGACCAGGGCTTCCATGTGGTCACGAGCTATCGCAATTCCAAGAACTTCGGCAGCTCGTGGATCTCGGCTGCTAATGCCACGTGGTATCTACGCGAGGCGCGCTTCCTCAACAACGCGCGTAATATCTGCAAGACGTCCTGCGCTGTTTCGGGTTCGGGTTACCTTATCTCGTCAAGCGTTATCGAGGGCATGCACGGTTGGCAGTTCCACACGCTGACCGAGGACATTCAGTTCACTACGTTCTGCGCTATTCACGGTATTCGCATTGGCTATGCGCCGGCGGAGTTCTTTGACGAGCAACCCGTGACGTTCAAGGCATCCTGGAAGCAGCGTATGCGCTGGACCAAGGGCTTTTACCAGGTGTTCTTTACCTACGGTAAGCATCTGGTCAAGTCGACGTTCCGCTATCATCGCTTTGCCGCCTACGACATGTTCATGACGATCGCCCCGGGTATGCTGCTATCGCTGATCTCGATGCTCGCTAATGCGACGTTCTTGATTGTGGGTGGCCTTTCGCATGGTTTCTTGGCTACCGAAGTCGAGATGCAGGCGTGCGCCGCTTCGCTCATTATGACCTTCGCCATGATGTATCAGACCTTCTTTATCCTGGCGCTGCTCACGACTATCTTTGAGTACAAGCACATTCACTGCGCGCAAAAGTGGCGTCTGGTGACTAACCTGTTTACCTTCCCGATCTTTATGTTCAGCTATATCCCCATCACGGTGGCCGCGCTGTTCCTGAAGGTCGACTGGGTGCCGACGCAGCACGCTGTCAACGTTACCCTTGACGAGGTCATGCAAGGCGCCAAATAACCACCACCAAAACCACCGCAAAGGGGACAGGCACCTTTGTGGTGGTTTTTGCTTTTGCGATGCAGCTCGAGGAGGAGTCCGATGGTCTATATCCCGTTTTGGATTTGCATCTTTGCCGGCGTGGTAATTGATGCCCGAGAGCGACGGTTTCCCAATGGGCTTGCCGGCGCATGTGCCGTGGCGGCGTTGGCGGGCGTTTGGCTCGACCTCGGTTTGAACACAGCGCTTGACCACGCCGGTCTTGCGGTCATCGTCTACCTTGCCCTTGTGCTCACTGAGTCGCTCTGGCGGCGCCTTCGCCACGCCCCGGGCATCGGCATGGGGGATGCCCGGGGCGCTCTTCGCGCTTTGCACGCTCGACCCTATGGGTGGCATCGTGGCATTTGCCGTCGCACTCCTGGTCCTGGCCCTCTCCTGCCTCTTCACAAAATCGCGCTCCCTGCCATTGCTCCCGTTTTTAGTGCCGATTTTTGCCATAATCGAGGTCGTGGGCTGCACATTGTAACCGATTGCGCATCCTTCTTAAGGAGCATGCCATGGCAACTAATCAAGAAACGGCCGTCATTAAGGCGCGCATGGACCGTATTCCCTCGGCGTTGTCGTCCGAACTTGTCGAGCGCATTGCCGCTGATCGTGCTTCGGGCTATGTCAACCCGTATCGTTGCAACGACGATCAGGTAATTCGTCGTATTGATCGCGCCGCCGACAAAGGCACGCTTATGCGTCCGGCGTTTATGCGCGATACCGAAAAGATACTTCATCTTCCGGCGTACACCCGTTATGCAGGCAAAACGCAGGTCTTTAGCTTCCGTAGCAATGACGATCTGTCACGCCGCGGTTTGCACGTGCAGCTTGTCTCGCGCATTGCGCGCGATATCGGTCGCGCCCTGGGGCTCAATTGCGATCTGATCGAGGCGATTGGCCTGGGTCACGACTTGGGACACACGCCTTTCGGCCATGCCGGCGAGCGCTTCCTCAACGATATCTATCATGAGCGCACGGGGCGTTATTTTTTCCATAACGTGCAGTCGGTCCGCGTGCTCGACGCACTGTACGGCCGCAACGTGTCGCTCCAGACGCTCGACGGCGTGCTATGCCATAACGGCGAGTACGAGCAGCGTGTGTTTGAGCTCTCGGACATGAGCTCCTTTGACCAGTTTGACCAGACGGTTGAGGATTGCATTGCCACGGGCTATAGCGCAATTGGGCATCTGCGTCCCATGACGCTCGAGGGCTGCGTCGTTCGCATCTCGGATATTCTTGCCTACGTCGGTCGTGACCGTCAGGATGCGATCGCGGCGGGCCTGCTGTCACCCGACGCTTTTGATGATGGCCGGGGCGGTGCCTACAACAGCTGGATCCTTACGCACGCTTCCATCGATATCGTTGAGTACAGCTATGGTAAGCCGCGCATCGAGATGAGCGAGGACCTGTTTGAGGAAATCCGCCGAGCCAAGCGCGAGAACTACGAGAAGATCTATAGCAAGGGCGGTATCGAAGGCGATTCCGAGGTGGAGCTGCGCGAGGCCTTCGAAAAGCTCTACGACCGTTGCCTGCGGGATCTAAACAGTGGTGACGAGTCCTCTTACATCTTTAAGCACCATATTTCGCGCATTGAGCAGCAACTTTCCTACTACGATCGCACCTATGCCTGGCAGGACGACAAGGATCAAGCCGTGGTGGATTATATCGCGAGCATGACGGACGGTTATTTCTGCGAACTGACGAGCAAGCTGTTCCCGGGTCTAAAGTTTCCGCATCGTACCTATATTAACGAACGGTAGTTCGTATCCTTTCGGTATACTGGTTAGTTGAAAACGTTTTTGATTGATACACGGGATGGCTATGGACGACCTTTTTTCTGCTTCGACGCGCGAGCGTTCCTTTCAGAATGCGCCGCTTGCGGTGCGCATGCGCCCCAATTCGCTCGACGAGTACGTGGGCCAGCAAAAGGCCGTCGGTAAGGGCTCATGGTTGCGTGCCGCGATCGAGCACGACGTGCTTTCGAGCGTGATTCTGTACGGGCCGGCAGGTACGGGTAAGACGACGCTGGCCCACATTATCGCCAACCATACCAAGAGCGAGTTTGTCGAGGTCAGCGCCGTGACGGGTACCGTAAAGGATCTTCGCCGCGTGATTGACGAGGCCAAGACGCGCCTGAATACGTACGACCGCCGCACCATCCTGTTTATCGACGAGATTCACCGCTTCTCCAAGTCTCAGCAGGATGCCTTGCTGCATGCGGTTGAGAACCGTACCGTCATTATGATTGGCGCCACGACGGAGAATCCGTACTTCGAGGTCAACTCGGCATTGCTCTCGCGCGGTCGCGTGGTGGAGCTTGAGCATCTTAAAGACGAGGATATCGCCACGCTTATCGAGCGTGCGCTCGAGGCGCCGCAGGGTTTGAACGGCAAGTTCTCGGCCGATGAGGATACGGTTAAGACCATCTGCACGCTGGCAGCGGGTGACGCTCGCTCGGCGCTCACGACGCTCGAACTTGCGAGCGAGATTGCCGTCACGCGTCCCGATACCGAGGGAACGCCAGCGCCCGCGGCGGGGGAGCGCTATCCCATCACCGTGGATGACGTGAAGATCGCCAACCCGCGTCGTGGATTTTCGTATGACAAAAACGGCGACATGCACTACGACATCATCAGTGCGTTCATCAAGTCCATGCGCGGTAGCGACCCCGATGCCACGATCTATTGGCTCGCGCGCATGATTGATGCGGGGGAGGATCCCAAGTTTATCGCTCGCCGTATTATGATTCAGGCTTCTGAGGATGTTGGCAACGCCGACCCGCAGGCGCTTTTGGTGGCGCATGCCGCGTTTAAGTCTGCCGAGGTCATTGGCTATCCCGAGTGCCGCATTAACCTGGCTCAGGCTGCACTCTATGTGTGTTTGGCCCCTAAATCCAACGCGTGTGAGGCTTCGATTGATGCGGCGCTGGCCGATATCCATTCTAGTGGGCTTCGCGAGGTGCCGAGTTATCTGCGCGATCGCCATCGCCCAGGCAGCGACGACTACGGTGTGTATAAATACCCGCACGATTATCCCGAAGGCTGGGTCGATCAGCGCTATTTGCCCGAGGGGCTGGAGCGCGGTGCGTTCTGGCAGCCTGCCGGGCGCGGCTGGGAAGAGTGGCGCGTAGAGCAAAGCGAGCGCGACCGCAGCGGGAATGCACCGAAGTAGCTGCTGATAATTTTGTCCCACGTTGCTGCTCTTGGCATGTTCGGTCCCCTTTGGGGTACCATGAAAAGCGTCTGTATTTCGATTTTTCCGGGAGGCTTGTATGAGTCCCATTCAAATCGCCCTGCTGCTGCTCGCCGTTGCCGGCGTGTGGGCCATCGCTGAGCTCGCGCTTACCCTGCGCAAGACACGCAATGTTGTCGACTCGCTCGATAAGACCGTGAACGACCTCAACAACACCATCGCCGAGGCTCAGCCTGTGGTGGCAAAGCTCGATGGCGCTGTCGATGAGCTTACGCCGGCGCTTGCCCAGATGGAGCCGCTGCTTAAGTCGAGCAAGACGGCAGTTGATGCCCTTACCTCCAATCTCGTAGAGGTCGAAGCCGTGGTTCGCGACATTTCCGAGGTTACGGGCAGCATGGCCGAGGCCAGCAATGCTGTGTCGAGCGTGACCGACTCTGCCGCCGGTGCTGTGCAGAAGCTCTTCAATAAGGTGAAGGCTCCTGCAGCCGACGCCGATCGCAAGCTCGCCGCTGCCGCTGCGGAGGCCGAGCAGCCTACCGAGCGCGTCCTAATTGGCGAGGACGAGGCCGCCGCGGGCGACGATGATGGTCAGAAGTCTGTATCCAAGCCGGCTCAGTATTACACCTATACGCCCGCCGAGACCTCTGAGGAGTCCTGCGATGAGTAGCGAAGCAACCTGCCCTATCACGCTGACCGTTGCCGGTGACCCGCGTCTCGCTCGCCTTGTGCGCATGACGGCAGCCAACGTTGGTGCCCTGTGTTCCATGTCTGTCGATCGCATCGAGGACATCCGCATGGCTGCCGAGGAAGCCTTTATCTTTGGCTGCACGGCTGTTGATTCCGACGACATCTCAATCAAATTCGATGTCGATGAATCTCACGTTGGCATGACCTTTACCTTTGGCGATCAGGCCACTGTCGACGAGGATGACCAGGCTGCTGTTTATGCCGAGCTTATTTTGGCGAGCGTGTGCGATTCCTACGAAAAGACTGCGGCGCCCCTGACGCTTTCCCTCGACCTCAAGGCGGATATCTAATATGACCGAACGTTCCCGGAGCGGTAAGACCGCTTGGGACAAGGAGAAAACCCGCGAGCTGTTTCGTCGTTACAAGGAGACCGGTGATCCGGACGCCCGCGAGCAGCTCGTCATGTCCCATATGAATCTGGTAAGGTTTCTTGCCAACAAATTTAAGAATCGCGGCGAGCCGCTCGACGACCTCATGCAGGTCGGCTATCTGGGCTTGCTCAAGGCTATCGACCGTTTTGATCCCGAGCGCGGACTCGAGTTCACGACGTTTGCGACACCCACTATCCTGGGCGAGATCAAACGCCATTTTCGCGACAAGGGCTGGAGTGTGCGCGTACCGCGTCGTCTGCAGGAGCTCTCGGCCAAGGTCAACCAGGCTACTGACAAACTTACCAACGAGCTGCAGCGTTCGCCCAAGGTTGAGGAGATCGCTGAGTATCTAGATGTGACTGTCGATGAGGTGCTGGAGGCCATGGAATCGTCTTCGGCCTATACCTCGGTGCCCATTGAGGCTCCTGGTGCGTCCGATTCCGACGATGCCCCCTCGATTCTCGACCGTTACGCCGACGACGACAACGAGCTCGACTTTACCGATGACCGCCTAGTGATCGAGGAAGCCATCCGTGATTTCTCGCCGCGCGAGCGCGAGGTGATTGAGCTGCGCTTTGTGAAGGGCATGACCCAGATCGAGATCGCCAAGAAGCTGGGTATTTCTCAGGTGCAGGTTTCGCGTCTGCTGCGCCGCACGCTTAAGAAGATTCAGGACAAGATCGACCCCGACGGAGTGATGATTCGTTCATGAGTGAGCACCCCCAACAAACCGATCGCGTGCTGCGCGACACCCGCATTCTGACGCTGCGCATTTGGGCTGTTGTCGGCTGCATTGTTATTGCTGCTGTCATCTTTAACCTTATGGGCATCCTGGCACCGGTTATCGAGTTTCTTGCCGTCGGCTCCATCATTGCTTTTGTGATGTCCCCGATCACCAACTGGCTCGAGCACCATGGTGTGAATCGCGGCGTCGGTTCGCTTATCGCGCTTATTGTTGTTGTTGCCGTGCTCGTCGGTGTCGTTTGCATCTTGTCGCCGATTCTCTTTGGTCAGATCATGGAAGTCCTGAGCCGCCTGCCCGAGCAGCTTCGTGTTGCGGGTGGCGATCTCAATGAGATGATCTCGCATGCCAAGACGCTCAATAACACGCCGCTCAAGGAGTATTTGGACGATAATCTTTCGTCGCTGGTTACCGTGGCATCGAAGTATGTGTCTCAGATCGCTGCCGAGCTTGGCCGCGGTGTGTTCCCGCTCATCACCAATACGGCCTCGCAGTTGTTCGTGATCTTCCTTGGTCTGGTGCTTGCCTACTGGATGGCCTGCGACTACCCTCGCATGCACCACGAGATTTGCACCATCATCGGTCAGGAGAAGGAGACCTCGTACCGCTTTATGGTCGCCATCCTTTCTCGCTCTGTCGGCGGCTACATGCGCGGTATGGTCGTGACGTCCATCTGCGGTGGTTTCCTCGCCTTTATCGG
>DBFBEA010000075.1:0-6649 GCA_048248475.1 Collinsella sp. | reverse complement strand
GCGAGCGCCTCCTCGACCTGCGTCATAAACGTTTGCTTGCCGCATCCAATCGCATCGCGCAGCAGGCGATACAGATAGATGTGGTTGCCCAGCGAAAGCGTGGGCCTAACTATTGTCTTGCTCATGGCAAATCTCCTCTTTACACATGTAAAGCATCTTACCATCGCATGGCGTTCGCCATGGCGGCACCCAAGGCAAACGGGCGCGAACCGCTTTCGATTCGCGCCCGTTGTACAGGTCGGTTATCTATGAGAGGCAAATGTGCTTAGTTGCCCGATGCCGTGCCTTGGCTCGAACTGTCAGATGCCGTGCCGGACGCGGTTCCGCTCGAGCTGTTGGTGTTGCTACTGTCTGCTGCAGCCGTTCCCGACGTGGTGTCGCTCGTCTGGCCTCCCGTGTTCGGCTGTGAACCGTCAGTTGTTTGGCTTGAGTTGGTCGTGTCGGTCGGCGTGCCACTGTTGGCCGTAGAGGAATCGGTGCCCTGTGATTGGTTTTGGGTGTTCGAGGGCGAATTGGCAGAGGTGGAACTGTCTTGCGTGTCGTCCGTCTGTGCCTGCTGATCTTGCGACTGGGTGTTGCCATTTGCATCGCCCTCGGTCGTGCGCGACGAAAGGATTGGCTCGGGGCGCTCGCCCAGACCCTCACCGGCGGTGGTTATAAGGATGGCGCCGGCGCAGGCGATGACCGCGACGATGGCGATAGCGATCGAGAAGACGATGACCTTCTTTTGCGTCTGGCTGCGCTCTGCCGCCGCCTTGGCGCGCAGGCTGTTGGGGGCGACGCGCGCCGTGGTCGCGCGTCCCGCAACCTGGCGCATCTCCTGCGTGGTCGCGGCGCCACCTAGGTGCTCCTCGACATCGGGCTCAACGGGCTCGTAGGCGCCGGCAGGGTAGTCGACAGCGGCATGCGTGCCCTTGATTGCTTCGGCGCTGGCGGAGATAAAGTGGCGATAGACCTGCGAGGACACAACAGTGATGACTGAGCTCACAGCGGCACCAATCACCGAGCCGGCAATGCCGATCTTTGAAGCAAGCGCGACGCTCGTGGCAGCAGCTGCGGCGCCGGCGATGATCTGGGGAATGGAAATGTCATCGAACAGGCCCTTTTTGGGCGCGATGGCCATGGTCTGTCCGATGGAATGGTTCTCGTGCACGCCGTTGTTGAGCGATGCCGGCGTCATGACGCGCGTGCGCGGCGCGTCGGTGTACTTGGTTGTCATACGGGGTCCTCCCGGTGTAAATCTGCTTCGTTTCGTGTAGCCATCAGGGTACCCACCAGATGTGAATCGTACGTGACATTTAACAGATACCATCAACTCATCAATAGCTCACCAAGTTGGTGGGATGCGGTTACACCCGGCGGTTGAACTACAATAGGGCTTGCTAATTGTTGTGAATGGCGTTTACGCACGGGAGCATTCTTATGAATCTTCACCTTTCTCAGTCTGATGGCTTTTTGCGTGTGGCGGCGGCCTCGCCCAAGATTCGCGTGGCCGATGTCGAGGGCAATGCCGAGGTTGCGCTGGCGGCTGTTCGCGAGGCTACCGAGCGTGGCGTTCGCGCGCTGGTGTTGCCCGAGCTTAACCTGACCGGCTATACCGCGGCCGATCTGTTCCATAACCGCACGCTGCTGCATGCCTGCGAGGCTGCTCTGGTGCATATCCTCGATGAGACTCGTGAGCTGCCGGTTGTCTTTACCGTTGGCTTGCCCGTTGCGGTGGCAGAAAACATCTACAACTGCGCCGCCGTGTGCTGCGCGGGCGAGCTTTTGGGCCTCACGGCCAAGAAGTATCTGCCCAACTATGGCGAGTTCTATGAGCGCCGTTGGTTTGCTCCGGCGCCTGCGGATCCCGTGTGGGTTGAATTTGCCGGTCAGGGTCCGGTTCCGCTGGGTTCGGGGCTTATCTACCGTTGCTGTGATGAGGGTGCCGAGGATATGGTGCTGGGCGTTGAGGTCTGTGAGGACCTGTGGGTGCCGGCGCCGCCTTCGACCGAGATGGCGCTTGCCGGTGCGACGGTGATTCTCAACCCGTCGGCTTCGGACGAAATCATCGGTAAGGCGGATTACCGCCGCAGCCTCATTTCCAACCAGAGTGCGCGCCTGTACTGCTCCTATGCCTATGCGGACGCGAGCGAGGGCGAGTCCACGACCGACATGGTCTTTGCAGGCGAGAACCTCGTCTACGAAAACGGTTCGAAGCTCGCCGCGACCAAACTGCTTACCTGCGATATGGCCGTCGCCGATGTTGACCTTGACCGCCTGGTTGCCGAGCGCCGTCGCTCGACGACGTGGACGCGCGCGGACGATGCGCCGGAGGCCACGACCGTTGAGTTTTCGTTTGAGGGCGTGCTGGCCGAAGAACCTGTCCTGCGCGATGCCTGCGATATCGACCGCGTTTTCCCGCGCGCGCCCTTTGTGCCGGCCGACCACGGCGACTTGGCCGAGCGCTGCGAGACGATCCTCGATCTGCAGACTGCGGGCCTCAAGACCCGCCTTGCCCACACGGGTACCAAGGCTGCGGTTATCGGCCTTTCGGGCGGCTTGGACTCCACGCTAGCGCTGCTTGTGACCGTGCGTGCCTTCGATGCACTGGGGCTGCCGCGCACTGGTATCACAGCCGTGTCCATGCCCGGCTTCGGCACGACGCATCGTACCAAGTCGAATGCCGAGTCGCTCGCTCGCGACCTGGGTGTGAGCTTCCGCGAGGTTTCGATCCACGCGGCTGTGGAGCAGCACTTCAAGGACATTGAGCATGATCCGGCCGTGCAGGACGTGACCTACGAGAACAGCCAGGCGCGCGAGCGTACGCAGATTCTGATGGATCTGGCCAACCAGGCTGGCGGTTTTGTCATTGGCACGGGCGACCTGTCGGAGCTGGCGCTCGGCTGGGCTACCTATAACGGCGACCACATGAGCATGTACGCCGTCAACGCGAGCGTGCCCAAGACGCTTGTGCGCCATCTGGTACGCTATGCCGCCGATGTCTTTGGCGGGCGTATTGCCGAGGTCTTGCTCGATATCCTCGATACGCCGGTGTCCCCCGAGCTTCTGCCGCCCACGGGCGACGGCGAGATTGCGCAGAAGACCGAGGATTTGGTGGGCCCATACGAGTTGCACGACTACTTCCTCTACTACCTGCTGCGTTTTGGCTTTGAGCCGGGCAAGATCTACCGCATGGCGCTCAAGAGCTTCGAGGGCGTCTACGACGCCAAGACCGTCCACACATGGCTACGTACGTTCTACCGTCGCTTCTTTGCCCAGCAGTTTAAGCGCAGCTGCCTGCCCGATGGTCCCAAGGTGGGTTCGGTGACGCTCAGCCCGCGCGGCGATTGGCGTATGCCGAGTGACGCAAGCTCACGTCTGTGGCTCGCGCAGATCGACGCCCTCAATCCAATTGACTAAGGTTGGCTAAATTGAACCAATACGGGGGTTGTAAGCGTTACACTTTTGAAATCTGATGGCCCGTATCGCGCGGCGCTCTTGTCGGAGCGCCGCGTTTTTTATATCGAAAGGTGGCACCATGCAGGCATCGCAGCGTCTCGACCGCTTTGGCGCGGAGGTCTTCGCCTCGCTCAACAACAAGCTTCTCGCGCTGAAGGCTCAGGGCAAGACCATTTACAACATGAGCGTGGGCACGCCCGACTTTAAGCCGTACGACCATGTGGTCGAGGCGCTCACGCAGGCAGCCCAAGATCCCGAGATGTGGAAGTATGCCCTGCGCGACCTGCCCGAACTCAAGCAAGCCGTGTGCGATTACTATGAGCGCCGCTTTGGCGTTTCGGGCATTACGCCGTCCATGGTGCAGTCGTGCAACGGCACGCAGGAGGGCGTGGGTCATTTGGGCCTGGCCCTGCTCGATCCGGGCGACACCATTCTGGTTCCCGATCCGTGCTACCCGGTCTTTGAGGCGGGTGCCAAGATCGCCGATGCCAAGCTCGAGTACTATCCGCTGGTCGCCGAGCATAATTACCTGCCCTATGTGGCGGGCATCGATCCCGAGGTGGCCGATCGCGCCAAGTATATGATCGTGTCGCTGCCCGCTAACCCGGTGGGCTCGGTGGGCACGCCCGAGGTCTATGAGGAGATCATCGCTTTCGCCCGCGAGCACGACCTTCTCATCGTCCATGACAACGCATACTCCGACATCGTGTTTGACGGTGAGCCGGGTGGCAGCTTCTTGCAGTATCCCGGCGCGCTCGAGGTGGGCGTGGAGTTCTTCTCGCTCTCCAAGTCGTTTAACGTCACCGGTGCGCGTATCGGCTTTTTGGTCGGCCGCGAGGACGTGGTCTCTGCCTTTGCCAAGCTGCGCGGCCAGATCGACTTTGGTATGTTCTTCCCGATCCAGAAGGCTGCTATCGCCTGCCTGAACGGTCCGCGCGATGAGGTCGAGGCGCAGCGTCTGAAGTACCAGGAACGCCGCGATGCCCTGTGCGACGGTCTTGAGGGCCTGGGCTGGGAGCGTCCCAACGCGCATGGCTCTATGTTTGTGTGGGCCAAGCTTCCCGGTGGTCGCACCGATTCCATGGCGTTTTGCGAGGAGCTTATGGAGAAGGCCGGCGTTGTGGTGACGCCGGGCGCGAGCTTTGGCCCTTCGGGCGAGGGGCACGTGCGTATGGCACTGGTCTTGCCGCCCGATCAGATCGCTTTGGCTGTCGAGGCCATTCGCGAGGCTGGCCTGTATTAGAAACCTATTTCGACCCGTCAATAGCTCGAAACCGATTTCGTGCAGTTATTTTACGAATTCTGCAAACAATTTCGGTAAACGGTCGATTTTTGGCTGCGAATAGGGGCATAATCAAAGTCCCGATTGGATGTATTGGGATTACGACAAGCCGCTCGGGTCGTTCCCGGGCGGCTTGTTTGTGGAGAGAGATGGGAGTTTCTAATGGTTAACGAGAAGAAGGTCGCTATTGTCGGCTGCGGTTTCGTCGGTTCGTCTTCGGCGTTCGCACTGATGCAGAGTGGTCTGTTCTCCGAGATGGTCCTCATCGACGTGGACAAGAACCGTGCCGAGGGTGAGGCCCTGGATATCGCGCACGGCATGACGTTTGCCGAGCCGATGAAGATCTACGCCGGCGATTATTCCGATGTCGCCGACGCCGCCATGATCGTCGTCACTGCTGGCGCTGCCCAGAAGCCCGGTGAGACCCGCCTGGACCTGGTCAACAAGAACGTCAGCATCTTCAAGTCCATTATTCCCGAGATTAAGAAGTCCGGCTTCGACGGCATTCTGTTAATCGTCTCCAACCCGGTCGATGTTCTGACCTACGCCGCCATCAAGATGTCCGGCCTGCCCGAGGGCCACGTCATCGGTTCCGGTACCGTGCTCGACACCGGCCGCCTGCAGCAGATGCTTGGTGCCCACGTCGAGGTTGACCCGCGCGATGTCCAGGCCTATGTCATGGGCGAGCACGGCGACTCCGAGTTTGTCGCTTGGTCCAGCGCTCAGGTTGCCGGCGTTCCGCTGAACACTTTCTGTGAGCTTCACGGCCACTTGGAGCATGAGGCTGCCGAGAAGCGCATCGCCGAGGACGTCAAGAACTCCGCCTACACCATCATCGAGAAGAAGCACGCCACCTACTATGGCGTCGCCATGGCCGTCAAGCGCATCTGCACCGCCGTCATGCGCGATGAGCAGACCGTTCTGCCCGTCTCTTCGCTCATGGTGGGCGAGTATGGCCTGTCCGATCTTGCCATCTCCATGCCGACCGTCGTTGGCCGCGACGGCGTTGTCTGCCGCGTCCCCGTGCCGCTGAACGACGACGAGCAGCATGAGCTCACCGTCTCCGCCAAGGCCCTCAAGGACATCATCGACAGCGTCGATTTCTCCTGCTAAATCAAGCTCGCTAGAGCGAAAAGCTACAATGAAGGCGTCCGGGCCCACACGGTCCGGGCGCCTTTTTGGTGCAAAGTAACCTGACCCCAATGCACCATCCCAATGCACCATAGTTGATGGGAGGGCCATGTCGGATTCGCCTAATTTTTTGACCTATGCTCAGACGGCGTTTGATCCGTTTGAGGAGCGGCCGTTCTGCGCGGTGGACAGCCTGGTCTTTGCGTGGTTGTCCTATTTGCGTTTGCCGGGTGATATGGCGGAGCTGACGAACTGGCAGGGCCTAGACGTACGCGAGCTGCTGCGTGCCGAGTGCTATCGGGACATGATTGACGACTTGTGGGATCCAGAGGGGAGCAGGGCCTTGTTGGAGGCCGTGGCAGCAAATCCCAGATACCGCGGCGTGCACGTTTGCGGCTATCGTGCCGTGAGCGATGTGGTGGCGACGGAGCAGTTTGCAGCCATGGCGTTCCGGTTTCCGGCGGGGTTTAGCTATCTTTCCTTCCGGGGGACCGACAGCACGATTGTGGGCTGGAAAGAGGATTTTAACATGGCGTTCCGGTGTCCTGTGCCGGCCCAGGAATCCGCGGCGCGTTATGTGGACGAGGCGGCGGATGCGATTGACGGGCCGCTTTTGTGCGGAGGTCATTCCAAGGGCGGAAACCTTGCGGTGTACGGTGCGGCGATGTGCTCCGATGTCGCCCGTGAGCGAATCGAACGGGCGTATTCCCATGATGGTCCGGGCTTCGTCGAGGAGTTTCTGAACGGCAACGCCTTTGCCGATCTTTCCGGTCGAATCGACAAGACGCTACCTCG
>DBFBEA010000074.1:0-45794 GCA_048248475.1 Collinsella sp. | reverse complement strand
AAAGCCGCGCCTGTGGGTGATGATGTAATCGTCCACGTTTTGCAGCGCGTTGCGCAAGTTGCCGATGCACATGGTCGTAGCGATGCCGTGACCGTGGATCTTGCGGAAGCTCTCGACCTGCATGCCGCAGGCAAACGAGGTAAGGCAGTTGGCGAGCAGGTTGTAACCGCCACCGGGGATAAAGCTCACGCCCAGCAAGATGACGGCTTCAAAGAACACCGTCACCTGACGCCAGTGGATCACGCTGCCAAACCGCTCGTGCACCAGGTCGGCAAGCATAATGCCCACGGCAAACGACACCACGGGGAAGAAATAGCGTCCCGCCAGCACCCAATTGCCCTCCGAAATGCTCACGCCCACAAGCAGGATGTTGCCCGTCTGCGCGTTGGCGAAAACATGGTCGCGCCCAATGTACGAATACACATCCATAAAGCCACCGGCGAGCGCCAGGATAATGCCCAGTTCGATGGACTCCGATATCTGTTTGGCACGCTGCATCGTCGTGCATCCTCCTTGTTGACGACCCTCTCGTGCGTTGGCGGAAACATAACCGCCGTTCATACTGTAACCCATTGACAACATGGCGTGCGCGCGAGACGGGTTCTCCAACGCGCAGATACACAGTCTGGAAACAAACGACTGGCTCAGCGACGCTCTCACTCACCAGCTCATGTACTCCCCCAGTCTTTTTAGCCCCGCCCCAAAAAGACTGGTTACAATTACGTGCAGCATACAAACACCGGGAGGGATCGTGGCAAAAAAGCCTCAGCACGCTCAGAACAACCAGCGCAGTCAGCAGGGCAAACAGGGCCAGCAGCAAAAGCGTGGCGGCAAGGCCCAGGGCGGCCACGCCGCTCATACCCCGGCAGCGCCCGCCCGCCCCTGGCGCCCGGGCCGCGATAAATTCCTCCCCGTCAGTCGAGCCGACATGGATGCACGCGGCTGGGACCAGTGCGACTTTGTCTACATCTGCGGCGACGCCTACGTGGACCATCCCAGCTTTGGCATGGCCATCATCAGCCGCGTCCTCGACGCGCACGGCTACAAAGTGGGCATCATCTGCCAACCCGACTGGACCGACCCCGCCAGCATCACCGTGCTCGGCGAGCCGCGCCTAGGCTTTCTCGTCAGTGCCGGCAACATGGACTCTATGGTCAACCACTATTCGGTGACCAAGCATCGCCGCCACACCGACGCCTATACCCCCGGTGGCGAAGAGGGGCGCCGTCCCAATCGCGCCGTCACGGTCTACGGCAACCTCATCCGCCAGACGTTTAAGGACGCCCCCATCATTATCGGTGGCATCGAGGCAAGCCTGCGTCGCCTGGCCCACTACGACTACTGGCAGGACAAGCTCAAGCGCTCGGTGCTGCTCGACTCGGGCGCCGACATCCTCATCTACGGCATGGGCGAGCACGCGATTGTCGAGATCGCCGACGCGCTCGACGCGGGACTGCCCGTCGACCAGATTACCTATATCAACGGCACCGTCTACCGCACCAACTCGCTCGACGAGGTCTACGACTACGACCTGCTGCCCAGCTGGGACGATCTTGCCGCCGACAAGCTCAACTACGCGCGCAGCTTTAACGTGCAGCAGCAGAATATGGACCCCATCACCGGCCATCGCCTGGTAGAGCCCTATCCCAACAGCGTCTATGTGGTGCAAAACCCGCCGTCGACGACACTCACCACCGACGAGATGGACGAGGTGGCCGAACTCCCCTACGCACGCGATTGGCATCCCGATTACGACGCGGCGGGCGGCGTGCCGGCCTTTGCCGAGATCAAGTTTTCGATCAGCTCCAACCGCGGCTGTTTTGGCGAGTGCTCGTTTTGCGCCCTCACCTTCCACCAGGGCCGCGTGTTGCAGATGCGCAGCCACGACTCGATCATGCGCGAGGCCGAGCTGCTCACGCGCGATCCCGAGTTTAAGGGCTACATCAACGACGTAGGCGGACCGACGGCCAACTTTAGCCGTCCCGCCTGCGACAAGCAGCTCAAGCACGGCGTGTGCAAGAACAAGCGCTGCCTATGGCCGAGCGTGTGCAAGAACATGGTGGTCGACGAGAGCGGCTACACGCAGCTGCTGCGCGACCTACGCCAGCTGCCGGGCGTCAAGAAGGTCTTCGTCCGCAGCGGCATCCGTTTTGACTACACTATGGCCGATGCCTCGGACGAGTTTTTGCGCGAGCTGCTGGAGCACCATGTCTCGGGCCAGCTGCGCGTAGCGCCCGAGCACGTGAGCGATGCGGTGCTGTCAGTGATGGGCAAGCCGAGCCGAGCCGTCTACGACGCGTTCTGCCGCAAATTTGAACGCTTGAACCGCGAATACGGACTCAAGCAGTACGTGGTGCCGTATCTAATCTCGAGCCACCCCGGCTCGACCATGAAGGAAGCCGTGGACCTTGCCGAAGCCGTGCGCGACATGGGCTACATGCCCGAACAGGTGCAGGACTTCTACCCCACCCCGTCCACCATGTCGACGTGCATGTACTACACCGGCGTGGACCCGCGCACCATGAAACCGATCTATGTGGCGCGCGACCCGCACGAGAAGGCCATGCAACGCGCGCTCATCCAGTATCGCAAGCCCGAGAACTACAAGCTGGTACGCGAGGCGCTGGAAAAGGCTGGCCGTCGCGACCTGATCGGCTACACCAAGCATTGCCTGATTCGCCCCGTGCCGCCACGCCCGGGCGAGACATCTGCTGGCGGTGGGCATGGCACCGGCAAGAAGGGCGGCAAGCCACACGGTGGCGCCGCCGGCAAGGGACCCAAAGGCAGCAAGGGCCACGGCGGCATGTCGCGAGCGCAGAACACCGCGGGCCGCAACCGCGCGGCGCAGGGACGACAGGGCGCCAACGCAGGCGGGCGTCGCAACTAGCGCGGCGAGGCGGCATGCCGCCGTTGGCGACACGACACGCCCCACCAATAAAATGCCGCTCGCCGGGGCGTCGCAGAACGATTCCCCGGCGAGCGGCCGATTAATATTGTCTATCTCAAGACGTTGTTACTTTTTGTCGAAACGACCATAGAGCGCAAACGAGAGCGCCGCAGAGATAACCCAAGTCAAAGCGATGCAGACGACAATCATGATCAGGTTCATGGGATTGCCGCTTGGATCGGCATAAACGGGCAACGAGGTAATGCCAGGCATAACAAAGCCGAAGCACTTAGCGCCCAGAACAACGGTGAGCGCGCCGCCAATGCCATCCGCAATCATCGCAGCGATAAGCGGAGTCCTGTTAGGAACCTGAACGGTAAACAAGGCGGGCTCGGAAATTCCCATAAATGCTGAGAAGGCGCACGTCATTGCAGCGGACTTGAGCTTTTCGTCGGTCATGCGCAGAGCTGCACCAAAAGACGCACCGCTTTCGGCGAGGTTATGGCAGAAAGAGATCGGGAGCAGATAGTCATACCCCAGCGTTGCGATATTGGAAATCTGGATGGGGCTCGTCGACTGGTGCATGCCAAAGAGCACGATAAGCGGCATAAAGAAGCCCAGCAGAAAACCGGCAACGGGACCTAACGTCGAGAATAGCCAAACGATACCGTTGGCAAGACCAAGACCGCACCAGGCACCAATCGGGGCGAGCACAAACAGGTTGACCGGAATCACGATAGCAAGGGAGAGCGCCGGAACGACAACGAGCTTAAAGAGATCCGGCACGACTTTGTCGATTGCGCGATATACAAAAGACAAGCCAATGACGCCAAAGATGACCGGGAACACGGAATCGGCGTAGCTAAAAATCGGCACCGTAAAACCGAACAACGCAAGAGGCGTCTCGCCCGTACCGACAGCGTTGACAATAGTCGGGTACATCAGCGATCCGGCAACACAAAGCGCAAGCGAACGGTTGACTCGGAACTTATCAGCTGTAGACATTGCCAGCAAAAACGGCAAGAAGTAGAACGGGATATCCGAAATCATATTGAATATCGCAAAGTCGCCGGCACCCGTGTCGATTCCAAAAGCCGCGATAGCAGCCAGGATGCCCTTTACGATGCCTCCCGCCACCAGTGCGGGAATGATAGCGGAGAAGATGCCGGTGATGATATCGAATACGCGAGCCGAACTTTTTTGGAGCTCAGGCTGCTCGGCGTCGGCGGAGACCTCGCCACCCATCCTGTCGCCAAGCATGGGCTCCAATTCGTCATATACCGACCCCACGCTGGCACCGATGATAACCTGCCACTGCCCGTCTTTAACCTGCGCGCCCAAGGCGCCGTCAAGCGTCTTAAGGGCCTCCAGGTCTGCCTTGCTATCGTCCTTCAGGTTGAACCTCAGCCTTGTAATGCAGTGCGTTGCCATAACAACGTTATCGGCGCCGCCCACGAGCTCGAGGACACGAGCGGCCAGTTCCTTCTTGTCTGCCATAACAATCACTCCTACCCAAGGTCTTCGCCATTGGTGGCGATGCATTTCTGGTACCAATAGAAAGAGTCTTTACGCAAGCGCTTCGCAGTGCCGTGGCCGCAATTATCCAGATCGACATAGATAAGCCCGTAGCGCTTGTCCATCGTAAGAGGACCGCAGGCAACAAGGTCAATGAATCCCCAGATCATATATCCGCGCACGTCAACGCCATCGATCACCGCCTCTTTAAGGCACTTTATGTGCTGGCGCAAATAATCGATTCGATACTCGTCGTGGATGCTGCCATCCTCCTCGACCACGTCAGATGTACCGAGGCCGTTCTCGGCGATATACAGAGGCAGCCCATAGCGGTCATACATCTGGTTAAGGGTAACCCTCAGGCCAATGGGATCGAGCTGCCAGCCCCACTCACTCGTCTCGAGATAAGGGTTCTTGTTTGCCATGACCAGATTGCCCGCAGTCTTCTCCCATCCCTGATCGCAGGTGGATACCTGGGAAAAGTAGTACGAGAAGGCCAGGAAGTCGACCGTGTTGCGAGCGATGAGCTCTTCATCGCCCGGTTCCATTTGAATCTCGATATCGCACGCATCGAAATAGCGATTCATATAAGCGGGGTATTTTCCGCGAGCCATCACGTCCGTATAGAACCAGTTGGAATACTGGTCGTCGTGAATAGCCTGCATGTTATCTTCGGGACGGCAGGTGGCGGGATACGTACAGAATCGAGCGATCATGCCGCCAACGGGAGTATCGGGCGAAAGACGATGGACAATCTCGACGGCACGCGCATTGGCAACGAACTCATGGTGCAGGCACTGGAAGATGGCTCGATCGAAGTTCTCCCCCTCTTCGTCTTTGACCAGACAGACCCCGTCCCAAGGCGAAAAACGCGCTGCATTGAACTCGTTAAAAGGCAGCCAGAAATCGACCAGATCGCCCAATTCCGTAACGATTGTCTCGACATAGCGGGCGAAGAAGTCAATCGTCTTGCGATTCTTCCATCCCCCATATGTGGTGACAAGATTTACCGGGATGTCATAGTGGAGCATGGTGACGAAGGTCTTAATGCCGTGCTTTTTGCACTCACCCAGCATGCTTCGATACCACTCGATGCCTTCGCGGTTAGGCTCAAGGTCATCTCCGTTAGGATAGATTCGGCTCCAGCAAATAGAGGTGCGGAACAGCTTGAGGCCCATCTCCGCAAAAAGCGCGATGTCCTCACGATAGTGATGATAGAAGTCGTTGCCACGCCTAAACGGGTAGAACTCAACGCCATCATCTGCGAGAGCGTTCATTAGCTCGTCATGGCAGAATGGGTTGTTTTGATGCTTGTCCTCAATCTGGTCATGAGTCCAGGTACCATCCAGCCATCGACAATCCTGCGTCGACTTTCCCTTTCCGCCCTCATTCCAGGCGCCATCGGCCTGCGAGCACGATATGGCTCCGCCCCATAAAAAGTCGGAGTCAAACCCATGTTTTAACTTACCCATTTGCCCTCCTTGATCGGATGCTCCAGCGGATAACCCAATACTAGGAAGAACAAGATGCATAAGATATCGCATAGAAAGCGTGGCTTTATAACATTTTTTTAGATATAATACCGTTCAAGGTATCGATTCTACCGTTCACCGCTGGAGCACCCCATGGATTCGAATCTCAAACAGCTGCTCTATACGCATACCGAGACCGAAGAGTGGCATCGCACACATCCGGGAGAGCTCAGCCCGCGATATAACAGGGTGGAAACCACAACCATTAACGGCGAAGAGGTCTATCTGTTTGATTGGAAAGAAACTCTCGACGAAAACCCCGTGGGCCTTATCAAGGAGTCGCGCTTTACCGATATTCCTCCTCATATCAATCGGGATATGGAGCTTAACTACGTGTACGACGGCGTCTGCACGTTTATCGTCAACGAACGGCGACTACTCCTTAAAAAGGGCGACGTGCTCATTTGCAACACCGGCGTAGTCAGAAGCGTTCCATACGTTAAGGGCGAGCATGATATCGTCATTTCGATCGTCTTCAAAAAAGAAATGTTCGATTCGTTGTTCCTGAGCCAGCTACCCGGCGCGTCACCATTAACGAATCTTCTATTTGATTTTGTGTCCAAAAACCGCGAGGCCCGAAAATATCTCATTCTTCCAGAGGAATACGCCCGACATGCGCGACGCCTCATCGAGATGCTCTTTATCGAATATCACTTTAAAGATGCCTATTCCAATGAACTCATGAGGCACCTCGCCGTCAGCCTATTCCTTGTTCTCATTCGAGGACTGTACCGACGCTCCGCAACTGATAACCAGGCGATCATGTCGGACGAACGCATCGTGTCGATTCTGAATCATATTGAGCGAAGTTACGGCGACTGCACGCTCGAAAGCATTGCGAGCGATACGGGTTATAGCACCAGCTATCTCAGCAGCTTGATCAAGCAAAAAACCGGCAAAACGTTTTCGCAAATCAAGCTCAACCAGCAGCTCACAGAGGCGGCATATCTTCTCAATAACACCGAGCGCAGCGTGCAGTATGTAGCCCGAAAAGTCGGCATATCCAACATGTCATTCTTTTACTCAAAATTTAAAGAAACATTCGGCGAAACGCCAGGTGCGTTCAGGACGCATCGGTCTAGTTAAAGGCGTTATTACTCAGACCGATCAGCTTCGCGCGACACGGGAATGCACAATCGTAGCAGCGAGCGCATCGACTCTACCAGCACAAAGCCGGCGATGCCAACCGTGACCACCACGTCGAGCGGTGTATTCACAAACCACAGCAGGCCCATGAGGTACGACCCGGCGTTAAAGGCAAAGTGCAGCAGGATCGTGTAGCGGAGCTTTCCGGTCGTCACGAGCACCCAACCAAAGATGAGGCCAGCGGCACCCGCGTAGCAACCCTGCACCCAATTCATGTGCATAAAACCGAAGATTGCCGCCTGCAGTACAATCGCCGCTGCGATACCCCACGTGCTTGGGGCCGCCCAGGGCACCATGGCGCCGTCCTGCGCGTTCGCGCGGCGCCGGCGCTTCCAGAGCGAACGGCACTGTGGATTAAACGCACGCAGCGAAAACTCAAAGATGATGCCGCGCACCAGCAGTTCCTCGCAAAACGGCGCGCCGAGCACCGTGGTCAGGACGGCAAGAAGGCCGGTATCGCCCATGCCCGTTTCCTCGACGAGCTCGCTATAGTCTGCCGCGACCTCGGGCAGCAGCGACAGCACGCCGTCGCATAGGTAGCTAATGACCACCTGCATGGATAGGCCGATCACGACAACGCAGGCGATGCGTTTCCACGCCCCACGCGCTCCCCCGCCGAGCGGGTGCTCGCTTTGCCGGCGTGCCATAAACGAACGCGGCCACAGATAACGCCACCACAGCAGCGCCATCAAAAACGATGCCGTCTGCGCGACGGCCTGAAGCAATTGAATGTTGAGGTCATAGGGCGAAAAACCCATGAGCACCGATGCGACGCCAAGGGCGGAGAACAAAACGACGCTCAGGGCAATATCGGCAGCGACGACGCCAAAACAGGCAAGTGCCCAAATCATCGCGTTGAGCATGCCAACCTCCTCAAAACCCGGCACTTAGGGACGTTCCTTAACTGCCGGCAGATAAGGAACGTCCCCAAGTGCCGGCAGTTTGGGACAGTCATTGTTGATGAGAATCGGGCGCAGCGCCAAAAGCCCCGCTCGGCGAGATGTCGAACGGAAAGGTGCCGCAGCGATTGAAGGCGGCGATGAACATGCGGATGGCGTTGGACGGCGTGGTGCCCACGAGCTGGGTTGCCGCCGCGAAGGCCGCCTTTTCCTCGGGCAAGACCTTCGCGACAACCGGGGTCATGTGTTCTGCCATGGCGCTTCCCTTTTGAAACGACGGTGGTGCGGATGGATGCGGGCCACGCGGCTGGGCGACGGGCTGTGAAGGCAACCCGATTGGCCCGCATCTGGAGTTTGTTCTACGGCGTTGGTATTACTTGGTATTCCTAAGTATTACCCCGCAGATAGAATACCATACCCGACCCCATGGGGACGGAGAAAAAACGGATCAATTTGTCGCTGAGTAAGTCTTTAGAGCGTGATGATGTCCGAGATATTGAGGGCCCGAGCGTCAGCGGAATCGTGCGTGGCAAGCAACAGCATACGGCCGTCGAGCAAGTCGAGCACGACCTCGGTGCATGCGTCGCGCGCAGCGATGTCTAGACCGGTAAAGGGCTCGTCCAGAATCACTGCGCCGCCCGGACACAGCAGGGCTCGGGCAATCTCGACGCGACGGAGCTGCCCGCCCGAGAGCTCGGCCACGCGGGCATGCACATCGATCCCCGGTACCAGCAGGCACAACAGGGCTGCAGCACTCGAGGCATCCACGCGCGCGTCGGCGCACACCAGCACGTTATCCAAAGCAGAGGCGTCCTCAACCAGGCGCGTATCCTGAAACACCATCGAGCACGGCGTGCGCTCCCCCGCCGCCAGCGCAAGCAACGTCGACTTGCCCACGCCCGAGGCGCCCATCACGCAGGCGCGCCCACCGGCAGACACATGAAGCACCAGTCCGTCGAGCGCCGGCGCCCAGGGCGCCCGGTCGCCCACAGCAAGCGCAAGCTCCGCCGCAGCCCTGCCGCCAGCAGAACCGCCCGCACGCCCGTGCAAGCCGCGTCCATGCGACAGCACCGCCGCACGCCACGCCGCAGGCCCCGAAGCCCGCAGCAGCCACACCAGCACGCGCTCGCATGCCCACGAAGCCATAACAACCAGCACGGTCCAGGCCAGCAAATCGGCAGTCTCAATCAAAAGCTTCGCCTGATAGATGCGTTCGCCCACGGTGCCCGCCGCCATGCCGATCAACTCCGCCGCCACGCCGGCCTTCCAGCTCATGCCGATCACGGCGCGGGCGCACGAAAGCACAAACGGCAGGACTTCGCGCCAGGTGTGGGCGCAAAACAGTCGCCAGCCCCGCACGCCATGCAGACGAAACATCTGCTCCAGCGGCTTATCCACTTGCGTCAAACCCTCGACCAGCGAGAAAAACACACCCGGCAGCGCCATCAAAAAGACCGCGGCGATGCTCACGCGCGCCGACCCCAGCCAAATGAGCAGCAGGACCACCACGCAGGCAACCGGCGTCGCCTTTACAAACGAAAGCGCCGGTGCCACCAGGCGGGCAAACGCCCGCGAACGCGACGAAATCCCGGCAAGCACGCCACCACACACCGCAGCAAGAGCCAGCCCGCCCAGTATCCGCGCGCCCGAGCCCGCCAAAATCGCCCAGGTACCGCCATCGCACACCAGCCGCAGCAACGCCACCACAACAGCGCCCGGCCCCGGCAAAATCAACGGCTGCGCCACGAGACCCGCCACCAGCACCCACACGGCAAGCCAAAAAGCGGCAACGGCACCTGCTGCCGCCACCGCCTTCACACGCACTGTCATTTGTCGAGCAAACACACGCACGGGCTACTCCATGTAGTAGAAATCATCGGCCGGGAGCTTGCCGCCCACGGCGCTCGCGTCCGCATCAGCCAGCACCTGCAGATACCCGTCGAGCGCCGCCTTCATATCCTTCCCCGTCTGGCACACGAGCATGCACCCGGGAATCGCCTTTTCGGCAATCGCGGCGTTATCGACGATGCCCGCATCGACCACGGCCTGAGCCCAGTCTGCCGGCGCCGCGTTCACGGCCTCAACGCTCGCCGCATGGCAGCTCAAGAATTCCGCCACGGCCTCGGGATGTTCCTTGGCAAAGGCCCGGCGCACCACGGTCACGCCCGTCAGCAAACGGGAGCCCGTGTCACCCGCCAGCTCATCCCACACATCGGTCAGACTTACCGGCGCCGACAGCTTGCCTTCGCTCTTGGCGATGGCCGCCGTCTTGAACGGCTCCGGCAGCACGCCCACGGCGGACGGGTCGACAAGCAACGCCGACAGCACCTCGGTGGGCTCGCTCTTAAACTCGAGCGTCACCTGGCCGGTCAGGCCCGCGCGCTCCAGCAGGAAGTTCATGACGTACTCCGGCGTGGTGCCCTTGCCCGTCATATAGACGGTATGGCCCGCCAGATCGCCAAACGAGGCCACACTCGCGTCGCCCGTCACAACGTTCAGCACGCCCAGCGTGTTGATGTCGATGACCTGCACCGCGCCCTCGGTCTTGTTGTAGAGCACACTCGCCACGTTGGCGGGCACCAGGGCGATATCGATATCGCCCTGAATGACCTTGGGCACAATCTCGTCGGCGGCAGTGTTGATCGCAAAGTCGAACGCATTGTCCGTCTCGCCATCGGCAGCCTGGTCCATAAACTGCACCAGGCCAATCGAGGTCGGCCCCTTGAGCGAGGCGACGTGCACCTCGACCGGCTCTGCGACAGCACCGGCGCCGTCCGTGGCAGCCGAGCCCGCGGCGGACCCCGCCCCCGCAGCTCCGCCGCCACAGCCAGCCAGCGCGAGCGACAACGCGCCCGCGGCGAGCGCCGAGGCAAACCCCCGGCGCGACAGCTCAACATTAAACGCGCGCATCGCTAGCACGTCCCCTCGTTAGGCATCGTCCATGCGTGATGGTCGGTATGCAGCAATTCCTCGGCCAGCGGCGAGAGCGGCGCACCCAAGAACTCGCTATAGCACGCCTGAACATCGGGATTCTCGTGCGAGAAGCGAATCTCGGCGTTCGCATCGAGGCCCCAGAGCACCTGACCGCGCTCGGCTGCCAGCTCGCAGCCGTCGTGAATGGGCTGACCGCCGCCACCGGCGCAGCCGCCCGGGCACGCCATGACCTCAACGAAGTCATAGCTCACACGGCCGTCGCGAATCGCGTCGAGCAGACGTTCAGCGTTGCCCAGCCCGTGTGCCACGGCGACGCGCACCTTAGTGCCATCGATATCGGCGACGGCTTCCTTCCAGCCGTCCAGGCCGCGCACGTCGGTAAAGAAATCGGCATCCGGGTTCTTACCCGTCACCAGGTAATATGCCGAGCGCACGGCAGCCTCCATCACGCCGCCCGTGGCGCCAAAAATCACGCCCGCGCCCGTGCCAAAGCCCAGCGGCGTATCGAGCGGCTCCTCGACCAGCGTGTCAACGCTCACGTGGCTCGCGCGGATCATACGCACCATCTCGCGCACCGTCAGCGCAACGTCCACGTCGGGCGCGCCGCCCTCGCCCATCATGCTCGGCAGCGCACACTCGGCCTTCTTGGCCGTGCACGGCATAACGGACACCACGAACAGACGCTCGGGCTCCACGCCCAGCATCTTGGCGTAGTAGGTCTTGGCGATAGCGCCGAACATCTGCTGCGGCGACTTTGACGTGGACAGGCTGTCGACAAACTCGGGGTAACGTGCCTTCACAAAGCGCACCCAGCCCGGGCAGCAGCTCGTAAACATGGGCCAGCCGCGGCTGTCGCCCTCACCCTTAGCGGCGGCGCCCAGGCGCTCGAGCAGCTCGGAGCCCTCCTCCATAATGGTGAGGTCGGCCGAGAAATCGGTATCGAACACGTACTCAAAGCCCACGCGGCGCAGCGCGCAAGCCAGACGCTCGACGATTGCCTCCTCGCGCGGAATGCCGAGCTCCTCGCCCCAAGCACTACGCACGGCCGGCGCGATCTGCACCAGCACGATCTTGTCGGGATTAGCGAGCGCGTCAAACACGGTCTCGGTGTCGTCGCGCTCGCGCAGCGCGCCCGTCGGGCAATGCGTGATGCACTGGCCGCACGCGACGCAATCGGTCTTGCCGATCGGCACGCGCCCGCGGGTGCCCACGGCGGTATGCGTGGCGCGGTTGGTCAGGTCCCAAATCCCTAGGCCCTGTACGCTCTCGCACACCTTGATGCAGCGCATGCATTTAATGCACTTGTCGTTTTCGCAGATGATGGGGAAATCGAAATCCCAGCCCTCGCCCGCCAAATGCCTTTGAAACGGCAGATAGAAAATGCCCAGGTCGTTGGCAATGGTCTGCAGGTTGCAGTTACCGCTGCGCACACAGCTCGTGCAGCGTGAATCGTGCTGCGAAAGCAGCAGCTGCACGTTGGTGCGGCGCGCCTCGCGGGCCTTGGGGCTGTTGGTGTGGACCACCATGCCATCGAGCACGTAGTTGTTGCAGGCGGCAACCAGCTGGTCGCAGCCCTCAACCTCGACCACGCACACGCGGCAGCCGCCGATCTCGTTCAGATCGCGCAGGTAGCACAGGGTGGGAATCTGGATGCCGACGGACTTGGCCGCATCCAGGATCGTGGTGTGCTCGGGTACCACGACCTCGCAATTATCGATAGTGAGCTTGACCATGTTGTGCGCTCCGTTTTCGCTGTTGTCGCCGACGGTGGTTTTGTTGAGCTCTACCATTCCAGGTTCCTCCCTCCGCGGAACGCGCCAAAGCCAAAGTGGTCGCAGCGCAGGCAGCGGCTCGCCTCCTGGCGCGCCTCCTCCTCGGTGAGACCCTGCTCGACCAGATTCCAATCGTGAATGCGCTCGCCGGCCTCGCGCTCGCCCAGCTCGCAGCGGCCGCACTCGTGCTTGCCCTTAAACTGCACGGTCGGCAGCTCCACGTCGAGCTTGATCTTGTGGTCAAAGCCCAGGTAGCGGTCGATGTTTGCCGAAGCCACGCGGCCGGCGTTGATGGCACGGATGACGGTGGCGGGACCGGTCTGGCAGTCGCCGCCGCTAAAGAGGCCATCGAAGTTGGGCACGGCGCCGTCCGAATCGGTAACGACGCGACCCCACTTGCAGGCGATGCCCATGTCCTCAAACGGCTTGGAATCGATGTCCTGGCCAATGGCCACAAACACGCGCTCGCAGGGAATGACGCGCTCGGGCGTGGCTGCGGCACGCGGGGCCGGACGCCCACGGCGAGGCTCGCCGATAATCTGCGGTTGCACGCGCAGGCCGCTCACGCGACCATCTTCGCCCGTCTCGATGGCGAGCGGCGCCGTGAGCTCCAGAACCTCGCAACCCTCGGCCTGGGCGCCGGCGATTTCGGCGTCCTGGGCCGTCATATCGCAGATGCGACGGCGGTAGACGATGCTTACCTTTTCGGCACCGCAGCGCACGGCGGAGCGTGCCACGTCCATGGCAACGTTGCCGCCGCCGATGACGCACACGCGCTGGCCGCTCAGGTCGGGCAGCTCGTCATCGCCGATGGCGCGCAGCATCTTGACGGCCGATTCCACGCCGGGCGCCTCTTCACCCGGAAGGCCGAGCTTCTTGTCACTGTGGGCACCGATGGCCAGGTAGACGGCATCGAACTCGTCGCGCAGACGGGCGAGCTCCTCGCCGCTCACGGAGTGGTCGAGCTCCACGTCGATGCCGGCGCTCAAGATCCAGTCGATCTCGGCCTGCAGGCGCTCGCGCGGCAGACGATAGCTGGGGATGCCGTAGCGCAGCATGCCGCCCAAGTGGTGGCGCTGCTCAAAAATGGTCACCTTGTGGCCCATCACGGCCAGGTAGTAGGCACAGGAAAGGCCGGCCGGGCCGCCGCCGATCACGGCGACGCGCTTACCGGTGTTGTCCACTACATGTGGCTTGTGGTCGTTGAGGTCGCTATGCTCAACGGCAAAACGCTTGAGGGCGAGGATGTTCATGGGGTCGTCGACCATGCCACGGCGGCAATGCATCTCGCAGGGATGCTCGCACACCAGACCACAGACGAGCGGTAGCGGGTTGTTCTTGCGGATGACCTTGACGGCGTCGGCATAACGGCCTGCCTCGACGAGCGAGATGTAACCAGGAATGTCGACGTGCGCCGGGCAGCCCGAGACACACGGGACGCGAGCCTCGCGGTCAAAGCCGCAGGAGTGCTCGCGGATGTGGTGCTCAAAATCGTCGCGGAAGCCGCGAATGGCCGTGAGTGCCATGGCGCCAGCTTCGCAGCCGATGGCGCAGTCGCTCGAAAGGTAGATGGTGCGGGCCGTGCGCTCAATCAAGTTGAGCGTGGACTCGTCGGCGCGGCCCTCGAGCACATCGGCGAGCAGGTCGCTCAGCGCGCTCAGGCCCACGCGGCAGGGCGTGCACTTGCCGCAGCTCTGGGTGGAGCACAGGTTGACGAGCGCCGCCGTAAACTCGACGGGGCACGGGGCGAGTGAACTCACCGCCAGACGACGTCCGAGTGCATCGTGCAGGTCGTCCATGACGGCCTGAGCGTGGCTGCGTTCCATTACGTGCAGTCGAGCCATAAGATCCCCTCTCACATGGCAGCCCGGAGGCGAGGCCGGGCGAAATTGCTACACGCACAACACTGACCTAAAAAGTTGTTAGGTCTCCACGCAGTTCGGCAGGCGGTATGAAATGTCACCATCAGCGGTGAAAATGAACATTATCGCAGATAAATGCCATATTTGATAAAACGCGTTACCAAACGACAATGCCCCGCCCACGCAATCACGTGGGCGGGGCATTGCTTCAGGCATGCGGCCAGCGACCCTGTTGCTTTTACTTAAGCTCGGGCCAGTAACCCTTGTTGGCCTCGATCATGTCGTCGAGAACCTCCTTGGCGACCTTCATCGACGGCACGGTCTTGTTGAGCGTAAAGGCCTTAAGCGCCTTCTCGTACGAACCCTCGATCGTAGCCTCGACAATGAGCTTCTCGGAGTTCAGCTGCTGCATCATGAGGCCCTGCTGGAACAGCGGAATGTTGTCGCGGCTGATGACCTCGGGGCCGTTCTTGCCAATGTAGGCAGGCAGCTCGACCATAGCGTCGTAGGGCATGTTGGGGATGGCGCCCTTGTTCTCGCAAATGACCAGGAAGCGCTGCTTGGTGTCGTTCTTCAGAGCGATAGCCAGATCGGCAATCCAGTCGCCGTGGCTGCCCGCATAGAACGTGCTCTCGTCGATCTCGCCCGTCTTCTCGTAATGGTCGATACCATCAAAGAGGTTCTTCTCACGCGTCTCCTCAACCTCGTTAGCACGGGTGCGCTCGGGGTTGGAGTGCTCGACGAACTCCTTCTGCTGCAGGTAGTAGTTCAGATACGTGTTGGGCAGGTACTCCGGGAAGCACTCCATGATCTCGTACTCGCCCTTCCAGACGTAGTACCAGCTGCCCTTGGTGTGGCGGTTCTGCTCGGGGTGCTCGTCGACGGCCTCCTCGGGCTTCTTTGCCATGAGCGAGCCCATGCCCTTGAGGTAAGAGTCGGGCAGCAGAATCTCATGCTCCTTGATGTACTCGCGCAGCTGCGGGAGCACCTCCTCGCCCTTGTGGCGGATCGAGGTGAACCAACCAAAGTGGTTGAGGCCAAAGTAATCGTACTCGACATCCTTCTTGTCGATATCGAGCGCGGCGCAAACCACGTCGATGATCGCGATCGGCATGTCGCAGATGTTGATGATGCGAGCGTTGGGACGCAGCACGCGGCAGCCCTCGGAGACGATGGCGGCAGGGTTGGAGTAGTTGAGAATCCAGTAGTCCTTCTTGGCGTACTTCTCAACGTCATCGATCAGCTCGACCATGGGGAAGATGGTGCGCATGCCGTAGGCAAGGCCGCCGCAACCGCAGGTCTCCTGACCAACGCAGCCGTGACGCAGCGGAATCTTCTCGTCCTGCTCGCGCATGGCGTAGCCGCCCACGCGCATCTGGGCAAACACGAAGCTCGCGTCGGTAAAAGCCGTCTCTTTGTCGGTGGTCACCGTGAGCTTGATGTCCAGGCCGAGGTCCTCGTGCAAAATCCAGTCCACGAGCACGCCGATCTTGCGCTGGCGCTCCTCGTTGATGTCGTACAGACGAATCTCGTCAACGTCGAGCTCGTCCTTGCGCAGGGCGATGGACTTGACGATGCCGGGGGTAAAGGTGGATCCGCCACCACACAGAGTAATGATCATTGTTTACTGCTCCTTCTCAATTGCGTTTTCGACCTTGTCGCGCATCTCGGCGACCTTCATGCCAAAGATAATCTGGATATTGTTGCCGTTGCGGTTGATGCCGCTGTTGGGCACGTGGTTGATGAGGTTCTCATCGATGAGGTCCGGGTTCTTAACGTTCACACGAAGACGCGTAAAGCAGTTCTCGAGCTCCTCGATGTTGTCCTTGCCACCAAGACCCGCGACCAGGTCGGCAATACCTGCATCGACGCCCTCTGCGGGAGCTGCGGCAACAGCGCCCTGCTTCACCGCGACAGACGCGGCGGCCTCGCCCTCGGCAACGGACTCAGCAAGCTCGGACTCTTCCTCGCGACCAGGGGTGTGAAGGTTGAGCTTCTTAATAAGGAAGGTGAAGAGGAAGAAGTACAGAGCGGCGTTGACGACTCCAAGCACCAGCATAACCGGCCAGTTGGTCTTATCGACACCGAGAACCAGGTTGGAAACCACGATGTTGATGATGCCGCCTGCAGTCGAAGCGGGCACGGAGAGAACCTTGAGCAGGACCAGGAAGATGCCGGAAAGAACCGAGTGAACGACAAAGAGCACGGGAGCGGCAAAGACAAAGAGGAAGTCCATGGGCTCGGTCACGCAGGAGAGCACGGCGGTGATGATCAGCGGGATAATGACAGCCTTGGTCTTGTCCTTGTTTCCCTTGTAAGCAGTGAAGATAAAGGCGAGGCCGATGCCGATGTAGGGCCACAGGTTGTTGAAGGTGTAGCTGTTGAAGTAGGTGCTATCGGAGAAGGGCTGGCCCGTCATTGCCATCTCGGCAACACGGATGGGATAGGCACCGGCGATAACCTGATCACCCAGCGTAAGGGTGCCGCCCACATCGGAGAACTGGAACGGGGTGTAGATGAGGTGGTGCAGACCGGTGGGAACGAGCAGCTTGTTGAGCATGCCGTAGATAAACAGACCGATGTTGCCCGACTCCTTAATGATGCCGGCAACGGAGGAGATGGCACCCTGAACCGGAGGCCAAACGATGCAGAAGCCAGCGCCCATGATCCAGGAAATGATGATCATGATCAGGAACGGGAAGCGAACGCCCGAGAACATCGAAAGGGCAATGGGGAACTGCTTGTTCGAGTACTTGTTGAACACGGCACCGGTGATGCAACCAAGGATGATGCCGCCAAACACGCCGGTATCGAGCACCTGGATGCCCATAACGGTGGCCTGGCCGGTTCCGGTAAGACCGAGCATGCCGCTCGCATCGGCAAGAGAGCCGGTGGCGTTGAGCACGATGTTGTTAGCCTGCAGGAACAGGAAGAACGACATCAGGGCGATCAGCGAAGCATGGCCCTTGTTCTTCTTTGCCATGGCGCCGGCGATGCCCACGCAGAACAGAATCGAGAGGTTGTTGATGATAAACATCAGCGACTGATAGACAACGGCGCCCACAAGCTGGAACGGACCGGAGCCCAGTACGGGGACCAAAGCGCAGATGGTCTTGTTGGTCAGAATGATGCCCACGATGAGCAGGATGCCGGCAACCGAGAGATACATCATCGGCTGGACGATCGACTTTGCGAACACCTCCAACGGCGCTTTGAAATTGAACTTCTTTTTTGCGGTCATAGCGGTACTCCCCTTCCTTTTCCGCAAATTAAGACAGATGTGCCCTGGGCAAGACCGTAAGTCCTGCCTTATATCAATCGATGTGTGGGCACGTTATGCCTAGAGACCAGGTTCTCCAAGCAGATTAACAATGTGATATGCGAGATAACTCTTCTCGGCATCGGTAACGACAACGTTATAGGTAGACGACAAGTGAGCGGCTATGGCATCCGCGCACGAGAATGCGCACGGATACGCCGTTTCGTCGATTCGGAACAGCGCGTCGCCACTGATTTGCCCGGCCGTAGGATCGAGTGCTCGCTGAGCGAAAAACTGCAGGTGACGAACGAAGCGTTCGTAAGGCAGCGAGGTGTCATCGAGGGTCGTGGCATAGCGCTCGGAAACAATCGCGAGCACGTCGCGAACAAGCTGGACCGAGATGATTAGACGGTCGGAGCGTTGCGGCATGGTGGCGTTGACGATATGCAGCGTAATAAAACCCTGCTCTTCTTCGCTCATCTGGATGCCCAAATAGTCCTTGATAATCTGAAGGGCACGGCCCGCAAGCGCGTACTCCTTGCGATAGAACTGCTGGATCTCGAGCAGCAGCGGATTCTCGCAGGAAACGCCTTTGCGCTCGCGATCGAGGGCGAGGCTGATATGGTCTGCGAGAGCGATAAGAATCTTGTCATTGATATCGACATTGAGCTCTCGACGAAGCATCTGAACGATGTCCTCGGAAATCACGAGGTTGACGGTGGGGATGGACTCCAAAAGATGTGCCAAGCGGTCAATCGTACGCGAATCCTGAGAAGTTCCCTCCTGCAACGCGTAGGTCTTTTCGACCGACGTCTCATCGATGGCATCGCCGGCATGGCGACCAAAGCAGAGGCCTCGACCGATGACGATGAGCTCGGAGCCATCGTCCGAAGTGACCATTGCGACGTTGTTGTTAAAAACTCGCTTGATAACCACGGTACCCACCACAAGAATTTACTCGGAAAGCCAGACGACAGGCTCTTTAACAGCAACAGGGCCGGAAGCATGCTCACGAAGAGTCGAGTTCTCCGAACGCTCGCACACGATAACGAAGACCGTGGGATCGAAGCCGGCAGCGCGAACCGCGTCGAAATCGACCTCGACGAGGGGCTGGCCCGCGTCGACATGGTCACCCTGGGCAACAAGCGCATGGAAGCCCTTGCCCTCAAGCTTAGCAGTGTCGATTCCGATGTGCAGCATCACCTGAGCAGAGCTGTCGTCGGACATGATGCCCAGCGCGTGCTCAGTCGGAAACAGCGCCGCGACGGTGCCGGAAACAGGAGCGCACACCGTTCCCTCTTGGGGAACCACGGCAACGCCATCGCCCACTGCACGGCTGCTAAAAGCGGGGTCATTGGTATTTTCTAGATGAACAAGCTCGCCGGAAACGGGAGCGAGGATTTCGAACTCGGAAGCCGCAGTCGTCTGCTTATCCGAGCCACCCATTAGGCGAGAAAAGAAACCCATGGTGACATGTCCCTTCATAAATATAGCCCAACCAAAATCAATCGAATGCGCCCATTGAGACGCTCGCGATCAAAGACTTTGGTTAGGCCCACGTCCGAGGGGACTCGGTAACCTTCCGCATTTCTTTTACGGGGGTTATTGTAGACAAGCCCAAAGCCGGAACAATCATTATGACCGGCGAACGGTATTTTTTCTCCGATAAACGGTATTTATGCGGTACTTAGGGACGTTCCTTTTAATATGAGCAGGACATTGTCAAGAGGCAAAATCGGGCCTGGCCCCAACGATATGGGGTCAGGCCCTCTCCCTATATCAGCCCGTCCGCGGCGACCTCGGCGTGTCTTACCGACGCTCGTCTTTGCAGTTTAATATCCGCCCGCGGCGATCTCTCGCTGGGCAATCCGTTGCTACGGCTGAGGCTTCTACGTCGAACCGACAGTCTGTGCACGCGTGTGGCGCCCTGGGCGCTCGCAGAAAAGGGACCTGAGGTTCGCCTCAACGGCTTCGGATCGAACCGCTTCCGGGGTGACTGGCTTATGTGCGGGGGACCGCCCCCCCCTACGCCTCCTCGGCCATGAGGCCGACCGCCCATACCCAGCAGGCGAGCTCGCGCGCCGTGGCCACGTTCGCCTTGTTGCCGTGGACCCCGCGCGCGAGCAGCGCCTCCCGCCTCTCGACCAGCCTCCGCACGCCCTTGGCGGCATGCCTGCGGGCGACCCGGTCCGGGGCCTGGCCCTTGGCGAGGCCCTTCGGCCGCCCCGAGCACGTCAGGTAGTGCCACGCGGCCTCGACCAGCGCCTTCCTCAGGTGCTTGTTGCCGGCCTTGGTGATCGCGCCCCTGCGGTCGCTCTCCCCGCTGGAGTGCTCGGAGGGCGTCAGGCCGACCCACGCCGCGAACGACCGGGCGTTCCTGAACCTCGAGAACTCGCCGGCCTCGAACACGAGGTCGGCGGCGGACGCGGTGTCTACGCCCTTGAGGCAGCGGAGGGAGTCGACCCTCCTCCTCCACCTGGGCTTGCGGGCCTCGGCCTCGACGAGCCCCTCGAGCCTCGCCTTCTCCTCCGCCGCCCGCCTGACCGCGTCGACGTAGTAGGCGAGCACGTCGTTGTCGGCCCCCTCCGCGAACCTAATCGACTCGATCCAGGACCAGTGCGCCCGGGTCCAGTTGCCCTTCCTGCGGCCGGTGGGCGTCCTCTCGTCGAAGGCGAGCCCGTGCCTGAGCAGGAACTTGGAGAGCCGCTGCTTCGCGCGCGAGAGGTCGTCCCTCGCGTCCTCGAGCGCCCTGGTCAGGTCGCGGGCGGCCTCGCACTCGTCGTCGGGGACCCACACCTCGACGACGTTGCCGACCGACAGCATGCGGGCGAGGAACTCGGCGTCGTTGCGGTCGTTCTTCCTGCGCCTGTCCGCGCTGGGCTTGATCATCTTCGAGACGGCGCCGACCACGCAGTCGACCCCGAGGCCGGAGAGCCTCTTCTGCAGGTCGAACCCCGTGACCCCGGATTCGTACACGCACCTGGCCTTTGGGTCCACGGACCGCACCCACTCCGCGACTGCCCCGGCGTCGTAGCCGAAGGTCGCGCAGCGCACCTCCCCGGTCATGACGTCGAGGGAGACTGCCTTTATCGAGCGGGCGTGGACGTCGAGGCCGACGAAGGTGGTAGTATCGAGCATGGGAGCCCCTTCCATGAATGCGGCGTGGCCGCCGCGGCTGAATTAGACACTCACCATTGTCGGCCTAATCCGCGGTCTTTCATGCAGCAGGGGCTCTCAATGTTTTTATGTCCTGCTCATATCGTCTGTAATCGGAACAGGTACGATTCTGCAAGCGTACCGGCATTTCAACGATTGCAGTATAAACGAAAAACCGCAGGTTGTAGACGAGTTTGGCGTGTTTCAAGGGCGCGGTAAGCATTTGCCGTTCCAAGCGATGTTGCGAACGCAGACTGGTGATTGCTTGCTGGCTTGTGGTGGTGTTTGGGTTGCTAAGCGAGGGCTGCTTGTTGCGTGGGTTGGTTTTATTGGTGTGGGTTTGGACACTGTATGGAGATGACGATGGCTGGAGCGGGGTAGGGAGTTGTGACGCGGATTGGGGATGCTGGGTGGCTGGCCGATTGCGTGCAACGGCCTAACGCGTTGTTTGCGGTGCACGGCCAATAGATCTCTGTAGGGGGCCTACCCAACGTAAGGCGTCTGAAGGCATTTCCCTGGAAGCTCGGGCTTCCTGGATATCTTGGCGATTAAGATGCGCCCCATGCTCAGCCGGCATATAGAATGGACTGTGGACGTGACGATTGCCTGCTGCTGACATGTTGGTTAATCGACGATGATGGCAGCGACGGAGATTGATTGGGGCAGTCGGCATGTTCGCGAGCGAAAAGGCGGCCCTGCTCGGCGATGTGCCGACTTTTATTGTAGCGAAGGCGTTGGTGACGCCGAGAGGCGGCAAGGCCGACAAAACTATTGCGAAGGCAAGGGATCAACATGGCATTTGAAGCACGTCAGAGTACGGTTGGAAAGCTGCTTAATGACTCAATCTATAGAATCCCTCGCAATCAGCGCGCTTACGTGTGGGATGAGCATAACTGGAAAGATCTATTCGAAGACATCAAGCTTGTGACAGAGGAAGTTGCTACGTCGCATTTCATCGGTTCGATAGTGCTGATGGAGGAAGAAGAAGAAGACAGCCTCGGGGTTTTTACAATAATTGATGGTCAACAAAGAGTTATTACCCTAACGCTCTTGCTGTCTAGCCTCATGTTCGCTTTCAAGAAAAGGAATATGATTAACCACGCTAATGGCACAAAAAATATCTAGTGGCGATAGATACTAAGGATGTTGAGCACGCGATCGTCGCTCCGGAGAATCATTTATCATTAACGAGGATCGTCGAAGGAGTAATTGCTATCTCTCCTGAAGATGCGGCTGCCATGTCTGCTGTGGCTTTCTCGAAGAGCAAACGCGCGTCCGGATCAAAAGACGAACTGATCGTTAAAGCCTTCCAATATTTCAGTGCAAGTTTCGCCAAGATGAAGGATGAGGAGTTGCTGGCCTTCAGGGATGCGGTCATTTCTGTCGCATATGTAAACATCAAATCATCGTCTGAGGAAGATTCGTACACAGTATTCGAAATATTGAATGCGCGAGGTATCGAGCTTGAGGACCATGAGCTTCTGAAGAACTATATTATGCGCTATATCCATCCTATAGAAAAGCGCGATGATGCAAAACAGGTATGGTCGGAAATTGAAGCAACAGTCGGCTCGAACATGAAAGCTTTTTTGCGTCACTACGCAATTCAAAAATATCGCCTAGGTCAAGGCGACAAGGATGGAGCATATAAGAAAATAAGGGATTTTACGGATCCAAAGAAGGCTGCTGATCTTCTCTATGATTTAAGGCTAAAAGCCGGATATTATGCAGAGATTGTCGAGCCAACCAGCGATGACAGAAATGCGGAAATCTTGAGTTTCTTAAGAACACACAATGTCCGCGTCTTCAGGCCGCTTCTTATGAGTTTAATGCACGCTCGCGAAATAGAGCAGCTAACGAGCGAGCAGTATGATGATGCGATTGGATTTATTTACCGGTTCTATATTTGCTATAAGATAATCGGGGGAATGGAGTCGAACCACCTATCGGATTCGATCGTGAAACACTCATACGCAATCGAGTTGAACTGCACCCAGCAAGTGTTAGATGAGTGGAAAAATAGTTTTAACGAAAAACTGCCTTCAGAAGAAACATTTCGAATTAATCTCCTTTCGCTTGGATGGTCTCATTCGTGGCCGTTGTATAGCGAAACAAAGTTGAAGGATCGCTGCAAGTTGGTCCTTGCCTTGCTCGAGGAGCTTAAGTCTGGTGTTAGGGTTTCTGAGGCATTCACAATAGAGCACATTCTTCCGGATTCGCAGGCTCAGGAAAACTCGATTATTGGGAACTTGCTCATGCTAGAAGAGCGACTTAACGCGAAATGTAAAGACAAATCGCTTAAGGAAAAGCTGCCCATATACGCTGAATCGCGTTATGCCACTACAAGAGCTTTTGCTAAACGCTATGCGAATGGTTGTTTTGACGTTAAGAAGCGCGTTGATTTTATCGCGAAAGATTTGTTTGAAATGGTCATCCACTAGCTTGCACCGCGCGGCCGCGGCGCTTGAGCTCGTCAAGAAGTGCATCGACCCGGCGATAAGGCGGCAGGCCGAAGGGTTCGAATGGGATCCGAAAGCGCTGGAGTAGGCTCTCGCCTGGCCATAGGAAAGGTAAGGGTGGAAACCGATGGCGGACAAGGAGCGACCAAGGTGAACGAGGATGACATCATCGGCGTCGTGAGGGAGTACATCGAGGACAAGGAGAACTCGTACGCCCTCATGCTTACCGGGGAATGGGGATGCGGGAAAACCTACTTTGTCGAGCACGCACTGACCGAGAAGCTGGAGGAGGATGAGAGCCGGCATCCCGTCGTGGTGGCGTCCGCCTACGGCGCCAAGGACTTAGCGGAGCTCTGCGGGGCGATTGAGTCTGGTTTCATCTCGAAATACGCCATAGGGTGCGCGGCCGGCGGGGAGAGGGGCAGGTGGGATTCACTCGTCGGGTTCGCCAAGGACACGGGAATATCGTTCCTCGGGAAAAAGATCAGGGAGCTGGAGAAGAAGGCGGGCGTCGATCTCAAGATGGCGCCGCTGAATGCCGTGAACCTCATCATCGGCCCCGAGACCCTCCTCGTCATAGACGACGTGGAGAGGTGCGACATGGGCATTCGCGAGCTGCTCGGGGCGGTCGACCACCTCGTCGTTGGCTGCAGGAAGAAGGTCCTCCTCGTCTGCAACGAGGATGAGTGGAGGAAAGGGCTAGGACCGAAGGGGGAGAAGGGGACGACCAGGGAGTACGAGAGCCTCATCGAGAAGACCGTCTGGCGGAAGTGCCGGTTCAGGCCCTCGGTCGGCTCGGTTGTGGAACGCGTTCTGGGAGGCGTGCTGGGCGGCATCTACCCAGGCGCGCTCGAGGACGCCGTTTCGGCGATTGAAGGAAGCGAATCGCCGAACTTGCGATCCCTCAGTAAGATGCGCCCCGTGCTGGTCGGGATGAAGGAATCCGGGTTCTTCGCTGAACCCACCGACCCGGAGTCTGCCAGGGCAGTTTTCAAAGAGGCTTTCGGCTTTGCAGCGGGGGCGGCGAAGGGGATGCGCATCGGGCCTCCGTCAAGCCGGGAGGATTCCATCCTTAGGGGTGGCATTTTCGAGTCGCGCCGGCTCAAATACGCCGCTCTGGACTTCATCCCCCGCTTTTTCGAGAGGTGTGAGGGGGTCGATTCCAAGCATGTTCGTTCCTGCCTGGAAGATTACCTTGCGACCTTTCATCCCGACGGGCCGGCCGCGCGGAAAGCTATTGAATGTATCGAAGGCATCAGACACGCCACTTTCCGCGATGCCGATGTCCTTGGCATGGTGGAGACTTTAGTCGCCGGGATTGTCCCCGGGGACGGGAGCCGCGGCTTGTCGTTCGACGTCTATCCCGACGTCCTGCGTGCCGTCAAAGGCATTGCGGGGGAATTTGCTGACGCCTTTCCCGAAGGGGTCGCGCCGCTCGTCAAGGCGATGGAATCCTCCATTGGACGGGATCCCGAGTCTGCAGTGAGGTCAATCGGAAAGAATCGAGTCGAATGGCAGGAGATCCCTTTCGACTCGAGCGAAGCGCATGAGATTCCGGCTTTGGAGGAGGTCGACAGGCTGAGGGAGCTCGCCTTGACGACGCTACGCGAACGGGAGTCGGAGTCTCTTGGCAACGTCCTGATAAACGCCCCCGACCAATTCGCGACGAAGCTCTATCTGGCTTTCTCGAAATCAGATGACTGGTCGGAACCCATCCTGTCGCTCATTTCCCTCGACACTTCCCTCCTCGCGAGGGCGATGGAGAAGATGCCTCCCGAAGATATTCGGCTTGTGCACAGTGTCCTTTTTCCGGGCGACCACATGAGGTCGTGCACGGCCTCGCTCGAGGGCGAGGACAGGAAGGCCCTCGTAGCTTGGGCCAAGAGGCTCGGATCGGAGATCGGCAAGGTCGAGACCATGGAGTATTACCAAAGGATCTATTTCGACGCCATATCCAAGAGTCTCGAATGTCTTGCCGATATCTAGGATCCGCAGCTGTTGCCAAGTTGAAACGTGGCTTAGGATTTGCAGAAGATCTTCTAATGGCAGTCTTACGACAAGGACGAGGATGCCCTAATGCCTTGCCCAGGCTCCATCCAGCTCCGCCGCGCAGCTCTCGAACACTCACCTAACGGCGGCCATTTCCGACGGGGTCACGCGCCCTCCGCTCGCCTTATCCGAGGGCCTATGCGGCGGGGCTTGACTTCGAGGACGTCGTCGACTCGTCCCTCGAGCTTGTAAGGCTTGCTGAGGTAGGCGGACTAGAGTAAGAAAAGAGAAATCAAAAGGCGAATTTATCGCGAGGAGCAAAATGTCCCAAATAAATCAGATCCAAGAAGAGCTAAGGCAGATCGAAGGCGGGCGTTTTCAAACACTAGCAAATCAGTATCTATATAGGAGATATTCGCTTAACAACATCATTGAATTAGGATCCCAATGCGGCACGGATAAAACCACGACCGGAGTGCCAGACATGTACTCCGTAGGAGAGAATGGACACTACCTCTTCGCGGCATACACAACCTCTAAATCCGACATCCGCAATAAGCTGCTAAATGATGCTAAAGACTGCCTCGACAGGAGCAAAACCGGAATCAATCCGCAACTCATAGATCGAATCATCCTGTGCCACACATACTTTCGCCTTTCACCTCTGGTACTCGAGGAGGTCCGTGCCATCGATCCACGGATAGAAATAATCGGGCCAGAGACAATTGCGAGCGACCTTGATGGAAAATACCCTGCGCTAGCGCATACGGTATTGGGCGTTCCACTCGGAAAGGGATCATTCATCGCCCCAGACCGCTTCATCGAGCGAAGCCTGAACGACCGTTTCTCAACCGACCTGTCGAAGCTCCTCATGCACAGGGATTCCGAGTTTTCAGTCATCGTCGAATCGATAGAGCAAAACAAGGCAGTGGTGATTCAGGGGCAGTCTGGATCGGGGAAAACCAAGATCGCCCTCGACGCATGCCTCTCATTCAGCAAACGGCATCACTGGGATCTTCTTATCTTGGACTCTAGGTATTCATCGCATCTCGACGATGATATCGAGCTGATTTTGTCGGAGTCGGAAAACATTATCCTTCTAGTCGATGATGCAAACGGCAACCTGTCACTTGAGCACTTGCTGGGAATCTGTTTGGAAAACAAAAAGCTAAAGATTGTCCTCACCTGCAGGAAGATGCACCGAAGCGAGTTGACCGCAAAAATCGGCAGTTATCTAAATTTCAGAGAAATAGAGCTGGAGCCTCTAACCGCGGAAAATATAGAAGCGATACTCGAGACCGAATACAACATAAAAAACATAGCACTGAGGGAGAGAGTATCGGCAATCGCAAACGGAAACCTGCGCTTGGCTATCATGGCAGCAAGCCCCATAGCGGACGGCAATTTCGAAGCCATCCAAGAGCCATACGATCTTTTGAACATCTATATGAATTCTGCTTTAGCTGGGTACTCCAGCAGGGAGCAGCGTCTCGCAGAGAACCTTGCAATCTACGACTGCTGCGATCTTATTGAAGGAGACCCTTGTTACGAGGAACTCTTGGGGCTGGGGTACGACGACGCCGAGATTCGGGATTTTGCATCCAGATTGAACGACCAGGAAATTGTCACGATCCTTACCTCCGCCGATGGCGTGCTAGCCATAAGAATGGAAGAGCAGAATCTTCGCGACTTCTTGATATGCCGCCACTTCGCAAAAGAAGGGAACGGCAGTTTTGCGGATTTCATTCTGCATACCGCAGAAATGCCGAACGCGCCGTATCTCAAAGCCGCCAAGTCAATGGCTGAAGTGTGCGGAAGTGCGAGCGTGTACGACTACCTTCGAAGGGAATGCGAGAAAGCTTGGGATGAAATAAAGAATCGGGATGCGCGAATTGCCGATCAGTTCATAGTCACATTCAATCAATTCCTCCCCATACAGGCGCTCGCCTTTGCCTCAAACCGCATCGAAAACGCTGATTGCGCTGACGTATCGGAAGAAATTCTCGGCATGAATTCGACATCCGACGGATCTATGCCCCTGCAAATTTCTGTATCCCTGATGAACTCAAGCGAGTATTCGCAAACAGCCTCCGAGTTGTTCGTGAAGTGTGTAGAAAGAGGCACCGAGCGAGCGGCCGAGTACAACTGGGCATGCGGGCCGGACGGCGCTTTCGCTTACGATCTCGATCGTACGGGATTCGATTTGGAAAACAGCAAACTCGATGCCCTCGCTCAAAAATATCAACAATCGCATTCCCGCAATGTTGCAGCATGTCTGATCGTCTTGACGAGTTCATGCCTCTCTTCAAGGGCCCAGCGCGTTTGTCAAAACGGCATAACGTACACATACAACACTTTGACCTTCAATTTCACATCAGAGCTGGCCGAGCTCCACGCCCATTGCTTCCGGGCGCTCTCCGTTCTGGTCGAAACCGAATTCAGCAGGCAAGTTAAATCCACTTTTCGGCAGCACTTCTCGTTCTATGGCAAAGAACCTGAAGCGGAGTACGCAGAAAACATGTATTCGGTGCTCTCGAGGATTGAAGAGCTATTCCCCAAATATATAACCGAAGACTCGACAATCGATCTCTTATGCAGCTTAAGCATCAACCAGATTTACGAAACATGCGCGCAGAATCCCCCTCTGAGCCTCGATGGGTTCCGCCAGAGCGCATTCGACGCACTTGGTCTGGAGAACTCCGAGTCTCTCGTAGAGAAAGAACCGAGGATATCCGCGGAAGAGTTACCGCTAGAACGACTGACCGAAGCCCTGGGAAAGCTAGCCGAAGATTATGAGATTTCCGATAAAGAGTGGGAGTCGGGCAGGGCTATCGGAAAAGTCCTTCTGGAAATCGCCAAAAGGACCCCAGATACTGCCTCAAGCATAATCGCACGCAATATCGCTTCGTCGCCCTCGACGATCCCTGTCCCGTACGAAGCACTTGATCATCTTGCTGAAACCATCGGCAGGAAGGTCCTTAGAAACGAGCTGGGCGCGGTGATCGACGTGAGTGACCATCCGGCCCTGTTTGACTATCTTGATTTGCTAGCATTAAAGAACGGGCCCGACAAGGAGGAGCTCGACGAAATTCTCGCAAGACTCGATGACGGCAGAACGCATCTCTGCTTGGAAGATTTGGAGATAGTCGAGCCAAAGCATCCTGGCTATATCCTCAAATATGCTTCTTGGCTTTCCGAACATATACACAATGATGGGGTTTGGCGGTTTTTCGGCAACTGCGGAGACGAAAAGCGCGTCTCCGCTCTAGATTCGTACTTCGAATCCAATCCCTCACCGGCCGTCAACCTGTATTTTCTCGCACTTGAAGGATATCCTACTTTCGACTATAACCTCGCTTTCCTACGCTGCCTTTTACGCCTTGACAGCTCAATGATTGACCGTTTTTTGGAGTACGTTGCCAACCTCGACTACCGACAAAGGCACGATCTCCTGCGAAGAATCAGCTCGTTTTGGACCGTCCAGGATGATCATGCCTGGAATCTGCTGAAAGCAATGATCGATGAAGCGCTGAGCGAACCACTCGGCAGGCTTGAAATAGCCGTTTTGTTTCCCGTTCATGACGCAAATGCGCTCTCGAGCGATATTTTTTGGGAGCGCTTGGAATATACCATCCGCGAAAGGATCGCCGACGCAAATAGCCTCGATAGAATTAGCTGGGCCTTGTCCGATTGCAATGACGAGACGAGGATTAGGGCTATCACCCTCATTCTGACGCTCGATAAAGACGGGATATCGATCAACCATTTGGATCTCCGTCGATCTTCAATGAGCGGGTCCCCTGAAAAAGGCTTTATTCCAGCAAAGCTCAAGGAGATTGAGGCGATTGACTCGATTGCTGCTCAGCTGCCCGCAGGTGTTGCATATTTAAAACACAGAGAATGGCTGTCAAAAGTGAAGTCATCAATTGAAAGAGACATCGAAGACGAAAAGTGGAGGCTATTCCACGGCAGGCAGTAATCGACTTTAACACCTAGAATTAGGAAAAGCCTCGGGGCTCCTGCCTAGCCCTTCGACCTGCACTGCGTGCAGAAGACGGTCGAGGGCGAACCGTGGTGCAGCTCCATGAGCTCGAGCTGCATCGCCCTGAACAGGTCCTCGGGCTTGTTCAGCAGCCGCTCGTCGATGTTTGTGTCAACGGCCTACTGAATACTGTTCAGTTTTACGCTACCACTGACAGCGAGGTCGAAGTGGCTCGTTGCTATTTCGAAGCCGCGCGCGCGGCGCGGAAGGGCGGCGTGGACCCCGAGGCCACTGCCTACAAGCTCGACAAGATGATTTGGTTGCTCTGCACAAGCGACTTTTACCTCGAAGGGGGTCTAAAGCTCTTTTCAACCAATGCACTTGTTGAACCGAACCTGAGCGCTTATTCGGGGGATGGCATTTAAATCGGAGCCACTTTCAGAAAAGCGGCGCTGCAAACGCATGCCAAAACTGGCAAATTATTATGAAAGGTAATCTTATGGCAAACGCAGAGGAATCAACTAAGGCCGGTCTATCGCGCTTGCAAGACGACGCAAGGCCGACTATTTGCAGCGACTCTCTCGAACTTATTTCGAATATCGCAGAGGTTGGCCTGGACGAAATTCTCCAAAACGAGTTCTTGAAGGACATCCCCGTCATCTCAAGCCTAGTGAGCATCTACAAAATCGGAAACAATATCCACAATGCGCATCTGCTGAAGAAGTATGCGTGTTTCCTCGATGAGTTCAACCGCGACTCTTTTGAAAATGGCTCATGGAACAAGTACAAGCAATACTTTGAAGAGTCAAATAGGAAGCGCGATATTGAGTACCTGCTTATCCTGCTCGAAAGATACATTGAGGAGGACAAAGCGCGGCGACTAGCAAAGATTTATGAGGCCTACCTAGATAAAGAAATTAGCTGGGACGATCTTCGTTTGTTTGCAGAGACTTTGGACAGATTTCTACCTGGAGACTACGAAATGCTTCGAGAAAAGGAAACTTTTCAGACGCTCAGAGGCAGAGATGCAGAAGTTCTTCTTCGATTAACCGGACTGGGATTGCTGATTGAGGATATCCATCGGCAGCAGTGGGACGTAGTAGATGCGACGCTCATCTTCGACGATCCCGACGAAATTGAGAAAGAAGAAAGGGTTTATCGTAGGACCGAATTTGGAAACAGGATGGTATCTATACTTGGCTAGCTACTGCAGACAGCAATCTGAGCGCGCTCTTGTCGTCTTGGTTAAACTGCTCGGATCTACCAGTGATTTTTACTGCATTAGGCATTCGTAAAGGGAATCGGTTCTTCACGATTCGCATCCTTTCTAGTGCTGCCTTTATTTAATGATCGAGATATGCTCGGCGACTGCGGTGTTCTGCCCCTTAGGTTACAGACGGTTGTTTCTATTGAGCTTCCAGAGGAAATACATGGGGTTCTCTTTTGCCTTGGCTTCTCGCAAGAAATCTGCGGATTGAGATGCAACGGCCCCTATGCCGGCAGCCCCGAGGAAGGCCATGGCATCAGAAGGTGATGCGATTCCGTATTGCCCCAATGTAAAGCTCGCAATTCCGATAGCGGCTTCAATGCCTGCGGAGGTGACTAATCGGGATCGCTCGTTTTTCATCACTAAAGATATCTTGTGAAGCTCGGGCTCAATTAGGTCGTTCTTCAGGTCAGCTAATGTCGAGGTGTCGATGGGCCTTTCGCTCAGGCCTTTGGACAAGGTATCCCTAAACACAAGAAACGACTCTTCGTTTCTAATGCGGCAATCAAGGATGCTACGCAACGTTGCATTTTCAGCAATGGGGAGGGGGCAAGATAACCGGCGAATGGGTATGGTCTGATCTTTTCGAGGATAAAGGGTGGAAGTTGCGGACTCGAGGAACTCAATCTGAGCTGGACGAGTGGTTAAATACGAGCTATTCGAAAAATAGGGATTGACGAGGGCTTGAAAGCAATCGTCCAACAATGGCAGTAGGATAGTCAAGATGCCGCCTTTCTCCAGCATGTCTCTATCCAATCGCGTTTCGCCTTGGCTTGCATAGAGCGATTCGTATTCAGACGGGATTACCAGGAAATCGACATCCATCTCATCATGGGACCCATATGCATCCATTCCCTCAATCGCTACATACAGATTCCCATCTGGTGCTTGTTTTAAAGTGCACGAGGTAGAGGAACAGAATTGTCGTACGAGTTCATCCCAATAACTCGATATCAATCCTTTTGCTTTTGATTCTCTTTCGATTTGTCGCGCTAGGCAATCTTTGCAAAGAGGAATGTAATTGCTCGAAAATCCGAGTATTCCAGCTTTGACTATGTCTTCGACTCGCATGGTCAAATAGATCCCGAATGCAAGTTCATCGACTGAGACATAATCATCGTGCCCCATTTCGAATGCCGATTCTATAGGGCAATGAATCAGTGTTTTATCTGCATACAATGCTGAGAACTTTGCCAAATGGTAAATGTTTTGCTCTCGACAGGCATAGTCAGTGCAGGGGAATTTGCCTCCTTCAAGGGTGGAGTCAACAGAAAAATTGAACAGGGATTGATTTTCGATTTTTTCGATTGGGATAAGGGGTGCAAGGCCCCTAATAAAGGCGTCGAACCTCCTTTGCCCCAGTTCTTCTAGGTACGCAATTATTTCGGCAAGAGAGCTGTTCTTGAATGCGGCTAGATAAGAATAAAGGTCATCGTATGCATGAGTCGCCATTTCGCTCACCTACACTTTCGGAAAGAGTTTTGCGTCGTTATTTCCGAGGCGTCGTTGGGCTCGCAATCGACTCTAGTGTGCAGCTGCTTCTCGACGTACTCCCTCATGTTCTGCCTCCACATGTAACTAATTGATTTGCTATGTGCCATTATGAATGGTATATAGCAAATCAATTAGTTACATTTAATGGAGCATTGCGAGCGTGGCGCGCGCAAAGAAGAGTCGTTGTATGGAGGCTTCCGGCAACGGCCTTTTGTACGTCCGTGACTGTTGGGTGCTATCGCGGATGACGTCATTGTTGCCTGCACTCTCGATCCAAGGATGTAATTACGGAAGTGCGGGGAAAATCGAGAACCTTCGAGCACAACGCGATTTTTAGCACCAAAACCGCAGTTCGCGGAAGCGAAAACTGGGGCCTGGTTAGCATTTCTTCGATTTTCCCCGCACTTCCGAATTTGACCCCTTGCCGCACCTTGATCACGTCTTCAAGTGGCTGGTTCATCGCTAATGGAGTTTTCTGCGGTGCTTGAATTGCGGTGTTGTGATTAGGGCAAAAGGCTCTTGGCTCCGGGGAGGCTCATCGCACGAAAATTCAAGTTGCTGCTGAAGTAGGGCTTGCTTCGGCAGCGCTAACAATAAGGGCGGCTCTGCTAGTCTCGGGAGACCGCGGCATTCGGCGGGCCTGCCGAATGCCGCGGTCAGTAGCGGTCAGTAGCGGTCAGTATATTCTTCGGAGCCGTTTCTCTGGGCTTCGGCGGACTTGCCAACTCGCGCTTGGGCACTACTCAGTAGATTACTCAGCAGTGCCCAGTAGATTACTCAGTAGTGCCCAGCAGGGGGAGGGCAGCAAACGCAATGGGCCTGTTTCCCGGCTAGGACCTGCAGCCTCAAACTTCGCTTGGCATCCTGTAGAACTGGTGCGGGTCTTTCGGGCTTTTCCCTACCCATTCCAACAGGCCTCGCCCGGCAAGGTCTTTCAGAGTCTTCGAGGCCGTTTTCCTACCGACATTGGACTCCCGCGCGAGGTCGGAGGTCGTGATTTTCCCCTGAGCGGCGGCAATTGCCATCGCTGCTCGTTCGCGCTCGCTGAGGAGCGGTCGGTTGTCGGCCGCGGTTCTCCTGAAGGCCGCTTTCTGTAACCCAGGACGCTCGAAGACGACGACGGTGCTGTTGACGGTCTGCTCGAAGCGGAACCTCACGCCGGCTGCCTCGCAGGCCTCCTTGATGCGCGGTATGCCCGTGCCGTACTGCTCGATGACGCCGGCGCGGAACAGGGTGCGCGCGATCGCGGGGTTTCGGAGGCCGAACTCGCTCGCGGTACCGTCTAGGTGCTCTTGCGGCGAGTCGCCCTCGGGGAACAGGCCCGGGCTCACGATCTGGACGGTGTCCATGAACACGTTGACCTCGACGGCGGTGCCGGTGGTGTAGTCGCGGTGGCACAGCGCGTTGGCAACCGCCTCGCGGATGGCCTCGGCCGGGATCTCGGGGATCTCCTTGCGGTACATGCCCGTCTCGCCGATGACGAACTCGCGCCTGATGTTCGACGTCACGAAGTACTCGGCGAAGTCGAGCAGCTTGAGCATGGTGCCGCACTCGCGGCGCAGGTCGAGGATCTTGGCCTTGGTGTTGCCGCCCAGAAGCCCCAGCTTCATCCTGGGGTAGGTGTCGGATCCCTCGCAGAACAGCTCCACCGCGGCGTTTCTTAGGCTGCCGTCGGGCGCGACGAGGTCGAGCCTTGCCAAGGTGTCCTCCACGCCGGCGAACCCGCCGCCCACGCGTCCGGCCCTGCCGCCGCGCGCGACGAAGTCACGCACCGCCTGCTCGTCGGCGTCGGAGACGGGCCTGCCGGACGGCAGCGAGTCCCACGGGCTACGGGCGCGCTCACGCTTGACGACCATGGCGCTCAGCTCCGAGGCCGACAGCGCTTTGTTCGAAGTCCCCACGCGGGTGAAGTAGCGTCCGTCGGCGGAGTAGGGGGCGTCGGCACCTGAGAAGGCAATTTTGATGTATCGCAGCCCATCATCGGCGTCGAGGCACTCGACCGTCGGGAACACCGCGGGCTCGATCTTGTCGGACACCCACGACGTCACCTGGCGCAGCGTTGCGTCGCTGACATCCTGGCCGATGACATCGCCGTTGTCCTTCACGCCGAAGTAGAGCTCGCCGCGGCCGTGCTTGTTCAGCATGGCGCTGATGGCTTGCAGTGCTTCTTTATGCTCGCCAGTGGACTTCTTGAACTCGACGGTCTCGCTCTCGCTGCCCAGGTTCATCCGCGCTGCCTTTCCCGTTCGTTGCTTGTCTCGTTGGATTATACCGTGGTCACCATGGGCGAAAACGTGGAAGCGCGCTTGCTTGCCTCTACCATGTTCTCATGCGCCTTAATGCCCTTTGTGAAGAATCATCCCATTGGGAAACGGGTCCCTATGGAACGATTTTGGTATCAGGCATAGGGGGGCGCTATCGTGGATGTCGTCACCATTGCCTGCGCCCTCGATCCAGAGATGTAATTACAGAAGTGCGGGGAAAAATCGAAAACCTTCGAGCACAACGCGGTTTTTTTGTATCAAAACCGCAGGTCGCGGAAGCCTAAAACGGAGGTCTGGTCAGCATTCCTTTGGTTTTCCCCGCACTTCCGAATTTGGCCTCTCGCCACATCCCGATTACGTCTTAAAGTGGCGCAAAAAGCCGTGTGCTCTGCTTGATTTTGCTCAGGAATTATGCCTGAGGGGTAGTGGATTCGCCTTTCTCCGCCGTGCAGCGGCACGTGTAGGGCTCTCTGGCTCAGGCGCGAGTCGCTTCCCGTCTGAAAAAGTTCTTAAAACAGCTTTAAAGTTGCCTTTGGCCTACATTGACAGCGTACAATACGCATGTTTACCATGGCAAAAGCTAAATTTGGGGAGGGGGAGCGCACGGTGGAAGTGCTGGTTGTTGGCAATACCGCGTATGTCGATGACGACTTTTGTGCCAAGGCGTTTCCCGGTGACCATGTTCAGGTCGTGGCGGCCAACGAGGCGCGCCGCGACGGGTCGTCGCTCCATGCGTCTTGGAAAGAGCTGCTGCAGCACCTGGACCAGGCTTACGAATTCGACCGTGTGGTCTACCTCTCTACCTATCTCACGCCGCATACCGAGGCCGTTGGCGACATCGAGCTGCTGCGCTCCGTCTTTCGAGCTTGCATGGGTCGCCAGATTCAGCTGCTGTTTGTGACTGGTCCCATGGGAGCGGACGGTGCGGTGGACGTTGCGGGGCAAAACGGCAAGGGCATCATTGCCCGTGCGGCCAACGACCTGTGCCGCTACTATGCGGTCCGCGACGGCATTCAGGCCAAGATCTTGCGCGTGCCGTATCTGTACACCGCCTCGCCCACGCTGGAAGACCCGATTTTGACCCCGCTGTTCGAGGCGTGCTCGCAAGGCTCTGCTGTCATGAGGGCTGGGGCGGACTCACCGCTCGGTGCCCTCTGCGCCGAGGAGCTGGCCGTTCTGGTGCGTCGCATCTTCGACAGCTGGGATGCCACATTCGAGGAACTCGAGGTTCCGGATAGCTTTGCCCACACCGTGGGAGACCTGGGCGAGGCGCTCAAGGGCTTGTTCCCGGGGCTCGACATTACCTACGACGGGGACGCCGTCGTCTCCATTGCTCCGAGCGATACCGTCCGCACGCGCTACGGGTGGTTCCAGCGCTATGACGTGCTGCGCGATCTTTCGACCATACACGCCCGCTGGGAGCAGACCCTCGCGGGCAAGCGCCATCCGCTGCGTGCCGCCATCGACCGCATGCGCGGGCGGACACTGCCCATCAAATGCCTGGAGACCGCGCTGGCCTGGGTGCTCTTTGAGGGCCTGGAGCTGGTGTTTTCGCAGTCTGCTCAGCTTAACGTGCTCGACTACCGCCTGCTGTACGTGGTACTGATCGGCACGCTGTATGGGCTCGATTTTGGCCTGGTTGCGGCGCTGCTGGCGTCGGTGGGTTTGGCCGCGAGCTACTTTACTCAGTACGGTTATACCTTCCAGGGTCTCTTTTACGAGCCGTCCAACTGGCTGCCGTTTATTGCGTACTTTGTGGTGGGTGCCGTGTGCGGCTATGTGCAGCTGCGCAACAGCGAAGCCATTAGGGCGGAGCGCGATCAAAACGAGCTCGTGCGTAATCGCAATACGTTCCTCACACAGCTTTACCACGACGCGATCGAGGACAAGCGCGCGTACAGGCGCCAGATTGTGGGTCGCCACGACAGCTTTGGCAAGATCTTTGCCGTGACGCAGGAGCTCGACGTACTCAACCCACGCGACATCTATCGCAAGTGCTGCGAGCTTCTGGGCGAGATCCTCGAGAACGATTCGGTGGCGATCTACCATGTTTCGGGCGGGGCATTTGCACGCCTGGTGGCAGCAAGTCCCGCGATTGCCGAAAATGCCGCACGCTCGCTCACGCTTGAGCAGCTTGCACCTCTTTTGGGCGACGGGGGTCGTTCGAACCTGTGGGTGAACCGTGAGCTGACGCCGGGGTTTCCCATGTTTGGATACGCGATCGAGCGCGACGGGGCACCCGCCGTGTTGATCTTTGTGCGTAGTGCGGCCGAAAACCAAATGACCCTCTATTATCAAAACCTGTTCCGCATCTTGTGCGGGCTGGTCGAAAGCGCGCTGGGCCGTGCCTTTGACTATGAGGCGGTGGCGCAGGATAAACGCTGCGTTGACGGCACTTGCGTGCTCAAGCAGGCGGCCTTTGGCCAAGAGCTCGCGGCGGAGCAGGCGCTGGCAGATAGCAAGATGGGGAGTTTTTTGCTCCTGCGCGTGGTATCGGGCATGGAGCCTGTCGGCGAGCTGGTGGGCGCAATTGGGTCGGCAATCCGCGAGAGCGACGCGGCGGGCTTGGTCGACGGCAACGTGCTCTACCTGCTTATGCGCCAGGCAAAGGCGTGCGATCTTCCCATTATCCGTAAGCGCCTGAGCGCAAAGCATATTGCGGTGGAGCCCGTCGACGGCGAGGGCATCGTGGCGCTGCTGCAGCGCATCGCTTACACCGGTGACGGTGAGGGGGGTGCCGCTTGATCTCGCTTGTCGTTGCTGCCGTCTTGCTGCTGATTCATTCGCTGGTTTGCCTGATGCTGTGGACGCTCATGAAGCTGGGCCTGCTGCCGGTGCGCGGGCACATGCTGGCTGTAATAGTGCTGGTGCCGCTGTGGGGCCCGTTGCTGGTGGTTTTGCTATCGGTGCGCAGCGCGGTGCTTGGCGAGTGGCTGAAAGAGTCTGCGCTGGAGTCGCTGCGCTTAACCGACGACCTGCATCGTAGTATGTCGGTACCGAGCGGTGAGGACGATGCAGGCGTAGTGCCGCTCGAGGAGGCGCTTATCGTCAACGACCCGGCATACCGGCGCCGCCTAATGCTCTCCATGCTCACCGAGGAGCCCGACGCGTACCTGGCGCAGCTGCAGGCGGCTAAGCTTAACGACGACGTTGAGGTGGCGCACTATGCCGCGACGGCGGTGGCGCAGATCTCCAAGGAGTCCGACCTTAAACTGCAGCAGCTGGAGCGTGCCTTTAAGACGGACCCGAGCGCGCAAAACCTCAACGAATACTGTGATTTTCTTGGTGAATACTTGGGCTCGGGCTTGGCTGAGGGGCGCGTTGCTCAGATTCAGCGCCAACAGTACGCGCGCCTGCTTGCGCGTCGCTGCGAGCGCGAGGATACCCTTGAGCTGCGCATTCGATACGCGACGGCGCTGGCCGATGTCGGACAGATCGACGAGGCGCAGGCCGTGACCGACCAGCTGGTACTCGACGTGCCCGAGGAGCAGGAGGTTTGGATGCTTTGCCTGCGCCTGGCCGTGATGCGCCGCGACGGTGACGAGGTCCACTGTGTGATCGATGCGATTGACAAGCAACATGTGTATTTGAGCGCCGACAACCGCGAAAAGTTGGCGTTTTGGCGCGATGGGGAGGAGGCCCGATGAGCGTGGCGCAACATATCCGAGACCGTGTGGGCCGCTTTCGTTGGATGGGACTCCTCGTGGTGTGGGCGGTCTTTATTGCCATGGCCGCCGTGCTGCTGGTGGAGCGTGCCGGCGTGCAGTACAGTGCGGGCCAGCATAGGCTGGGGATGCTTGCCGCCAACGACGCGGTGCCGGCCTCCTCGGCAATCTTTGGCCAAAAGCCCACGTGCCTGGTCATTACAGACTCGGACCAAGATGGCGTCGACGACGTCAAAGACCAGTTCGACCAGATTTTGCTGGACATGAAGATCGCCCATCGCGACGTGGATCTTGCCCTGGATGGTGCGGATGCCATTCCCTCGCTGACCTCCTTCGATCGCGTGATTTTGCTCATGCCGTCGCTCGATGGGCTCGGTACGCACCTGAGCGACATTATGAGTTGGGTGAGTGCCGGCGGTTCGCTTATGCTCGCCATGCCGCCGGATAACTCGAGCTATCTGCAAGTGATTGCCTCCAAGCTTGGCATTGAATCGGCCGGATATGACTATGTAAAAGCCGAAAGCATTGTGCCGAGTGAGGACTTTATGCTGGGCGGGGGAGAGCGCTACGAGCTCTCGGACCCCTTTGATTCGTCGCTTTCAGTATCGCTGCGCGAGACGGCGCGTGAGTGGGCTAAGACTGGCGATGCGGGCGCCCCGCTCATTTGGTCTAATGACTGCGGTAGCGGGCGCACCGTGGTGTGCAATATCGGTATCTACGACAAGGTCATGCGCGGCTTTTTCGCCGCGGCGATCAGTCTGCTGGGCGATGCTACGGCCTATCCGGTCATCAACAGCGCCGTGTTCTATTTGGACGACTTTCCTAGCCCCGTGCCCTCGGGCGATGGTACTTATATCAAGCGTGACTACGGCCTTTCCATTGCGGATTTTTACACCAAGGTCTGGTGGCCCGATCTGCAAAAGCTCGCGCAAAAATATGGCATTCGCTATACCGGCGTGATGATCGAAAACTACGAGGACGCGGTCAACCAGACCGAGCCCGCGCGCCAACCCGATACCACGCAGTTTCGATATTTTGGCGGCATGCTGCTGCAGATGGGCGGCGAGCTGGGCTTTCACGGCTACAACCATCAGCCGCTCGCGCTCTGGGGCACCGACTACGGCACGCTGTACGTCTACAAGACCTGGAAGAACAAAGAGACGCTCGTCGCTTCGCTCAACGAACTTATCGCGTTTCAGGACGAGGTTCTGCCCAACGCTCATGGCTCGGTTTACGTACCGCCGTCGAATATCCTTTCGGCCCGAGCGCGCAAGCTCATCGGCACCGACGTTCCGCGCATTAAGACCATCGCCAGCACGTATTTTGAGGATGGCACCGACCTGCCCTACGTGCAGGAGTTTGGCGTGGCGAGCGACGGCATTGTGGAGCAGCCACGTATTGTCTCGGGCGGCATGGTCGACGATTCCTATATGCGCCTGGCAGCCGTGTCCGAGCTCAACATGCACTACGTGAGCACGCATTTTATGCACCCGGACGACTTGCTCGATCCCGATCGTGGTGCCAAGGAGGGCTGGGAGGTCTACAAGGGCGGCCTGGTCGACTACCTGGAGTGGCTTACCAAATCCGCGCCCGACCTGCGGCACCAGACGGCGTCGGAGTGCTCCGGTGCCATCCAGCGCTTTTCGTCCGTGACGGTGAGCGTGGATACCAGCGCGGATGCCTGGACGCTCAGCCTGGGCAATTTCCACGACGAGGCTTGGCTCATGTTCCGCGCCAATAATGGCGAGCCGGGTGCGGTGACGGGTGGCGAACTGACGCACCTTACGGGCAATCTGTATCTGCTCAAGGCAAATGATAAGACCGTGACGATCGAGCGCAAGGAGGGTGGCGATAAATGAGAATCTGCTTGGTACTCGAGGGTTGCTACCCCTATGTGCACGGCGGCGTATCTACCTGGATGCATGGCTACATTACGGCCATGCCCGAGCACGAGTTTGTGCTGTGGGTGATCGGCGCGCATGCTGCCGACCGTGGCAAGTTTGTCTACGAGCTGCCCGGCAACGTGGTCGAGGTGCACGAGGTGTTCCTGGACGATGCCCTGCGGCTTTCGGGTGAGCAACATGAAGCCAGTTTTAACGACCGTGAGCGCGAGGCGTTACGCCGTCTGGTGTCGCTCTCCAATCCGGACTGGGACGTGTTATTCGATATCTTCTACCGCCGTCGCGTGCATCCGCTCTCGTTTTTGCAGAGCCGCACGTTTATGGATATCTTTCGCGACGTGTGCCTGGCCGAGTATCCCTACACGCCCTTTGCCGATGCATTCCACACCATGCGCTCCATGTTGCTGCCCGTGCTCTACCTGTTGGGCAGCGAGGTGCCGGTGGCCGATGTGTACCATGCCATCTCGACCGGCTACGGTGGTCTGCTCGCCTGCCTGGGCTCAAGCGTTCACCATGCGCCGGTGCTGTTGACCGAGCATGGCATCTACACCCGCGAGCGCGAGGAAGAGATCATTCGCGCCGATTGGGTGGTGCCGTCGTTCAAGGACCGCTGGATCCGCTTTTTCTACCTGCTTTCGGAGGAAATCTACCGCCGCGCCTTCCGCGTGACGAGTTTGTTCCATAACGCCCGCAAGACGCAGGTCTATATGGGCTGCGATGCGGACAAATGCCTGGTTATCCCCAACGGCATCCAGTTCGACCGCTTTAAGGATATTCCCTTAAAGCCCGATGACGGCTGGGTGGACATTGGCGCGGTGGTGCGCTTGGCGCCCATCAAGGACGTCAAGACAATGATTTATGCCTTCTTTGAGCTGCACGAGCGCCTGCCCAAGGTGCGCCTGCACATTATGGGCGGCGTGGACGACGAGGAGTACGGCGCCGAGTGCCACGCGCTGGTCGATACCCTAGGCGTGCGCGACCTGATCTTTACCGGCCGCGTCAACGTGGTCGAGTACATGGAAAAGCTCGACTTTACCATTTTGACGAGCATCTCCGAGGGCCAGCCGCTCAGCGTGCTGGAGTCGCTTGCAGCGCGCCGTCCCTGCGTGACGACCGAGGTGGGCTGCTGCCGCGAGTTGCTCGAAGGCGCCCCGGGCGACGACTTTGGCGTGGCGGGTTTTGTGACGCCGCCCATGTATCGCAAGGGCTTGGCCGATGCCATGGAGCGCATGTGCGTGAGCCGCGCCCGTCGCATTGAGATGGGGGAGCGCGGGCAGCGTCGCGTTGCCACGTACTTTTTGCACGAGCAGATGCTCGCCAACTATCGCGCGCTGTACGACGAGACGGCGCGTGCGTTTGACCTGCCCAGAGAGGGGGAGTAGCCGGTGGCCGGAATCGGTTTTGAGCTTAAGCGCCTGTTTAGGCGCAAGGGCCTTTTTGCCACGATGCGCGCTTACGGCTACGCCGGCATTGTGTGCACGGGTCCCATGCTGTTGGGCGTGCTGCTCCAGGTGGGTATCTTGGTGCTGTGCGGTCTGTGGGGCGTAGGGCGTGCCAACCAGGATCTGCTGGTGTGCATGGTGACCTACACACTGCTGGCCTCGCTTTTGCTCACGAGCTTTTTCTCCATGCCGGTCACGCGCTTTTTGGCCGATATGTTGTTTGCCGAGCGCGAGGATGAGATACTGCCTTCGTTTTGGGGCTCCAACGCCATCATGCTCGTTGCGGGCACGGTGCTCTACGGCGTCTTTTTGCTGTTCTCGGGCGCCACGCTGCTGCAGGGGCTGCTGTGCCTGTGGCTGTTCAACATTATGATCGTCAACTGGAACGGCATGAGTTACCTCACGGCCATCAAAGACTACCGCGGCATCCTGTGCAGCTTTGCGGCCGCCATTGGCGTGGCGTGCCTGTGCGCCCTGGCCGCGCTGGCGCTGGGGCTGCCGCCGGTCGAGGGCCTGTTGGCATCAATTGCTCTGGGCTACGGCGTTATGCTCGCCTGGGACGTGGTGCTGCTATACCGGTATTTTCCTCAGAGCGACCGCAGCCCCTGGCTCTTTTTGCAGTGGCTCGATCAGTTTATGCCGCTGGCGCTTACGGGCCTGTTCACCAACCTGGGCCTCTTTGCGCATTTGGTGATAATTTGGGCCGGTCCCATTGGCGTGCAGGTCAAGGGCTTGTTTTATGGTGCGCCCTACCACGATGTGCCGGCGCTTATCGCGTTTTTGACAATCCTGGTCACGTCCGTCAACTTTGTGGTCTCGGTCGAGGTCAATTTCTATCCGCGCTACCGCGACTACTACAGCCTGTTCAACGACGGTGGCGTGGTGGGCGACATTGTGGTGGCCGAGGAGGAAATGCTCTCCACGCTCAACCGAGAACTGCGGTTTTGTGCGCTCAAACAGTTGTTTGTGACCGCGGCGGTCATTTCGCTCGAGACCACGGTGCTCTCGGCCCTACCGTTGGGCTTTAATAACCTGATGCACGGGTATTTTCGCACGCTGTGCGTGGGCTATGGCCTGTATGCCGTGGGCAATACGGTGTTGCTCATCTTGCTGTACTTTACCGACTACAAGGGGGCCGTGCTGGCCTCGGGGCTGTTTGCTGGTGTGGCCGGGCTAGCGAATGCCGTTTCTCTGCTCTTGCCGCAGCAGTTTTACGGCTTTGGCTTTTTGTTGGGTGCAGCGGTGTTTTTTATCGTGGCGCTGCTGCGGCTCGATACCTATACCGCCAACTTGCCGTATCGTATCCTGAGCCAGCAGCCCATGGTGGCGACTGACAAGACGGGCTGGTTTACCGAACTTGGCCGGGTGCTCGACCGTGTTGAGCAACGCTACGAGGCCAAGCGCGTGGGCGGTGAGCCGCGCAGTGCGTTTGAACGTATGGTGGTTCGCCTGTACCAAAAACATTGGGGAGGTTCTGATGATCGATAAGTTGATGTCTCGCCGCTGCCTGATCGAGGCGGCTGCCGGTGCGCTGTTGCTTTCGGGCTGCTCGTCTCAGGACGAATCCTCGACCAAAAAGGTCAAAAAGCAGGACAAGATTAAAAAGGCTGAGGCCTCGGGCGAGACCAAGCACCTTCGCGATAAGGACGAGCTGTACGAGGTCTACGACGACTCGGGCATTGTGACCATGTACCTGACGGTCTCGCGCGGTAACAGCTCCGAGAACACCGATCATAGCTGGGCCGAGATCAATACGTACTCGGTGTATGACTACGCCGACATGGGCGTGACGCGCTATCAGGTAATGGGGCTTTTGCAGGCGGGCGACGAAGACGGCCCGGTGGCCGGCGAGGTTGGTTATGGCGAGGAAGCGCCCAATGCTACCGTGCAGGTGCGCGGCCAGACGTCGAGCATGAACTCGCAAAAGAATTACAAGGTGGAGCTCAAAAAGGGCAAGGGTACCTGGCGCCAACAGCGCGCGATTGCGCTCAACAAGCACATGGGCGAGGGTATGCGTTTTCGCAACAAGATGGCCTATGACCTTATCCGCGGGATTCCCCAGATGATGGGCCTGCGCACGCAGTTTGTGCATCTGTGGGTGTGCGACCAGACCGAAAAGTCCAACGATACCTTTGAGGACTACGGCCTGTTTACGCAGGTGGAGCAGCTCAATAAGACGGCGCTTAAGGCGCACGGCTTGGATAAGAGCGGGCACCTGTACAAGGTGAACAGCTTTGATTTCCATCGCTACGAGGACACCATTAAGCTTGCCGATGATCCCGACTATAACCAGGCAAACTTTGAGGGCATGCTCGAGATTAAGGGCGATACGGACCACACCAAGCTCATCGAGATGCTCGATGCGCTCAACGACGAATCGCAAAAGATAGATAACGTGCTCGACACCTACTTTGATACCGAGAACCTGGTCTATTGGCTGGCGTTTCAGATCCTTACGGGCAACTGCGATACGCAGAACCGCAACTGTTATCTGTACAGCCCGCTCAACTCAAATACCTGGTACTTTTTGGATTGGGACAACGACGGCATGCTGCGCAAGCTGGAACTTTCTCTTACCGGGTTTTCGGACTACGCGAGCTGGGAGCGCGGCGCAAGCAACTACTGGGGCAACGTGCTGTTTAACCGCGCGTTGCGCAGCAAGGCGTTCCGCGGTGAGCTCGATCGCGCCGTCAAGGACCTGCGTACGTATTTGACCGAGACGCGCCTGACCAAGATGATCAAGCATTATCGCGAGGTTACCGAATCGCTAGTCTTTGCTTCGCCCGATATCGATAATCTGCCTGTCACCAAGGACCAATATGAGCAGATCGCCGCGGCGATTCCCTCCGAGATCGAGGAGAACTACAAGAGCTTTCGCGAGAGTTTTAAAAAGCCCATGCCTTTCTACATCGGCGTGCCGCAGATCGATAACGGCAAGCTGCGCATTAACTGGGATGCGTCCTACGATTTTGAGGCGCGCGACATTCGCTACACCGTTGAGCTTGCGCGCGACTATGCCATAAGCGACGTGGTCTTTAAGGCCGAGGATGTGCTGCTTCCCGAGGTGACCTGCGATGCGCCCGATACCGGCCAGTATTTTGTGCGCGTGCGTGCCACCAACTCCGACGGCTATACGCAAGATGCGTTTGACTACTATGTGACCGACGACGGCAAGCACTACGGCATGAAGTGTTTTTACGTGCAAGACGGCGGTAAGGTCGTGGAGGATACGTATGAGGAGGGCTAGCGCGCTGCTTGAGCGCCTGGCGGCACCGCCTGTGCGTGCCACGCAGGAGCGTTACCGCCACGAGCTCAAATATCTCATTAACGAGGGCGAGCACGCCGCGCTTGCCTGTCGCATGGCGCCTGTATTTAAGCTAGACAAACATGCGCGGGCGGGCGGTTACACCATTCGCAGCCTGTATTTTGACGACTACTGCAACTCGGCCTACGAGGAAAAAGACGCCGGCATTCTCATGCGCAAAAAGTATCGCGTACGCATCTATAACGGCAGCGACAAGGTGATTAAGCTCGAGCGCAAAAAGAAGTACGGTAGCTGGATCTATAAGGAGGACGCGCCGCTCACACGTGGCGAGTTTGAGCAGATTCTGGCTGGCGACTACGGCTTTTTGCTGAGGAGCCCTTATCCGCTCTGTCGCGAGTTCTACATCGAGTGCATCTGCAACATGATGCGCCCACGGACCATTGTGGACTACGAGCGCGAGCCGTGGGTGATGGACGAGGGCACCGTGCGCATTACGTTTGACATGAATGTGCGTGCCGCGGTGGGAAGCTTCGATATCTTTGACGTGACGCTGCCCGCGTTGCCGGTCCTGGAGCCCGGTAAGCTGGTGATGGAGGTCAAGTTTACGGAGTTTTGCCCGCAGCTGGTGCGCGATATGGTGCCGCCGGGCGCGGCCGAACTCACGGCGGTCTCTAAGTACTGCCTGTGTTATGACAAGACCGCCTACCTGCGCGGATTTAATTACTGGGAATCGGATTTTGGGAACCGAGGGGATATTTAGACCATGAGCACCAGGGACTTTTTTAAGAACTCCGTCTTGGAGGCGTTCGGTCAGGTCGACCCTGCCAAGATTGGCCTTTCGCTGCTCGTGGCGCTCGCCATGGGCATCCTGATCTATTACGTGTACAAGCGCTTTTTTACCGGCGTGGTGTATTCGCGTAGCTTTGCCGTGACGCTCGTGGGCATGTGCGTGCTCACCTGCATGGTCACGCTCGCGATCTCGACCAACGTGGTCATCTCGCTCGGTATGGTCGGTGCTCTGTCCATCGTCCGCTACCGTACGGCGGTCAAGGACCCGCTCGACCTGCTGTATCTGTTTTGGGCCATTACCACGGGCATTACGGC
>DBFBEA010000073.1:0-14583 GCA_048248475.1 Collinsella sp. | reverse complement strand
AACGTGCTGCAGCCGCAGGACAAGGTGTTTGGCCTTATGACCTACGGTGGCAAAAACAAGTGGTACGGCAAGGATATCGATGGCATCTGCCGCATGAGGCAGGCCATCTTTATGGGTGTCTACGGCTGCCCCGGCTTTGATACGTGGGGGCCGTTCAAACTCACCGGTGGTGTCCAAAAGGGACACCCGACCGCTGAGGAAATTAAGGGCGCCGTCGACTTCTTCGACAAGATCGAAGACGAGTACGGCGACATCATCGTCGAAGAGTATGCCAAGCGCGAGAAACGTCTAGCCTACGAGAAGGAGCATCCTGCAGGAGGCCTGGTGGCCGGCGTCAAGCGCACGGCAAAGAAGATCGCTAACAAGCTGTAACTGTAAAGGTGCTTTTGAGCGTTTAACCCATACGGCGGGTCCGAGCAGATTCGGGCCCGCCGTCTTTTTCTATCGTTACTCGGTAAAGGCGTTGCCGACGCTCTGGCCGCCAACATACGTCTCGACGAGGGTGAGCTCATGGTCGAACACGACAAAGTCGGCGTCGCGACCCGGCATGATGCTGCCGCACTTATCCTCGATGTGTGCAGAGCGAGCCGGCACCTCGGTTGCCATGCGGATGGCGATATCGGCGCTGGCGATGCCCCAGTCGACGATGTTCTTGACGCCCTGGGCAAGCGTGAGCACCGAGCCGGCAATGCTCTTGCCGTCGGCGAGCCAGCACAGGTTGTCCTTCATGATGACGTCCATGCCGCCGCTGGTGTAGCTGCCCTCGGGCATGCCGCCGCAGCCAAGGCAGTCGGTGATGAGCACCGTGTGCTGCCAGCCCTTTGCCTGCAGCAGCGCCTTGATGGCGGCAGGGTTCACGTGCTTGCCGTCACAGATGATCTCGGCATAGGTCTCGGGCGTGGACATAGCGGCACCCACGACACCGGGCTCACGGTGATGCAGCCCGCGCTGGCCGTTATAGGTATGCGTAAAGCAGCTGGCACCGGCGTTGATGGCGGCGATGCACTCATCGTAGGTGGCGTCGGAGTGACCGATGCTGGTCACGACGCCCTTCGCGTTGAGAGCGGCAGCATAGGCGGCAGCACCATCGCGCTCAGCGGCCATGGCACTCTTGACGATACGACCACCCGCAGCCTCCTGCCACTGATCGAAGACCTCCTCGGAAGGATCAATAAGATAAGCGGGGTTCTGCGCGCCCACGTGCTTCATGGTAAAGAAGGGGCCCTCCAGGTAGATGCCTTGGATACGAGCACCACAGAAGTCGGGGGCGCGACCCTCGTCCGCCTGGGCGATAGCGGCGCAGGCGTCCTTGATCTGCTCGACGCCATCGGTGAACGTCGTGGGCAGCCAACTGGTGGTACCGCGACGGGCGAGCTCAGTCGAGCTGATATCGATACCCTCGGGGTCGTTATCGGTAGTCGAATGGTTATAGAAGCCATGGATGTGGGTGTCGACCATGCCCGGCGCGATCCACGATCCCGTGTAGTCCTTGATCTCGCAGGAGGGCTCGTCGGCCTGCCAGGCGCCAAAGACGCCATCCTCGACCATAAGATAGCCGCCCAGCTGCGGGCCTGCCGGCAAGAAGAACTTGTCAGCCTTAATTGCGTATGTGCTCATATGCACTCCTTGCTTCTTGAAGCAGTTGACCGTGATGATACTTATACCCGGTCCATGTAAAAACAAAAAGCGCCCGCCCGCCGTTATGAGCGGACGGGCGCCCTTACAGGGGGACGCGATTAAGCGGTGAAGGGGTGAATCGTCACGCCCTTAACCACGCGGTTGACCGTGCCGGTGGGGCTCGGCGTATCGGGCGTGTTGCCCACGCGCACAGAGTTGAGCAGGCTGATAGCCTGGGCAAACATCACGAACGGCAGAGCAAGGTAACCCTCGGGAAGCGCCTCATAGCCCTTAAAGGTGAAGGACTCACCCTCGTAGACGGTGGCACCTTCCTGCTGAACGGCGACGGTGTGCTGAGCAATATCGTCGCCACCGATCTCGTTGAGGATGTCGATGTCATACTGACGGGTGTAGGCGTCGTTGTTGACGAACACGAAGACGAGCGTCTTATCGTCGACGAAGGACTTGGGTCCGTGACGATAGCCCATGGAGGTGTCGTAGGAAGTAGCGACCAGACCGTGAGCGAGCTCGAGGATCTTGAGCTGGCTCTCCTGGGCAAGGCCACCGAAGGAGCCAGAACCCAAGTAGGTCACGCGGTTGAAGTCGCCAGACAGGTAATCGGCGACCTCGGACTCGCGAGCGATAACCTCCTCGCCCATCTTGGCGATGGTCTCGACCCACTCGGCCTTCTGCTCGTCAGAGGCAGTGTCGAAAATAAGGGTGGAGAGCAGGGTCATGCAGGAATAAGAACCAGTCATGGCGAAGCCCTTGTCGTTGGCGCGCGGGATGAGCAGCGTCAGCGCATTGGGATCATCGGCGGACTCGACGGCGAGCTTGCCCTCGGGAGCGCAGGTGATGTTGAGGAACTTAACGTTGTGGACGAGCTCCTTGGCAACGGCAACGGCAGCAAGGCTCTCGGGGCTGTTGCCAGAGCGGGCAAAGGAAACCACGAGCGTGGGATCCTCGGCGCGCAGGAAGTCACGCGGGGCGCTCACGATGTCGGTCGTGGCGATGGGCTTAAAGTCGTAAAGATCAGTGTTGCCAGCGTGACGCAGGTACGGGGCGCAGGTATCGCCAACGTAGTCGGACGTACCGGCACCGGTGAAAACAACGGACAGACGGCCCTCGCCCATAGCGCGAGCCTCGGCCAGGAAGGCCTCGATGGCCTCTTTGTTCTCGCGGTAGATGTTGAGCGTATCACGCCAAAGCTCGGGCTGCTGAGCAATCTCGGCCGTGGTGATCTGGGCGCCGAGCTCGGTGAGCTCCTCGACACTCTTCTCGAACATTTCTAATACCTCTCTCTAGAAGTAATCCTCTGACGTGCAATTATACACTTCGGTTGGTTATCTGGTAGTAACCAGTTAAATGCAAAGAATCACCATATGGAAACGATGCGGACACTAGTTGCTACGCTGGTGATAAACCTTGTATTTAAACTGATCGGCACGAGCAACCGAGAGTGTATACTCCACAACCTCGTTTGACTCGTTATACGTAGTCCTGACCAAATCGAGCACAGGCGAGCCCTCGACAATCCCCAAAAGGAGGGCGTCGGTGGGACGGGCTATGCTCGCATAGAATTCCTCTTCGGCCACACGTATCTTTTGCTGAAAGTCTTGCTCAATCACATCGTAAAGCGGCTTACGCTCCAGCAGCGGTCGCTTTAAGGACAGAAATTGACGAACCGGTAGATAGCTGCGTTCGACCATCATGGGCATGTTGTCGGCAGAACGAAGGCGCTTGAGCTTAAAAATGCGATCGCCGATACGCAATCCCATATGCTCGGCCAGATTCTTATCGGCCTCCATCTCGCAAAACTCGAGAATCGTGGTCTCGGGGTCGCGGCCCATTGCGCGCATCTGCTCGGTAAAGCTGTAGGACTGCATAAGATTGGTTGCCTTTGCCGAACGGTCGGTCACAAAGGTACCGCGACCGTGCTGCCGAACCACCAGTCCTAAACGCTCCAGTTCCTGCAGAGCCAGGCGCACCGTGGTGCGCGAGAGACCATAGCGCTCCGAAAGTTCGCGCTCGGAAGGTATCATGTCACCGGCGCGATATTCATGGTCAATCTTTTCGGTCAGAATATCGACCAGCTGATCGTACAGCGGTTGCTTACGCGCTCCGATCGCCATCCTATCCTCCCTTTTGCTCGAATTCGGCTAACTACCTAGGGTGTTATGCATTATCTGTCTGCCACACCCGAATCATTAAGAAAACAAAAGCCGCGCGCTCTTTCGAGCACGCGGCTTTTAACATACACATGGCTTAAGGGGTCGGGGCGTGAGCCGCGTAGGGACACACCCCTCAAGCTAGAGCCTTACCAGATGCTCGGCCAGAGACCAAGCGGGCCAGCGCCCAGGATGCCAAGGACGAAGAGCAGGAGAATGCCCTTGGTCGGGGTCCAGCTGTGCTTAGCGAACATGTAGTAAAGCAGCAGCGTAAGCATAAGCGGGACGAGCTTCGGGACGATGGTGTTGAGGGTGTCGGCAACAGAGAAGTTGACCGGATCCTCGGTGACGGTAGCGTAGGTCACGGACTCCATGCCGTTGCCCAGATCGGCGACGCCGCACTTGACCTCGTTGCCGTCGGCGTCGGTGGCGGTGAGGGCGTTGCCGTCCTCATCGGTCATGGCGATGGTACCGGCCTCAGCGGTCTCGGTATCGATGCCCTCCATACCGGTGAAGTTCTCGGCCTCCTTCTCGGAGACGATCACGGTAGTAGGGGCAAGGCCACGGGTGGTGCCGTTGGGGATCTGGAGGTTGATCTGGGTGCCACCCATGGTGACGACCAGGCAACCGACGACGAAGACGCCCATGATGGAAGCGGCACGCGTGAAGGCCTGCATGTTGGCAGTCAGAGCGTCAATAGCGCTGGTGCCAAGCTTGTAGGACCAGTTCATGAGCCAGAAGCGCAGAGCGAACTGGACGGCGTTGAAGATCACCAGGAAGATGATCGGCGCAGCGGCGTTACCGTTGATGGCCATGTTGGAGGTGATGCCGGCCGTGATAGGCACGAGCGTCAGCCAGAACAGGGCGTCACCGATACCACCGAGCGGGCCCATTGCGGCAACGCGGACGGCGCGGATCGTGGGGATGTCAACCTTGTTCTGCTCGAGCGAAAGCACGATGCCCATAACAAAGGTGACGAGGAACGGGTGGGTGTTGAAGAACTCCAGGTTGTGGCTCATGGAAGCCGCGAGGTCGTTCTTGTTGGTGTGGATCTTCTCCAGACCGGGGATGATGGAGTAGAGCCAGCCAGCGGCCTGCATACGCTCGTAGTTGAACGAGGCCTGCAGGAAGCAGGAGCGCCAAGCCATCTTGTTGAGGGTCTTCTGGTCGAGCTGCGGAGCAGGAGTGAGATCCTCGTAGTGCTCCGGGATCACATACTCATTAGATGCCATCTTCGAAGTCACCTCCGTCAGAAACAGCTGCACCCTTCAGCTCGGTCTGCTGCTGGAAGTCCCAGAAAGCGATGCCGAAGCCGATGAGAGCGAGGATGAGCAGAGCAGGGGTTGCCAGAGAATCGTTGGCAACGGTGATGAGCGCGAGGCCAAAGCCCATGAGAAAGAAGCCCCACATATCGCGGTTCATCATAACCTTGAGCAGGACGGCGAAGCCGACGAAGCGCATCATGCCGCCTGCAGCGGAGAGACCGGTCTGCAGCCAAGTCGGGATGGCGGAAGCGATGGTCTGACCGATGGTGGCGCCAGCGATGAAGAACAGGGTGACGACGACAGCGAAGATCAGGCCGAGCAGAGCCATGGCGAAGTAGTTCAGACGCTCGATACCCTTGGTGTCCGCGTTATGAGCCATGTTATCGGCCGTGGACATAAGCGGGGACATAAGCGTGAAGACCAGGGTAACGCCAAGCTGGCCGAGCAGAGCGAACGGAATGGCAAGGCCGACTGCCGCGTTGGGCTCGAGGCCCGTAGCGATAGCGAGAATGGCTGCCATGATGCCGCCGATGACGGCGTTAGGCGGCTGAGCGCCTCCGATCGGCATGTTGCCGATCGTCATGAGCTGATAAGTACCACCCACGAGAAGACCGGTGTTGAGGTCGCCAAGGATAAGACCGATGACGGCGCCGGTGACGATGGGCTGATAGAGAGACTCGAGGAAGTCAAACTGGTCGATTGCCGCGACGAACGTGACGACGAAGACCAGAGCGATCTGGATGATCGAGTATTCCATCTTGCTCCTCCTTTCAAAATGTATGTACGCACTTTGAATTTCACGTACAGAATGTCAGGGTTTCATTCCTGACAACGTGGATCATGAGGATTACGAGAAGAGCTTGCTCGTGTCCTCAACAGGCGTGCTCGGAACGCGCCTGATCTCCAACTCCACCCCCAATTCCTGCAGCTCTTTAAACGCAGCGACATCCTCGTCGTTAACTGCGACGGAGGTGGCGACTTGGCGCTTTCCTTCCGACATGTGCATGTTGCCGATGTTTACCTTCTTTATAGGCACACCGCCCTTGACGAGCGTAAGCACGTCTTCCGGTGTTTCGGCCACGATGAAGATCTTCTGGCGCGGGCTCGCCTTGCCAATGACGTCGATGGTCTTCTGCAGAGAGAAGAAACGCGTAGCGACGCCGGCGGGAGCGGCCATCTTCATGAGGTTCTGGCGCATGGTGTTGGTCGCCACGTCGTCGTTGGCGACGAGAATGAGGTTGGAGCCCAGGGTGGAATTCCACTGGGTAGCGACCTGACCATGGACCAGTCGGTTATCGATGCGGGTAAGAAGAATGTTGGGTTCTGCCATGTTGATCAGCTTCCTTTCGTTATTTGCTGACGACAGTTACTTGATCTCCTGGATCGCGTAACGCGAAACGTCTACGACGGCTCCGGATCGGACTTTGATCTGGACCTTCTCGCCTTCAATGCCCTTGACGGTTCCGTAGATACCGCCGGCGAAAAGAACCTCCTGACCCGGCTTGAGCTCCGTGTGCAGCTCCTTGAAGTACTTCTGCTTCTTCTTCATGTTGATTTGCGACCAGATGGTGTAAATCAAGCCCATGATGACAAGCAGGCCTAAAAGGGCGACCGAGGAGCTCAGGACGTTGGCTCCGAAATCGGCCATTAGATGCCGTCCTCGTCGCCGAAGATATCCTCTTCGTCGGAGCCGGCAACGGATGCGACCGTCTGGGCGGTGATGCCCGTCTGGCCAACGGTCACGGCCTGCTCGCCAAGCTCGGCGAGCGTGGCATTGCCGCGGAGGAACAGAAGCTCAATAACCATGGGAAGGTTGGTGCCAGTCAGAACCTCGACGTTGTCGACATCCTGGGCAATCATCATCGACTGGTTGAACGGGGTGCCGCCAAGCAGGTCGGTAAAGACGAGCACGCCATCGCACTCCTCACGCATGGCGGTAATAGCGGCGCGGAGATCCTCACCGTAGGATGCAGCCTGGTCGCCCTCAAAAGGAACGACGGTAAAAGCGGGCTGGTCGCCGGCAACCATAGCGATAGCGCTTGCAAGGCCGGGTGCGAACTGTCCATGACCGGTAAGAATAAAGCCAACCATTCAAATTTCCCTTCCGAAGGTGTGTACAATCTGAGTCCGATGATTTTCGGAAGCCAGCGGGCGCTCGCCCTTAAAGCTTCTTGGAAAGCGTTCTTTAAAGACCAGTGGTTTCTAAACTGGTAGTAACCACGTGACGTGTTGTTGCCACTATATCACCACAGAAGAGGTCGCTTTTGATGATTCATACAGTAAAACGTTTTTGCACCGCTCACGGTGATATTTCGACCGTTTACCGGTCGTTAACACTTCTACCTGCGGTTTTGAAACCGTTTCGAAATGCTTTGGCAAAAGATCGGATCTTTTCCTGTGTCTTAAACAACGTAGGGCGGCTAAAAATAGCATGTAGAAAAACTGCAGGTCATTGTGGAGATATGTGAATTGGTCTTTTTGACTTAATACCAGTTAGAACCAGTTTTGAGATTATCGGTGAACGGTAGTTTTCGACCGTTCACCGGTTACTTGCAATCGTTTGCAGTTGTTTTCCCATATGAATTAGGGGAACCCGATGAAGCGCTTGCGCGATCACGGGAAGTTTTGACATTTGTCCTCATCCCCCGCGCGCCAAGCTCCGGCACCCAAAATGAGCTATTAGTTCACGCTAATCGTTTTCAATCATTACTTACTCTGTATTCGTAATTATTTATCGTTTATCGTTAATTCTGATATAATGCAAGTATCATCCAAAACGCCGATTGGAGGGGTCATGGTCCATCGAAACGCATCTATATCGAATGAAATCATCAGCCGCGAACAGACGATAGCCAAACTGAGGAAGCTCGCTCGCATCTGCAAATGGGCCACAATCTGCATTACCACCGCGCTCGCTCTGGGACTCCTCGCAGTCATTGCGATTGATCTTCTACTCATATTGCCTGGCCTCTCCCAAGGGTCGTGTCTCCAATCCGTAGAACTTCAAGCCGGCGAGGGCCCATGCCTTGCTATCGTCGGTACCGATGCGCAGGCCCCACTTATGCTCGTCGCACACGATGGTCACACTGCCATAGGAAGCCTCTTGATGACATGTCTCGCGCTTACCATCGCGCTAAGCGTGCGCAGGCTTTTCTTCAACATTGAAAAGGAAGGCAGGCCCTTTGACCTTGAATGTAACCAGGCACTTCGTCGAGTAGGACATTTATTCCTTATCGGCGGCGTTGCCGTGAGGCTTCTTGGCGCCGTAATCACGGGAATGATACTCTCAGGATTTGGCGGCAGCTTTACGGATGCGTTCGCCGGCCAGTTATTCGAGCCCTCCATGCTCTTTGCAGGCCTGATTATTTGCCTGATTGCCAGCATCTTCCGCTACGGGTATATCCTGCAAAAACAAGATGACGAGTTGCTCTAGGGGGAATCCATGATTATTCTGCGGCTTGACCGCATGCTCGCCGAACGCAAGATCTCATCCAAAGAGCTTGCGGAACGTGTGGGCATCTCCCAGGTCAATATGTCACGCATTAAGACGGGCAAGGTTTCTGCCATACGTTTTTCAACTCTTGACGCGATATGCCGGGCACTCGACTGCCAACCGGGCGATGTACTGGAATATATATCCGACGATGAAGCCGATAGCCTTTTTGGACTTAAAGATGAATAGCCATAATTAAGCCGCCAATCACGCCTTCAACGCAACAAGCCCCCTAGAACGATGTTCGTTCTAGGGGGCTTCATCAGATATTTCGGCTTCGTACTCGAAAGCTCAGGCAAACCTTACGCAAACAGGCCGTAGATGCTGATGTTGGCCTTGGCGTAGAGGCCGTTAGCATACTCGGTCCACTTGGAGCTGGCGCTCGAAGCCTGCGAGGAATACTGCTGATAAGCAGTATAGTAGGCGGTCATGGCCTGCTTGTAGGTGGCGCTATCGGCCGTAAAGGCATCGTCGGCAAAGGCCTTAGCATAGGTGCCGTCGGCATCCTTCCAAGTGCCCTTCTCGCTATCCCACTCGTCGCCGGCAAGGTTGATGATGTAGTCGGCGTAGTCCTTGCTCGCGGTCTCCTCGTTGCCGTCAGAAGGCTCGGTCGGAGCGGTCGGCATGCTTGCGGAGCTATCGCCCACCTTCTTCTTGTAGAGCTTCTGCAGCGTAGCGGACTGATGGACGATCTGCTTGGCCTGGTCCTTGGACACGCCGTACTGCGTGGCCATGGTCTTGTAGTCGGAGGTGCCGATGGAATCCTCGGCGTACTGCTTCATTTCCTTGGAAGAGACGGTAATGCCCTCGTCCTCGGCAGCGTCCAGCAGAATCTGGTTGCGCACGTAGGACAGGATAACGTCGGCAGACGGAGCGGTGTAGTTGCCGTCGTCGTCCTTGACGGTGTCGAGGCTGTACTGGCTCTCGATGGCCTCACGCGCGGTGATGTCGCTCTTCTTGCCGTTGTAGCTATAGCTTGCCACGGTCGAATCGAGCTGGTCCTCGGTCAGGGTCGCCGAGCCGACGCCCTTGCCGCCAAAGCCACCGTTGCCGATAAAGAAGCCGACCACGGCAGCGATCACGACGGCAACCACAAAGGCGGCAATCATCGTCTTCTTGTGCTTGCAAGCGTGGTCGTCCACGTCGGAGTCGTCGTCCTCATCCTGGGCCTCGGGCATCAGATTCTCGTCAGCGGCATCCGCGGCAATCTGAGCCTCCAGTCGGGCGTCCTCCTCTTCGGCCGTCGTACCGGCGGCAATGTGCTCGGCAGACGTACCGGCGACCAGATCGATCTTCTCATCCTCGTCACCGTCGGGGCCTTCGCCGCGCTCGATGATCTGGATGCCGTCGATCTCGTCCTTCTCGTCCTTCTTTTGAATCAGACCCATATCAGTTACTCCTTGTTAGGAAACATAGTCCTCAATAGAATACGCCCGACAGAGCGCCGGGCGTATTGATTCTTAGGTTATACGCAAACACTTAAGTACTATTTAGGCGTTTGCAGCGTGCATACCTTAGACCAGGTGCGCGATAACGGCATCGGCAAAGGCCTGCGTGCCCACCGCGCCCTCAACGGAGCCGGTCTGGGCACGACGCACGTCACCGGTAACCTGCTCGCCCTCGTCGAGCGTGGCAGATACGGCAGCACGAATGCGATTGGCTGCATCGTTCTCGCCCAGGTGATCGAGCATCATCGCAGCAGAGAGGATCTCGGCCGTGGGGTTGGCGATATCCTGGCCGGCGATATCGGGCGCGGAGCCGTGCGTTGCCTCAAAGATTGCGCAGTCGGCACCGATGTTGGAGCCGGGGGCCATACCCAGGCCACCCACCAGGCCGGCGCACAGGTCGCTCACGATGTCGCCGTACAGGTTGGGCAGCACCAGGACATCGAAGTCGTTGGGGTTCTGGACCAGGCCCATGCAGGTGGCGTCGACAATCTTGTCGTTGAACTCGATATCGGGATAGTTGGCGGCCACCTCGCGCGCCACGCGCAGGAAAAGGCCGTCGGTCGCCTTCATGATGTTGGCCGTGTGCACGGCCGTCACCTTTTTGCGGCCGCAGCGGCGGGCATACTCAAAGGCATACTCCACAATACGGCGGCTCTTGGCGATAGAGATGGGCTTGATCGAGATCGCGGAATCCGCGGCGAAGGCCTTCTGACCCGAGCGCTCGACAAGCTGCGAGAGCTCCTCGACCTCGGCAGCGCCCTCATCGAACTCGATGCCGGCGTAGAGGTCCTCGGTGTTCTCGCGCACGATAACCAGGTCGACATCGCGGAAGCGCGAGCCGTCGCCCGGCTGCGACAGGCAGGGGCGCACGCAGGCGTACAGGTCGAAGTGCTTGCGCAGGGCCACGTTAACGCTGCGGAAACCCATGCCGACCGGTGTGGTGATGGGACCCTTGATGGCAACCTTGGTCTCGGCGACCGCATCGAGCACGTGCTGAGGCAGCGGCGTGCCAAACTCGTCCATGACGCCGGCGCCGGCCTCCTGGACGTTCCAGTTGATCTGGACACCGGTGGCCTCGACCACGCGGCGCATGGCCTGCGTAATCTCGGGACCGATACCGTCACCGGGAATCAGGACTACATCGTGCGCCATAATCTGTTACTCCTCGTTTTCGGCGTCGTCAGATTTTTTAACGCTAGCACGCTTCTTCTTTTTGGAGAGATCAAGGTCAAAGCGTTTAACAAGCATTTCGCAAATCTCGCTCGAACGGGCTTTGAGATAGCTGCCCTTGCCGTTCTCGGCGTCGAACTTAAGGCGCAGCGCGAGCTTCTCGGCGACCTCGGCGTCAATCTCGCCCTGGCCAAACTCGTACAGGCAACCGAGCATGTCGCGATACTCGAGGTCGCCGTGGTAGCACTGGATGGCCTCGTCCAGGATGGGCCAAGCCTCGCGCGAACGCTCGACGCTCGTGGCGCCCCACACGCACAGCAGGCGGAAGGCAGCATAGCGCAGCGTGGAGGAGATCTCGTCGAACAGTGCGGTCTCGGCACCCTCAAAGGCATCGCCCAGCTGCTCGGGGCAGGTGGTGGCGAGCGCCGTCAGGGCATCGAGGGCCTCCCAGCGGGTCTGAGCCTCGGGGCGGTCGAGCGCCTCGATCAGCGCGGGCACGCAGGGCACGACGCGCTGCGGATCGCGCTCGGCAAGCAGGTGCAGCACGCGGGCGGCAAACTGGCGGATGCGGCGCGTGGGGCAGCCGAGTTCCTTGACCAGACGGTCGACGGCGTTCTCGTTCTCCTCTGCCAGCTGAAGCTGTGCCAGCTCCTCGTCGGTGAGCTGTTCGTCTTTGTTTTCTGCCATAGTTACCTCTTCTTACTATTTCTTAGCGTGCTTGCCAGCACCCTTGCTGTCATCGGTGACCGAGATGAGCTGTCGATCGGCCGCGCCATTGCGACGCGCACGGCGGCGTTCCTCGGCGTCGCCCGCGTCGGCGGCGGCACGGTGAGCCTTGTTGACGTTAAAGACCTCGTCGTGCTTGCGCCACGGACCGACGGACTCGCCAAAGCTCATCTTAAGGCCGGCGATAAAGCCGCCGAGCCAGCCGATCGGCGCAAACTGCACCAGCGGGAACAGTGAGAACACCCAGGTCAGCAGGACGACTGCCGCCGCTCCCGCAAAGTTGGCAATCCAGTAGTCGCGCTTGGTGATGACACGCTTTTCGCACGCCCACTGGCCGCACAAAAAGCCAATGTAGATCGCAAAGAGAAAGAGCACCAGCGCAAGCACCACGAACGTCCAGCTCATGGGCGCTACTCCCCGTGATGGTGGCCGCAGCAGCACTCGTGGCCGTCATCATGGCCGTGGCCGCCGCAGCACTCGTGGCCCTCGTCGTGGTGGTGGCCACAACCGCACTCGTGATCGTCGCCATGCTCGCCGCAACCGCAGCCTTCCTCGTGAGCGCCATGCTCCTCGGGACGATACTGCGACCAGTCCAGACCGGCGGCGATGGCGTCGGCCTCCTCCTTATAGAGGACCGTGACGGCCTGGGTACCCAGCTTGGCACCACCGATGGCGTCGAGCATGTCGTAGAGCGTAAAGGCCACGTCGGCACCGGGCAGCGCAAGCTCGCGGTCGTCGGCATAGGCGAGCGCCAAGCGCAGGTCCTTGATAAAGTGCTCGACCATAAAGCCGGGCTTGTAGTCGCCGTCGAGCGCCTTGGGAGCCAGGCTCTCCATGGCGCCGGACTTGCCGGTGCCGCCCAGGATCATCTGGCGGGTCTTCTCCAGGTCAAGGCCGCTCAACTCGGCAAATGCCATGGCGTCTGCCATGCCGACCATGCAGGCGCCCAGCGACACCTGGTTGGCGAGCTTGGCAGCCTGGCCCTTGCCGGCGCCGTCGAAGCAGCAGATGTTGGCCGCAAAGGTGGCAAGGATGTCGCGGACCGGCGCGATGTCGTTCTCGGTAGCGCCCACGATAGCCGTGAGCGTACCGGCGATAGCGCCCGACTCGCCGCCGGTGACGGGGCAGTCAAACGCCATGCGACCAGAAACCTGGGCGGCCTCGGCAATGTCACGGGCAAGCTCGGGCGAGCTCGTGGTGAGGTCGATCAAGACCGCACCCGGCTTGGTGCACGCGAGCAGGCCGTCGCCCGCCAGGTAGAGTTCCTCGACCTCGGAGGGATAGCCCACCATGGTAAAGACGACATCGGCGTTCGCCGCGGCATCGGCCGGCGTATCTGCCCAGACGGCGCCGCGCTCGATAAGCGCCGCCGCCTTGGACTTGGTGCGGTTGTTGACCGTGACGGGATAGCCGGCGTCCAGAATGTGGCCGGCGATGGGGGCACCCATGATTCCGGTGCCAATGAATGCGACGGAGAGCTTGTTTGCCATGAAACCTTTCCTTTTGGGTTGGGTGTTGTTACCAGGTTGAATACTCGGTGCCAGCGTTTGGGCTGTGAGTCGAGGGCGATTACGGACGCAGCGCTTGCCTACTGACCGCGCACGCGGCGGGCGATACGGTCGGAAAGCGACGCCTTGTCGGCGCGGTTCTTACCCCAAAACGCGCAGGCCACCATGCCGGGGCCCACGTGCGAGCCGATGGTGGGACCCACGGAGCCGCGAATGATCGTGACGTCGGCGCAACCCTCCTCCTTGCGGATGGCGGCTTCGAGCCAGTCACCATCCTTTTCGGCATCGGCCGTCATGATGGCGATGGGCATGGTGCGATCGGGCACGTAGTTCTCGCGGAACGACTTGAGGATGGACTTGAGCGCCTTCTTGCGGCCGCGGTTGACGCCGATCAGCGACAGCGAGCCGGCCAGGTCGTAGGAGAGCTCGGGCTTGACGTCGAGCTTTGCCGTGAGCTGCGCCGCCGCGGGAGGAATGCGGCCGCCGGCAGCCAGTGCGTCGAAGCTCTCGAGCGTAAAGTAGCCGTGCACGTAGGCCTTTGCCTCGTTTGCCCAATCGACCAGCTGCTTGGCGGTCAGTCCCGCCGAACGCTGGCGCACGGCCTCGAGCGCCAAGAGCGCACCGGTCGCGCAGGGCAGAGCGTTGTCGACCACGTAGAGCTCAAAGTTGGGATACTCGGCGCGCACGACATCTGCCGCCTGGCACGCGGAGTTGTAGCTCGACGACAGCGCCGAGGTAAAGCACAGGTAGACCGTGGGCGTGCCCTCTTTGGCGCACTCGGTAAAAAACTCGATATAGCGACCGAGCGACACAGCCGAGGTGGACACGCGGGCACCGGCGCGCATGCGGTCGTAGAACTCCTTAGGGCTCATGCTCGACCAGATGTCGTCTGTGCGCTCCTCGCCATCGATAATGAAAGGGAAACCCAGGATATCGACATCGAGGTTCGCGGCGACCTCGGGGCTAAAGTCGCAGCAGGTATCGACGACGATGCGGCAACGGTCCGAATGACCGGTAGATGCGGCCTTGTCCATCAAAGCGACTCCTTACGTAAAAAGGCGGCCACCCGCATGGGATGGCCGCCAACCGTTAACTCATGCAAGTTAACGTATTTTACTCGTCAAGTGTTTCGATGCGGGGCTTGATGATGCCATATCCACCATTCTTACGGTGATACACCACATTGAT
>DBFBEA010000072.1:0-20863 GCA_048248475.1 Collinsella sp. | reverse complement strand
TGCCGCAACCATCGCGGCAAAATAACAGCGAGCATAGGCCACGCCCTCGGCCAATAGTTCATGCGGCGTGTTCATAAGCACCAGCATGGGCTCAACGAACACTATGCCAAGAATCGAGAAAACGATACCGCCCACCAGCGCGAGCGTCATGGCTGTATGGACCGAACGACTCAGTCGCTCATCATCGTGCTGACCAAAATACTGACCGGTAATGACCGCGCAGCCGGCGCCGACGCCAACGCAAAAGCCAATGCAGAGCTCGGTGAGCACCATCGTAGCTTGAATGCCACCTAGCGCGAGCTTGCCGCCAAACTGACCGACGATATAGGTACCGATAAGCGTGTAGGCCTGCTGAAAAAACGAACTAAAAAAGATGGGAACGCACAGCGAAAGCAGCTGCTGCCAAATAACACCCTGCGTTACATCGATAGCCGTAGATTTCTTAGCCACACGCCCTCCCCAAAAGCGTACGTCAACCGACAAAACAGTAATTAAAGACCTAAGCTAATAGCAGCTTAGCACCGACCGACGTCGACCGAAACACCCCGAGTCAGAGCCCGGTGCAAACTATCTGCCTAGTGATACAGCCCCGGCTGGTAGTGATACTCGTTGCTCACGTGCGGGCACAGCTGCCAAAAGGCGACGGCACTCGCCGCGGCCACGTTGAGCGAATCGACCCCGTGCGCCATCGGAATACGCACGGCTCGGTCGCAGCCCGCGATAGTCTTGGCGCCCAGGCCGGCACCCTCGGTGCCCATAAAGATCGCCAGGCGATCAACCTCCTGCAGCGCAGAATCGTCCAGCGAAACGGAGTCGTCCGTCAGTGCCATCGCAGCGCACGAAAAACCGGCTTCGTGCAGTGCCGCCAGGCCATCGTGCGGCCACACACGAGCCTCGCTGCCAATACGCGTCCACGGCACCTGAAACACCGTGCCCATGCTCACGCGGGCCGAGCGACGGTACAGCGGGTCGCAGCACGTCGGACTGACCAAAATACCGTCGACATTGAGCGCGGCGGCCGAGCGGAAAATCGCACCCACGTTCGTGTGGTCGACAATACCCTCGAGCACGCACACGCGCACCGGGCGCTCCCCCGCCGCCTCAACGACGCCACCCAAGAACTCATCAACCGGAATCTGCCGCGGGCGACGAAACGCCGCGAGCGCACCGCGCGTCACGTTAAAGCCCGTCAGCTGCTCCATGAGTTCCATGGAAGCCACGAACACAGGAACCGGACCTGCGCCCTCGCGCACAACCAGGCGCTCAAACAGCGGCATCATCTGGTCAAGCCAGCGTTCGCCCAAAAGAAAGCTCACCGGCTCATATCCGGCGCGAACCGCGCGCTCGATAACCTTGGCACTCTCGGCGATAAAGATGCCCTTTTGCGGCTCTAGCACGCAGCGCAGTTCACGCTCGGTCAGTCGCACGTAGGCATCGAGCCGCTCGTCCTCGAGCGAATCAATTCGCAGAACCTCAACGGCATCAGTCATAGCAGCCTGCCCGCACCCTTCTTTACAGCACATCTATACCAAACGAGGCGACGCTAAGCGCCGCCCCATACATTCAATCAACCCGATAATACCGTTCACGCCAGGCGATTTACGCCTCAACGCGACGATACGTCACGAACTCATAATCGACACCCTCGTCGCCCTCGCCCGAGGCAATCGTGGCAACACCGCCACGCCACGCAATCTCCCACGCGGGATCGGCGTCCAAATCGGGAAAGTACGTGTCCACGGCATGAGTGCAATGGTTGTGCGTGACCTCGGCCTCGGCGCAATACGGCAAAAACTGCCGATACACCTCGCCGCCACCGATCACCCAGGCAACGGGCTCATCGGCAACCGCGGCGAGCGCCTCGTCGATGCTATGCACCACGTCGACGCCCTCGACAGCAAAATCCTCGTCGCGGGTAAGCACGATATTGCGACGGTTCTTGAGTGGACGCCCACCGGGAAAACTCAGCAGCGTCTTGCGCCCCATGATGACCGGGCAGCCCTTGGTGCAGGCCACAAAATGGCGCATGTCGGCGCGATTGGACACCACCATGTCGCCCTCGCACCCAATGCCCCAATCGTCACACACAGCAACGATAGCAGATAGCTTACACGTCATGAGCACCACCTACACCGCAATGGGAATGTTCTTGACCTGCGGGCCGTGCTCATAGCCCTCGACGATCAGGTCATCGGTCGTAAACGCATAGAAGTCATGCACATCGGGGTTGAGCGTTACCTTGGGTGCCGCAAACTGCGGACGCTCGATAAGTTCGCGGACAATATCGACATGACGGTCGTAGATATGGGCGTCGGCGATCACATGCAGCAGCTCGCCGGGAATCATATCGATCGACTGCGCAACCATCATCAGCAAGATGGCGTACTGGCACACATTCCAGTTGTTCGCGGCCAAAATGTCCTGGCTGCGCTGGTTGAGAATCATGTTGAGCGTCGGCTTGTCGTCCTGCGGGCGCTGCGTGACGTTATAGGTCACGCTGTACGCGCACGGATACAGGTGCATCTCGGACAGGTCGCTAAACACATACGTGTTGGTCATGATGCGGCGACTGTACGGTGTGTGCTTAAGATCGTACAGCACTCGGTCCATCTGGTCGAAATCGCCCTCGGCATAATGGCTCTTCTGGCCAATCTGGTACCCGTAGGCCTTGCCGATGGAGCCGGTCTCGTCGGCCCACTCATCCCAAATATGGCTGTTGAGGTCATGGACGTTATTGGACTTCTTTTGATAGATCCACAAAATCTCGTCCATCGCAGACTTAAGCGCCGTGCGGCGCAGGGTGAGCGCAGGGAACTCCTCGCGCAGGTCGTAGCGCGCCGTAACGCCAAAGTTTTTAATGGTATAGGCAGGGGTGCCGTCCTCCCACACCGGACGGACCTTTTGGCCCTCGGTGGTGGTGCCATGGTCCAGAATGTCGCGGCACATGGATACAAACTGTTGATCAGCTTTGCTCATTGACCCTCCTGTCAGTCGCCTACAAGCGAGATTCATTGTAGCCCAGGCGCACGCGGCCCCACAGCCCAAACATAAGCCCTCATTTTCTGACATATGCCAGAAATTCCTTGCGCAAATTCGCACGTTCGCTATTCTATTGTTGACATATGTCAGATTTGGAGAGTGTATGGCAGGAAGACGAGAAAAATTACGCCGCGTTGGGATCATCCCCGAATACCGCGGCTTTACCCCCGACGGCCTTGCCAGTGGAGACGCCATCGACATGACGATCGACGAACTCGAGATGCTGCGCCTGTGCGACCTGGAAGGCCTTAACCAAGAGGCAGTCGCACAGCAGATGGGCATCGCGCGCGCCACGGTGGCGGCTATTTGCAGCCGAGCACATCGTAAGGTGGCAAACGCGCTGGTCAACGGGCGAGCGCTCAGTATCGAGGGCGGCAATATCGCATACTCCCCCATCACCACGACAACGGCCGCATGGACAGCAAAGGAGGTCAGCACCATGAGGGTGGCAACGACGTACGACAACGGCAACATCTTTATGCACTTTGGCCGCAGCGAACAGTTCAAGATCTACGACATCCAGGATGGCAAGGTGCTCAACGAGCAGGTCGTAGGCACCGGCGGCACCGGTCACGGCGCATTGGTGGGCCTGCTTACCAACGGTGGCGTTGACACGCTCATCTGCGGCGGTATCGGCGGAGGCGCCATCAACGCGCTCACCCAGGCCGGCATCACGGTCTATGCGGGCGCCCAGGGCAGCTGCGATGCCTGCGTCGAGGCCCTCATTGCCGGCACGCTCGCGCAGACCGGCGAGGCCACCTGCGGCTGCCATGTCCACGACCACGAGCACACCCATGAGCATGGCGAGTCCTGCGGCTGCCACGGCCATCACGACCACGACGGACATGAGGGCTGCAGCTGCCACTAGCGGCAAGCACCTCGACGTCAACACGCTTCCGCGCGTGCGACAACCTGCGAACAAACGGCGTAGGCCGCCTGGAGTACCATCCAGGCGGCCTACGCCATACACGACTCAACCAGTCGTTACTTCTTATTGCGCATCTGCGCTTCCATCTGACGCAGCAGGTCCATATCGGACTTAGGACCGCCCGTACCCAGGCCGCCCATGCCGCCCAGGCCCATGGCATCCAGACCGGGAATATTGGGCATGCGCATCTTTTTGCCCTTCTTACCCTTCTTGCCCTTCTTGCCACTGGCCTGTGCCTGATTGGCCATCGAGCGCATGCGGCCCATCATCTTGTTCATCTCGCCCCACTGCTTCATAAGGCTATTGACCTCGGTGGGAGTCACGCCGGCGCCCTTGGCGATACGGGCGCGGCGCTGGCCGTTGATGATGGAGGGACGCAGGCGCTCCTCCTTGGTCATCGACATGATGATGGCCTCGTTCTTGTCGAAGATGCCCTCGTCCAAATTGCCGCCCATCTGGTTGAGCGCGCGCTGGCCGCCGGGGAGCATACCCAGGATGCCCTTCATGCCGCCCATCTTCTTGACAGCCTTCATCTGGTCGAGCATGTCGTTCATGGTAAAGCCCTCGCGCAGCATGCGCTCGGCGGCCTCGAGCTGCTCGGCGTCGGCCGCCTCCTGGGCCTTCTCGATAATGCCGACAACGTCGCCCATGCCCAAGATTCGCTTGGCCATGCGGTCGGGATAGAACGGCTCCAGCGAATCGGGTTTCTCGCCCATGCTAACAAACTTGATAGGCTTGCCGGTCACCTGGCGCACGGAAAGCGCGCCGCCACCACGGGCGTCGCCGTCGAGCTTGGAGATGATCACGCCGTCAAAGTCGGTGCGCTCGGCGAAGGTCGAGACGACGTTGACGATATCCTGGCCGGTCATGGCATCGACGACCATCAGCACCTGATCGGGCTTGACGGCCTTCTTGATGTCCACGGCCTCCTGCATCATCTGCTCGTCGATCTGAAGACGTCCGGCGGTATCGACGATGACCACGTCGCGCAGGTGGTCAACGGCCTCCTGAATGGCGCCCTTGGCGATGTCAACCGGGTGCTCGCCATCGCCACGGAAGACCGGCACGCCAATCTCGCCGCCGAGCGTGGCAAGCTGGTCGGCAGCGGCGGGACGGTAGACGTCGCACGCGGCGAGCAGCGGCGAGCGGCCCTGCTTCTTGAGCAGGTAGGCCAGCTTTACGGCCGCCGTGGTCTTACCGGAGCCCTGGAGGCCCACGAGCATGATGACGTTGGGAATACGGTTGCTAAAGACGAGCTTGCTCTCGGTGGAGCCGAGCATCTCGGTGAGCTCGTCGAGCACAATCTTGACGACGTTTTGCGCCGGCGACAGCGACTCCATGACCTCGGCGGTCATGCAGCGCTCCTTGGTCTTGGCGACAAACTCCTTGACGACCTTAAAGTTAACGTCGGCCTCGAGCAGCGCCATGCGAATGTCGCGCATGGCCGAGGTGATATCGGCCTCGGTCAGTTTACCCTTGCCGCGCAGGCGGTCAAATGTGTCGTTGAGGCGATCGCTCAGAGAATCAAACACTAGTCACTCCTTAATTGGACTCGCCCACCAGGGCGCGGCAGAAATCTTTGGCATTGAACTCCTGCAGGTCATCGACCTGCTCGCCCACGCCCACGCGCAGGATCGGGAGCTTGAGTTTCTCGGCCACGGCCATGGCGATACCGCCCTTAGCCGTGCCGTCGAGCTTCGTCATGATAATACCGTCCAGGCCCAGCGCCTCGTTAAACTCGAGCGCCTGGTTCAGACCGTTCTGGCCGGTGGCTGCATCGATCACGAGCACGACCGAGACGGGCATGGGGCCGGCGGCCATATTGGCAGCGCGCTTACGCGTCACGTTGACCACCTTGGCAAGCTCGCGCATAAGCTCGGGACTCGTGTGCAGACGACCGGCGGTGTCGATAAGCACCAGGTCGCTGCCGCGCTTATCGGCCTCGTCGAGCACGTCATAGCACACGCTCGCCGGATCGGAGCCGCGGTCACGCTTGATAACCGGTACGCTGGCACGCTGACCCCACACATCGAGCTGCTCGATGGCGGCGGCGCGGAAGGTGTCGGCCGAACCGATCACCACGTTCTTGCCGCGGGCGGCCATGGCGCTCGCAATCTTGCCGACCGTCGTGGTCTTGCCGGCACCGTTGATGCCCACAAACAGCACGCAGCTCGGCGTATCGGAGAACGGATCGCGCTCGATGGGCACAAAGTGCTGCTCAAGCTGCTCGGCCAGAGCGCGGCGAAGCTGCGGAGCGGTCTTGAGGTTCTTCTTGGCCGCGGCATCGCGCAGGTCATCGGAGACCTGAATGGCGACCTCGGCACCCATGTCACCCATAACGAGGGTGTCCTCAAGGTCCTCCCAAAAGTCCTCGTCGACCTCGCCGCCAAAGTAGAAGACCTCGTTGAGTGCCTCGCGGCTGCGCTCAAGTCCGCGCGAGAGAGCGTCAAAGAATCCCATTATGCATTCACGACCTTTCCGGTTTCGCGATCGAGTTTTTGCGAGACGACGCGGCTGACGCCGTCGGCTTGCATCGAGACGCCATAGAGAACGTCAGCGTCCTCCATAGTACGGCGCTGATGCGAGATAACCAAGAGCTGCGTATCGGAACGCAGCACATCGAGGGCTCCGATGAGCTTGGACAGGTTGGCGTCATCAAGCGCCGCCTCGACCTCGTCCAGCACATAGAACGGCACCGTGCGCGTGCGGTACACGGCAAAGAGCAGGGCGAGCGCCGTCAGGCTCTTCTCGCCGCCCGACATGAGCATCATCTTGGTGATGCGCTTGCCGCGCGGCTGCGCCACGACCTCGATGCCTGTCTCGGCCGGATGCTCGGGGTCGGTCATCTCCAGATGTGCCTGGCCGCCCGGGAACAACATAGCGAAGATCTCGCGGAAGTTCGCATCGACCTTCTCAAACGTCACCAGGAACGCCTTGCGCATCTTGCGATCAATGGCCACCGTGATCTTGGTGAGCGCCTTGCGCGCGCTCTCCAGATCGGCCAGCTGCTCCTCGATGTAATCGGCGCGGCGCTTGAGCTGCTCGTATTCCTCCATGGCAACCTGGTTCACGGGGCCCAGATTGTTGATCTGACGCACGAGCTGGTTGAGCTCGCGCTCGGCGGCGTCGCGGTCGGTGGGAGCAGGAAGCATGAGCGCTTCCTCGAGCACCGTGGTGCCATCGGCGGTAATGGCCTTGATGGCCGCCTCGACCTGCACCTCGAGCTTGCCGCGCGCAACCTTGAACTCATTTTGCGTCGCCGTGGCGGCATCAACCCGCTCCTTGGCACGGGCAACCTCCGCCTTGGCATCCTCGATGGTCTTCTTGAGCGAAGCGGAGTCCGCCTCTTCCAGAGAGGCCTGGTCACGCAGGCGCGCTGCCCAATCCGATGCGCGTTCCAACAGGGCAGAATAGCGTTCGTGCATGGGGTCGACGCGCAGGCGCAGCAGTTCGAGCGAGCGCGAAGCCTGGCGTGTTCCGCGGATACGACGGTCGATGCCCTCAAGACGATGCTCCAGGTCGGGCACGCGGCCCTTCAGCGAACGCAGGCGTTCGCTTGTCTGGGCTAGGCGCACCTTGGCATCGGCGAGCTTACCGGCGGCCTCGGAATCGTCACGGCGAACGCGGTCGAGTTCGTCGTTGGCCTCGGCAATCTGCAAGCCCAGATCGCTTGCCTGCGCGCGGGCCTCGTCACGCGAACGGGTGAGCTCGTCAACGCGCGGGCGCGCAGCGCGAACGGCTTCGGAGGCCTGCTCGCGTCGCTTGGAGATGCGCACGCGCTCGACCTCGGCATTGTTGGCGCTTTGCTCCAAGCGGCCGATCTCGGAGAGCAGCGAGCGGCGCTCGCCCTCAAAACGGGCAATCTCGCCGGCGGCATCGCCCTCAGCGGCACGCGCTTCCTCAACGGCCGCATTGGCCTCGACGACTTGATCAGACACATGCTCAAACACGGCAGCCAGATCGGGCTCCAGGCCCTCCAGCTCGCGAATGCGACGCTTGCGCTCCAGCGCACCCGAAGCCTCGCCGGCATCGAGGCCCACGCGCACCAGGCCGCCGCAGGCGACGCGGGCGCCATCGGGGGTCACGTAAGTCACGCCGTCAACGACCGGCGCCGACAGCGCGGCAGCGAGATCGTCAACTACGTAATAGCCGCCGAGCAGCGCCTCGACGACGGGTCCGTAGCCTGCGCGCACGGACAGACGATCAACCAGGCGGGTACCGGCAGCGCCCTCAGCGGCGGTAGAGCCGCTCACGCCGCGCGCCACCAGCAGTGCCTCGCCCGAGGCCTTCTTTTGGTCCAGAGCCGCACGACCGGCACGCTCAAGCGTGGCGGCGTCATCAAACAGCAGCGCATCGATATCGCCGGCGAGCAATTGCTCAACCAGGCCCTCAAGCTCGCGCGGGGCCTCCAGCACGTCGCCCAGACGACCCAAGACATCGTCGCCCAGCGCACCCACCAGACGGCTCACGAGCGGCGAGCTGTCGGCCATGCGGGCATCGAGTTTCTTTTGGCTGGCAAGCTCCGAGCGCACCTCGGACAGCTTGTTGCGCGCCTCACTCTCACGATTACGCAGGTCCTTCAGGGCCGCGCGTGCCGTCTCGGTGGCCTCACGAGCATCGGCCTGGGCCTGGCGCGCTTCCTCAAGAGCACCCTCAAGCTCCTCTGCGCGGTCGCGACGGCTCTCGAGCGAGGCCGTGACCTCCTCGAGCTGCTCGTCAATCTGCTCCAGGCGCGAGGCATACATGTTGTCCTCGACCTCGGCATTGCTCAGCGAGTCCTTCACCTTGGCAAGCTCGAGCGCGGCGTTATCGGCCACGCGCTGCACATCGCGTTGCTCACGCGTAAGCTGCGAAATCTGATTGTCGAGCGCCACGCGCCGCTCGTGGAGTTCAGCGGCAGCAGGACCAGCGGCGTCAACGTCCTCCTGGGCCTGCATGTGCGCACCGGTCACTTCCTCAAGCTGCGCACGCGCGTCCTCGAGCTCCTCGACCACGCGACGACGCTGATGCTCGGAGCTCGAAATCTGCCCGCGCATATCAGACAGGCGTGACACCATGTTGTGGCCCTTTTCCTCGAGCAGGCGCATGTCGGAGTTAATGCGACCGACCACATCTTGCATATGACGGCGTTGCTCGCCCAGGTCGCCCACAAACAGGCCCTTTTCCTCGAGCATAACCTGGAGCTTCTCGAGCTCACGCTCCTTTTCGCCCAAGCGGTACTGCGCAAGCTCCAGCTCGGCAGCGCCCTCCTTGGAGCGGCTCTCCAGATCGTTCCACTGCGACTGCAGCGAACGCAGCTCGTCGACGGCCAGCATCTGCGTAAGCTCGTTCGCGCGCGAGGACAGCTCTTTGTACTTGCGCGCACGATCGACCTGACGCTCCAACGGACGCAGCTGACGGGCGATTTCCTTATTGATGTCGCGGGCACGCGTCAGGTGCTCGTCCATCGACTTAATCTTTTTGAGCGCACGCTCCTTGCGGCGCTTGTGCTTGGAGATACCGGCGGCTTCCTCGATGAGGGCGCGGCGCTCCTCGGGGCGGCTCTGCAAAATGGCGTCGAGCTTGCCCTGGCTAATAATGGAATGCGTATCCTTGCCCAGGCCCGAATCGTGCAGGATGTCTTGAATGTCCATCAGACGGCACGGACTCGAGTTGATGAGGTACTCGCTTTCGCCCGAGCGATACATGCGACGGGTGATGGCGACCTCGTCAAAATCGACGGGCAGCATATGGTCCGAGTTATCGAGCACCAGCGTGACCTCGGCGACACCCACCGGCTTGCGAGCCGACGAGCCCGAGAAGATGACATCCTCCATGGCCTGGCCGCGCAGCTGCTTGGCGCTCTGCTCGCCCAGGACCCACAGAATCGAGTCAGAGATGTTCGATTTTCCCGAGCCGTTGGGACCGACGATGACGGTCAGGCCCGGCTCAAACGTCATATGGGCGCGGTCAGCAAACGACTTGAACCCTTTGAGCGTGAGGGACTTGAGATACACGGTTCCTCGCTTAAACAGGCTTCTTGTTCAGAATCACGCCGTTGGTGGTGTAACCCATGCGGTCGAGCGCTTCGAGCGCGGCGGCTCCCTCGGCTTCCTTCTTTGAGGAGCCGGAGCCGCGGCCCTGGCGAATACCATCGATCAAAACCACGGCGGTAAAGGTGGGCGCATGCGCCGGACCCTCGGAGCCAACGAGCTTGTACGCCGGAGGTTCGTGGCCGTCTGCCTGCACGCACTCCTGCAAAAACGACTTGGGGTTCGCAGGATGCTCGGCACGCTCGGAAGCCAAATGCGGCTTAAGCGTACGGTGAATGAACTCTGCCGCGGCATCCCAGCCGGCATCCAGGTACAGCGCGCCCACGAGCGACTCATAGACGTTCTCGAGGGCCGAATGCAGGCCGCGCGCACCAGTACCGGTCTCGGAGGCACCAAAGATGATGATGTCGTCGATGCCCAGCTCGTGAGAAACCTCGGACAGCGTAGCGCCCGAGACAAGCGACACCTTCAGGCGCGTGAGCTTGCCCTCGTCAAACTCCGGATAGGACTCAAACAGGGAGCGTGCGACCACAGCGCCCAAAATGGAATCGCCCAAGAACTCAAGGCGCTCATAGCTGGCAGAAACCGGCTGGCCCTCGACTGCCGAGGGATGCGTAAGGGCCGCGCGCAGCAGCACTTTATTATTGAACTCGTGGCCCAGAATTTCCTGGGCGCGCGTAAGTCGTTCAGACAAAGCCAAGACCTAGGCCTCCCTGGCGTTTTCGATAGCGTCGACGGCGTCGGCGACAGAGTTGAGCGAGAGCAGAGTCTCGTCATCGATCTCGAGGTTGAACTCGTCCTCGATAGCCGTAACCAGCTGCAGGCGCTCGAGCGAGTTGGCATCGAGGTCGTCAAAGGTGGTCTCATCGCTAATTTCGGCAACATCGACGCCCAGAACGTCAGCAGCGACCTCGGCGATCTTGTCGAAGATTTCGGAGCGGTCCATAGCGCTTCCTCTCATAGTACATGAATACCAAAAGAATGGTACCGCCCGGGCGGTACCAAGACACGGTTCTGATTCTACCCCACGACGTGCGCCGCGAAGCACATAACAGCGCTCTAACTCGCTCTTATAAAACGATACCGTCCATAGAGTTGGCGACATTCTCGACCAGCCCGGCGCGCACGGCTTCGGCCGCCGCGAGCGTACCGTTTTTGACAGCCTCGACCGAGGTGGCACCATGGCCGATCAGGACCACGCCGCGCAGGCCCAAAAGAATCGCGCCGCCCTTGGCGTCGCCCGAAAGCTTGGCCTTTATCTCGCGCATCTGCTTTTTGATGAGCAGCGCGGCAATCTTGGTGCCGAGCGAAGACATAAAGACACCCTTGAGCTCCTGCAGCAAAAACTTGGCAGCGCCCTCGGTGGCCTTGAGCGCAATATTGCCCGACATACCATCGGCAACGACGACATCTAAGTTACCCGAGGTGATGTCCGTTCCCTCGCAGTTACCAACAAAGCCGGGAACGGCGGCCTTCATAGCAGGGAAACAGGCCTTGGTAAAGTTGGAACCCTTCTCGTCCTCGGTGCCGTTAGCAAGCAGGCCCACGCGAGGATGCTCGATGCCCAGGACGACGCGGGCATAGGCGCTACCCATCTGGGCAAAACGCACCATGTCATCGACCTCGACATCGGGGTTGGCGCCCATATCGCACAGCACCGTCAGACCGCCGGCGCGATTGGGCAGCGCATTGGTCAGACAGGGGCGCACCGGCTGCTTCTTGCCTTCGGCCTGATACCTAAACGGCGTCACGTAGGCGGTGGCAGCGGCGGTCATGGCGCCGGTGGAGCCGGCGGAGAAAAACGCGTCCGCGTTGCCCTTTTTGATGGCGCGACACGACAGCACGATCGACGATTTGCGTTTGGTCATCACGGCGCGAATGGGATCGTCATCCATGGCGATAACGTCGGGTGCCTCCAGGGCCTCAACACGTGCATGGGAAGCGGCAAAAGGATTGACGATTTCGGCGGGGCCAGCTGCCAAGACCTCGATATCGGGATCGGCGGCAAGTGCAGCCTCGATACCATCGAGAACAACCTGAGGTTTCTCGTCTCCGCCCACAACGTCTACACAAACGCGAACGTTACTCATATACATGCTCCTTATACAAAAATGGCCGACTCATTGAGCCGGCCATTGTGGTTCCATTTGGAACGGCATCGCATCCAGAGTATACCGTTACTCGGTAACGATAACCTCGCGGTCCTTGTAGAAACCGCAGCTGGGGCACACGTGGTGCGGAAGCTTGACAGCGCCGCAACGGGGGCACGTGGACTGAGCCGCAGCCGAGATCTTCATGTTGGCGGAACGACGGGTGTGAGTGCGGATACGACCCTGCTTTTGTTTAGGTACGGGCATAGTGACCTTCCTTATGAACTATCCAGTGTGGCGATTACGCGCAAGTAGCGATACTACCACAGTTTTACTCATCAAGCTTGAGATTCTTCAATGCTGCAAATGGATTTTCCGTGGCAGCGGCCCATTCTGCCTCTGCCTGGGCGGCACAATCGCATTGCTCGACGTTGAGATTGCAGCCGCAAGTGGGGCACAGACCGCGACAATCGGGCTTGCAGAGCACCACAAACGGCGTGTCCATAACGACCGCGTCATTGATGGGCTCACCCAGATCGACGATGCGGTCCTCACCCAGGAGCTCGTAGCCGTCCTCGTAGGCCTCGGGATCCTCGGGCTCCTCAAAGAGGTAGAACTCCTCGATCTCGCCGGCGATATCAAACGAGGCGGGCTCCAGGCAACGGTCGCACTCGCCGGTGGCGTGCGCGCGGACCATGCCCGTGAGCAAGACACCGGTACCGGCATTGGTAAAGACAACGTCGTAGTCGATGCCGCCCTGAAGCTGGTACTCCTTCTCGCCCACCGTGTAGGTGACGACATCGACCTTACCGGTCAGCGGATACGAATCTCCAGGAAACTCGAGCTGCTCGGAAAGATCGACGGTAACGCTCGGGAACTCAGCCATTACCACTGACCATTCTGTTGGGCGGCACCCTCGTTGAGCTGCTGACGGCAACGGGTAACGGTGCCGGTCAGGCTCTTGAGGTTCTCCTCCAGGTGCGTAAAGACCTGCTCTGCGTAGTCCTCGGCAGCATAACGCGTCTCGCGCTCGTACTGCTGGGCACGATCGCGGATGTCGTCGGCCTGCTGCTGCGCAAGTCGGACGATCTCCTGCTCACCGGCAATGGTGAGGGCCTGCTGCTGAGCGTCGGCGATGATGGAATCGGCCTGAGCGGCGGCGGAAGCCATAAGCTCCTCGCGCTCCTTAAGGATACGGCGGGACTTCTGCCACTCCTCGGGATAGCTCATGCGGATCTCGTCGAGGATGTTGAAGAACACGTCGGCGTCGATGACCTTGAACTGAGCGTTCTTGCCGAAAGGCGGCTTGGCTTCCTCGATCAGCCCTTCGAGCTCATCGACCAAGCTGACGATCCTATCGCCAGGAAAATTCTCGCCCGGCATCCGGTCTCCTTTCATAGGTAACATATCATCGTGCTAGTTTACCACATGCCACCAGGCAATAAGAAACGTCACGAAAAGCGATGTTTGAGCGCTTCGACCACGTTGGACGGGACAAACGTCGATACATCGCTGCCGAGCGAGGCAATCTGGCGAACAACCGAGCTCGAGATATAGCCGTACTGCGGCGCACTCATGACAAAGATGGACTCCAGCTCGCTATCCAGGCGATAGTTGAGGTCGGCCTGCTGCAGTTCATATTCAAAGTCGGTCATGGCGCGCAGACCCTTAACGACGGCGCCGGCGCCCTGTTCACGTGCAAAGTCGACCAGCAGGCCAGTGAAGGGCAGAACCTCGACGCCATCGATATCGCCGAGCGCCTCGCGGGCCAGCGCCACGCGCTCATCGAGCATAAACGTGGTGCCCACACCGTTTTTACCCTGCGATTCGGCCACGGCGACAATCACGCTGGGAAAGATGCGTCGGGCGCGGCGGATCACATCGATATGGCCAAACGTGATGGGATCAAAGGTGCCCGGGACGATCACGCGGTTGATGGTGTCATTCATGGGCGTCCTCCTGAAACGTCGTGGCATCGTTGTTATCAGCATCGATGACGGCACTATCGCCCTCACCGTCGTCATCGCCGACCCAGCGAAGCAGGTCGACCGAGGTAATGCCGTAGCGCTTCTCACGTACAGTCTCAAAGCCTACCGGATGCGCGCCCGCATCGGCGGCGGCATGCTCAAACAGGGCAAAAGCGCCAGGTGCAAGCAGACCCTGCTGAGCCAGGTTCTGCAGCAGTTCCTCGACCGGCTCGGCACCAAAAGCATAGGGCGGGTCGAGCAGAACCAGATCAAAGGGGCCGCCCGGTACACGACCGCGCGAGGCACTCGCCAGCATGTCGCCCGTTACCACGCGCCAACGCGCACGGTCACGGCAGAGCGACTCGATATTCTTGGTAATGAGCCGCGCGGCGTTGCGATCGATCTCAAACGTCGTGAGCGAGCGGGCCCCACGAGAGAGCATCTCTAACCCTAAGGCACCGGAGCCGCCAAAGGCGTCCAGCACACGAACCTGGTCCAAATCGAAATCAAATGCCGACATGACCATAGATGCGCACGCCTCGCGCACGCGATCGGTCGTGGGGCGGGTGACATCGCGACCACGGGGCTCCTCGATCTTACGACCGCGCCATTCGCCGCCGATGATTCTCATCCTCCGCTGACCTCCTTAAAGATATGTCGATAACGCATGGCGACCGCGTCACGCAAGGAACGCGTCGCCACAGAGTCAAGGTTGCAAGCATACCGCAAGAGCTCGACCGCGTCCAAATGGGCCCAATCGATCAGTTCCTCGTCGGCATCCAGGTCGACAAAGCGCAGGGTCACGCCGCCGTGCTGGCGATAACCCAGGATCTCGCCCTCGTGGCGCAAACGCAGGTCCATCTGGGCAAGCGTAAAACCGTCCGAGGTCTTTTCGAGCGACTGGAGACGGTCTTGCGCCGCCGATGCGCCGCCGTTGCCCTTGGAGTGCGTCATAACCAGGCAGGTGCCCGACACGCTGCCGCGGCCCACGCGGCCGCGAAGCTGGTGTAGAGCCGCCAAGCCAAAGCGCTCACCGTTCTCGATGACCATGACCGTGGCGTTGGGCACGTCGACGCCCACCTCGACCACCGTAGTCGAGACGAGCACATCGATCTCGCCACGCTTGAAGGCATCGATAACCTGGTCCTTCTCCCCCGCTGGCATGCGGCCGTGGAGGCGCTCGATAGTGAGACCCGGCAGCGCCAGACGCAGGCGATCGAGCTCGGTCGCCGTATCGTGCAGCGGCACGGGGACCGTCACGCGGCCCTCATCGTCGCGGGCAATACCGGGCACGTCTTCCAGCTCATCGGCCGAGTCGCTCGGCTCCACAAGCGGGCAAATCACGTAGGCCTGCTGACCCTTTTCGTGTGCCTCGCGGATGGCGCCATAGGCGAGGTCGCGGCTCGACTCGGTGAGAACACGCGTCGTCACGCCAGCGCCAGGGACTGGCCGATGGCGGATGATACTCGTGTCTAGATCGCCGTAGACCGAAAGCGCCAGCGTACGCGGGATGGGCGTTGCGGTCATAACGAGCAAATCGGCACCGGGGCCCTTCGCGCGTAGGGCGTTGCGCTGGCCAACGCCAAAGCGGTGCTGCTCGTCGATGACAACAAGCGACAGATGCTTGAACGCAACGTTATCCGAAAGCACCGCATGGGTGCCAAAGAGCACGTCAAGCTCGCCCGATTCCAGCTGGGCATGGATGCGCTCGCGCTCTGCGGCCGGCGTGGCGCCCGTCAGAAGCGCCCAGGACATGCCGGCCTGCGAGAGCAGAGGGCCGGTCTTATCGGCATATTGGCGCGCCAGCACGCCCGTGGGCGCCATAACGCAGGCCTGCGTGCCGCTATCGGCAGCCACAGCCAGCGCGCAGGCGGCAACGGCGGTCTTACCGGTACCGACATCGCCCAGCAGCAGACGGTTCATCACGCGCCCGCCATCGCACATGTCATGCAGGATGTCTTGGAATGCGGCCTCCTGCTCGTCGCTCAGCGAAAACGGCAAGGCTTGCTTAAGCGCGGCCAGGTGCTCGCCCGCGGTGTGGGCATAGGGAACCACATCGACCAGGCCGCCGTCGTTGCGCAGGCGCAGCGCCAGCTGCAGGTAGAGGCACTCCTCGTAGGCCAGGCGACGACGCGCGATGTCGCGCTCTGCCATACTCGATGGAAAATGGATTGAACGCAGCGCGCGGGCACTGCTCATGAGTTTGCGCTTTGCGCGCAGTGGTGCCGGGATGGGATCGAAGGGATTGCCGACGAGCTCAAGAGCACCGCTCACGATGCGACGCATCCATGCCTGGCTCACGCCGTCACTTACGTAGTGGACCGGCAAAATGGTACCCGCGGCACGACCGTCCTCAAGCTTTTCAAAATGCGGCGAGGCCATCTGCTTAAAGCCGTAGGCAAACTCGACCTTGCCCATCACGGCCAGGCGGTCGCCCTGCTTAAGCTGCTGGGCAATCCAGGGCTGGCGGAAAAAGGCGACCTGAAGCACACCCGTCTCGTCAACGAGTGAGACTTCGGTAACCTGCATGCGCGGACGCGGCTGCTTTTGGACGATACGGTCGACCGTGGCGACAATCGTGCAAACGGTGCCGATGGGCGCCATCTCGATGGACCACGAGCGGGTAAAGTCGAGGTATCGATGAGGGATATGGAGAAGGAGATCCCCCACCGTCCGAATTCCCAGACGGCGAAGGGCCTCCTCACGTTTACCCGAAACATATTTGAGTCGCGCGATATCCTCGTCGAGCGCATTGCTCTGGGCAAAGCGCTCCGAGACGCGCGGCACGGAGCACAGCTCGGACATGGGCAGTTGCCTACTCGATCGAGAAGATCACGGGATAGAGCGGCTGCTCGCCACGATGGGCGTCGACCTCCAGATCGGGCTGAGCCTCCTCAATGGCGTTGACGATCTCCTGGAAGGCCTCATCGGACAGTTCCTCGCCGGCCAGAATCGTCAGCGCGTCGCCCTCCTCTTCCTCCTGCATACGGTTGATGCAATCGAGCGTGACCTGCTTCACGTCAGAGCCGACCACATCGATGGAGCCGGCAATGATGCCCATGACGTCACCGGAGTGAATCGGCGAGCCGTCGGAGGCACTGGAGTCGCGCACGGCGCGGGTGACCTCGCCATCGCGGACCTCGCTGATGGCGTCGACCATAGCGGCAACAGCATCCTCGAGCTCGGAATCGGGCAGGACCGCGAACAGCGCAGAGAAGGCCTGCGGGACGGTCTTGGTGGGAACGACTGCAACCTTTTTATCGGTGCAGGCAGAGGCTGCGGCCTCGGCAGCCATGCGGATGTTGCCGTTATTGGGCAGGATGATGACCGAGGTCGCGTTGACCTGGTCAACGGCGCCCAGCAGGTCTGCAGTCGAGGGGTTCATGGTCTGACCACCCGACACGATCACGTCGACGCCGAGGGACTTGAGGATGTCGGCCTCGCCGGAACCGGCGGCAACGGCGACAAAGCCCAGCGCCTTGGCGGGCTCGGAGGCCTTTTCCTGGTCCTCGTGAATCTTGGCGGTACGGTCGTGGGCCTCCATCTCCATGTTGTGGATAAAGACCTCATAGATCTGACCGAGCTGCAGCATGTGCTCGAGCACCAGGTTGGGGGTGTTGGAGTGCACATGGATCTTGTAGTCGGGATAGGCGCCCACGAGTAGCTCGCAGTCGCCCATGGAACCCAGGAACTTAAGGCACTCGTCCTCGTCAAACGGGGTGTCGGCCTTAAACAGGAACTCGTTGCAGTAGCGGAACTCCGAGCCCTCCCAATCGTCGTTGGCCTCGATCTCAACGCGACCAAGGGCCGCGTCGCGGGCAGAGCCAGCGGAATCAAACGTGGCGGAGAAATCCTCGACAACGGTGCTGCGGCCAAGCGCGGCGGCAACAAAGTTCTCAAGGAAAATAGCAAAGCCGAAGGCGCCGGAGTCAACCACGCCGTTCTCCTTGAGGACGGGCAGCAGGTCGGGCGTGCGAGCAACGGACTGATATGCCTCGACGACGATGGCGTCGAGCGCGTCCTCGGCCGAGAACTTCTTCTTCTCGCACTCGTCGGCCTTGGTCGAGACATCGCGCAGCACCGTGAGAATCGTGCCCTCGATGGGCTTGCGGACGGCCTGGAAGGCGACCTTGACGGCACGACGGAACGCAAAGGCGATGTTGGCGGACGTGATGGGCTCATCGGCAGAGACGAGACCCTCGGCCACGCCGCGCAGGATCTGCGAGGTGATGACACCGGAGTTGCCGCGGGCACCCATCAGGGAGCCGTGGGTGATGGCGGCGGCGATGACTTCCATGTCGGCGTCGGCAGGAAGGGCGGAGAGCTCCTTGGTCACCGAGGCGAGCGTGAGCGACATGTTGGTACCGGTGTCGCCGTCGGGTACGGGGAAGACGTTGAGCTTGTTGATCTCCTCGGCCTTGTCGGAAACGGCAGCCGCAGCGATCGGAAAACAGGTGCGAATGGTCTTTGCAATCATGGGTATTTGAATCTCCGTTTTCGGATGCTAGTTCAGACGGCTCTTGAGCGCGTCGATATGGATGCCGATCTTAAGGCTGGTGGGATCGATCTGGGCGATCTCCTGCAGGGTGAAGGCAACGGAGCTCGAAAGATTGTGGCAGACGGACTTCATGTTGACGCCGTTCTCGAGCACGACGTGAAGATCGACCGTAAGGCCGTTCTCGTCGGCGGAGACAAGCACGCCCTTGCGGAGGCGCTGACCGGCAAGCAGGCGCACGCTCTCGGCGCCCTGGAGCTGCTCAGCCATACCGACAACGCCATAGCACGTCATCGCGGCATAACCGGCAATATCGGCAATAACGTCGTTCGAGACGCTCAGGCTGCCGTTAATGGTCTCAGACACAAGAATCTCCTTTTCTTGGTGCTCGCGGCACCATGTCGTGGGAGCAATCATTGCAATATTCTACAACGACCGCGGCATGTTGAGGTGGCGGGCCTCGGGATTACATCCTCGACACGAAATGTTGATATGGTAACGTTCGCGAACGGCGATCGCGGCATGAAAAAACCCGCCGCATAAGCGACGGGTTTTACAACCTGGCTCCCCGGGTAGGACTCGAACCTACAACAGCGCGGTTAACAGCCGCGTGCTCTACCATTGAGCTACCGAGGAATTTAAAGCCCAACGGAAAGGGCTGGAAAATTCTGGCTCCCCGGGTAGGACTCGAACCTACAACAGCGCGGTTAACAGCCGCGTGCTCTACCATTGAGCTACCGAGGAATAGGTGCGTGCTCTCAAGCAACGAAGTTTATTATACGGACGAATCAGCTCAGGGCAAGAACTTTTTTAAGAAATTTTCCGACCTAGTCATTGGGAACGTTCTTAAACGACCAGTCATTCAAGAACGTCCCCGACAACTACATGAAGGCGCCCCCAAGCGGATGTGCTTGAAGGCGCCTCTTGCTTGACTAGCTTTCGATATAGTCCTTGAGCTTGCTGCTGCGGCTCGGGTGGCGGAGCTTCGCCAAGGTCTTGGACTCGATCTGGCGGATGCGCTCGCGCGTGACGCCAAACTCGCGGCCGACTTCCTCGAGCGTGCGGGGATGACCGTCGACAAGGCCAAAGCGCAGCTCGATAACCTTGCGCTCACGATCAGCAAGCGAATCGAGCACCTGGGTGAGCTGCTCCTGCAGCATGGAGAAGCTGGCGGCATCGGGCGGAACGATGGCCTGGGAGTCCTCGATAAAGTCGCCCAGTTGGGAATCCTCTTCCTCGCCGATGGGGGTCTCGAGCGACACGGGCTCCTGCGAGATCTTCTGGATCTCGCGGACGCGATCGGCACTCATGTCCATCTCGGCACCGATCTCCTCGGGGGTCGGGTCGCGACCCAGGTCCTGGAGAAGCTGACGCTGCACGCGGACGAGCTTGTTGATGGTCTCGACCATGTGCACGGGAATACGGATGGTACGGGCCTGGTCGGCGATAGCGCGCGTGATGGCCTGACGGATCCACCACGTGGCGTACGTGGAGAACTTAAAGCCCTTCTGGTAGTCGAACTTCTCGACGGCGCGGATCAGACCGAGGTTGCCCTCCTGAATCAGGTCCAGGAACAGCATGCCGCGACCAACATAGCGCTTGGCGATGGAGACGACCAGACGCAGGTTTGCACTGATGAGCGCCTGTTTGGCTTCGAGGCCCACGTTCTCAATGCGCGTAAGACGACGCATCTCGGCACGCGTGAGTTCGAGCTCACCAGCATCGGCAGCCTCGAGCTTCTCGGTGGCCTCAAGACCGGCCTCAATCTTCATGGCCAGATCGACCTCTTCGGAGGCGGTCAACAGGTCGACCTTGCCGATCTCCTTGAGGTACATACGGACCGGGTCGCCGGTCAGCATCACCGTGGAGGCATCGATGCCGCGCACGCGCGAACGCGAACGAGACGTGCGCACGGCGCGCTTCTTCTTGCTCTTGGAAGAACCCATCTCGGCGTCGGCCTGGCGGGCCATCTTGAGCTCGTGATCGTCGAGCGAGCCGGAATCGTGCTCGTCGTCGTCATCGAAATCGTCGGTATCAGAATCGGTATTGTCATCGTCGACGTCCATGGGGGCGTCGTCGTTACCGCTCGCGGAGATAATCTGGATGCCGCTGTTGCGCAGCGCGGAATACACCGCAGTGAGCTGCTCGTCAGAAACATCGATATCCTTCAGGGCGACCTGAATCTCGTCCTCGGTTACCGAAGTCCTGTTTGAGCCGTTGCCCATGAGCTTTGCAACGTAGGATTCCAGCCCAGTACCCGTGCTCTCAGTCTTTTTTGGCACAGATTCTCCCTTCATAGTCCACAGGACTCA
>DBFBEA010000071.1:0-7484 GCA_048248475.1 Collinsella sp. | reverse complement strand
TTCAACGTCGAGAACCTCGAGTTTGTTATGGCCGTTCTGGCCGCTGCCGAGGAGACCAAGTCCCCCGTCATCATGCAGACCACCCCGGGCACCATCAAGACCGCTGGTCTGGACTACTTCTACGGCATGGTCAAGGCTGCCGCCGAGCGCGCTTCCGTGCCCGTCGCTCTGCACCTCGATCACGGCGATGGCTATGACCGCTGCATGCAGGCTTTCCGCACGGGCTACACCTCTGTCATGATCGACGGTTCGCACGAGTCCTTCGAGGACAACATTGCCCTGACCAAGTCCGTCGCCGATGCTGGCCGCGCCATGGGCGTGCCCGTCGAGGCTGAGCTCGGTAAGGTTGGCGGCAAGGAGGACGACGGTCCCGCGGTTGAGGGCGAGAGCCCCTACACCGATCCGGCCGAGGCCAAGGAGTTCGTCGAGCGTACCGGCTGCACCTCCCTCGCAATTGGCGTTGGCACCAGCCACGGTGTGTACACGAGCGATCCGCACATCGAGCAGTCCGTGGTCAAGGCCATCCGCGACGCCGTCGACGTGCCGCTGGTTCTGCACGGCACCTCTGGTGTGCCCGATGAGCAGGTTGCCGAGGCTGTGAAGAACGGCATCTGCAAGGTTAACTACGCCACCGAGCTGCGTCAGGCCTACACCAAGGGCTTCATGGCCTACATGGCCGAGAACCCCGCCTGCTTCGATCCCAAGAAGCCGGCCAAGGAGGGCATGCGTGAGATCACCGAGCTGGTTAAGATCCGCATGACCAACCTCAACTCTGTGGGCAAAGCAGAGTAACAACAAGGGTACTCTGATCCCACCGGACGGTTTGGGCGGGTCCCGTACTTAGTTTCCAAAACGTCCTCGCGCATGAAGGCCCCCGTTGTCTCGCTTCTTCGAAGCGTTGACAACGGGGGCCTTCGCGCTGCGGAATGATTTTGGAAACTAAGTACGGGACCCGCCCAAACCGTCCTGCTCAATCGCCCTTGTGGCGTTGGGGCTGAATGGGTGGGACGCGTGGGTTATTTGGTTGTTAGGGTTAGTAGGTCGTTGGGGGTTTTGAGGTTGTAGGTGGCGTTTGGGATATCTTGGTGTGATCCCCATGCTGCTCGGGCAAAACTGACCCCTGCCGAAGTTGCGCATTGTTCGTCGTAGACGGTGTCGCCAACGTAGACGACGTTGCCAGGATTCGCGCCCGTACGCCGGAGATATTCGAGCATGGGAGCGGGTGCGGGTTTATGTTCGGTTGTGTCTTCGACAAGGATGATGTGTTCAAAAAACTTATCGAAGCCAAGGGGTGCAATTTCGTCTGTGTATTCGTCGCGCGCACGTGAGGAGACGATGCCAAGTTTGCAGCCGTTGTTGGCGAGTGTTGCGATGACTTCAAGCAAGCCTGGAAACAGGCTGATGGTGCTTTTAAAGCTGGCAGCAACTTGGCACCAACGATTCAACGTTGCCTGCGAGTAGATTCCAAGTTTCTCAAGGGCATCCTTGCCGGGTATGCCGAGGGCAAATTCAAGCTCGTGTCGGGGGAGCGTTTTGCCGGTCTCTTCTTGGACAATCTGGACAAGCGATGATAGAACGCTTTCTTCTGTATCTGCCAATGTCCCATCAACGTCAAATACGATATGGTCAAAGTGCTTCATATGGTTGCTCCTCTCTGTTGTTTGCCTGCAAGTTTGATGCGGTGACAGAAGAAAGGCTAGCGGGATTTCTGCCTGGTGCTATCGAGATTCTGCCTCGCTGCTCGATAGCTCGAAGGAGTGCACCCCATTTGTTCTTTAAATACCTGGCCAAGATGGCTTGCTGTCGCAAAGCCGCATTGGCGCGCGACTGTCTGGACCGTTCGCGTGGTGTGTGCCAAAAGTTCGCAAGCACGGTTTACGCGGTATGCGCGCAGATATGCCGCCGGGGTCGTTCCTGCGCAAGCTTCGATAATGCGGTAACACTCTCTTTCGCTTACGCCGGCTGCAGATGCCATCTGGGGCACATCTATAGCGGCTGCATAGTTTGCGCGGATATAGTCCAGGATTGCCTTGAACTGTACGTCGCGGTTGGTCATCCAAGAGGCGTTGTCGGAGGCAAAGAGCGGTTCGGCCTTGGCGTAAATCTGAATCCAGAGCTCTGACAAGCTATTCCGAAGCGCCATCTCGTTCTGCGGCCGTTGAAGGTCGTGGTTAAAGGAACTCTTTAGCAAATCGATAAAGGGCATATCGTCGGGGTTGGTGGGCGACCATTTGAGCACATCGACGCCTCGACATTGAAGCAATGGGTTGATGTAGCGCTTTTGGAGACGTCCCGTGGGATCGCCGAGCATCGACGGCTGAAAGATATGCAACATTTGAATGGCTGGTGCCGAATTGGGTGATTGCAGCGTGCTGTGCAAAACGCCGCCGTTGATAAAGCCGGCGGACCCTTCCTCAAAGCGTACGTGCTCATGAGCCGCGCGCGTTCGATAGTCAATCGCTCCCTGCTCCATGTAGAAAAGCTCAACTTCGGAATGCCAGTGCCAGGGGACGGAATTGCCCGGATAGCGAGCGAATTCTGCGCGTTCGGCAATATAGGGCCAGTCTTCGGCGGTCTCGGGAAACGCTTCCTCGCGTCCTCCGCGGTGCAATTCTATGTGATCCATGTTTCGCATGGCATCAGTATAAAGCGCGATGGGCTTAGATTGCTCTTGCCTGTTCGGGGAACGCCTTGTCTAGGGATGCTTGGAGCCTTTCGAACGATGCTCGCAAGTTGTGGCTCTGGTCGGTTGAGCGTTTGGCTTTTGTGGTGGGGGAGTCGAGGAGGCCGTCTCTCTGTGTCGGGGGGAAGGAGAAAAGGTCTGCATGATTTAGGGATGGCTGCTGTGCTGCGTCGTTGGAAGAATGCATGCTTATGCGGCCTCCTCGATGTCCACCAAAAGATTGCGCACGGGGTGTGCTGCTAGGTCCCGTGCGCTGGCAGTATTATGCCGCGGTTGCTGCAAAGAAGCGCTAAAGAAAGGCTTAACCTGGTTTGGTGTTACGATGAAACCGCAGGTCAAGGCTATTGAGTAACACTCTTGAAAGGTTTTGAGCTTAAGGGCTTTCTAAGGTTTGTGGCGCGGATGTGGCTCGCCTGTGTGGGGCGTGTGGACGGCTCGTTCCTAGCGCTGCGGTGCAGCGGCACGTACTTGTTCGATGACCTTTTCCATCGTGGCGTCGATGCGGTCCTTTTTGAGTTCGCATTCCCAGATGGTTATGGGCGTCCAGCCTATTTGAGTGAGTGCTGCCACGGCAGCGCGGTCGCGCTCGACGTTGCGACGGAACTTTGCCTCCCAAAACTCAACGTTGCGCTTGGGCTGGCTGGGGTTGCACTTGGGGCAGCGGTGCCAAAAGCAGCCGTTGACGAAGATGGCGATTTTGCGCCCGGGGAAGGCGATGTCGGGCTTTCCGGGCACCTTCCATTCCAGACGGTATCCCGTAAGGCCTGCGGCGCGCAGGCGCTGGCGAACGAGCAGCTCGGGCTTGGTGTTGGCGCGCTTGTTGCCCTTCATGGACTTTTTTATAGCGGCGCGACGGCGCACGAGTTCACGTTCGTCGGCGGAAAGGTCCGAGGTGTCGATGCCGTCCAGCAGGCCAGGCTTGGGACGCTTTTTGCTGCGGCGCTTCGGTGCGCGCTTGGGTTTGGTGGCGGGCTCGTCGGTCGTGGTGGCCTCGGCGTCGTTGGCAGTGCCGTTGGCCTCAAGCCGATCTTCCTTCAACTCAATCAGAGCATCGATAAGCCCCTTATCGGCGGGCATCCATTCCACCGTGGCAAGCGAAGTGCGCGGAATCCAGCGGATATCGAGCTGGCGGTCGTGCTTCTGGGGCTCGTCGGACTCTTTAGCCAGCGAGCAGTAGTAGCACTCCATGGAGAGATGAAAATCGGGGTAGTCATACTCAACGGTGTAGAAATCGCGCAGGTTGTTGACCTTCACCTGCAGCTCTTCCATGAGCTCGCGGCGCACGGCGTCCTCGGGCGTCTCGCCGCGCATGAGCTTGCCACCGGGGAACTCCCAAAGTCCCTGCATGTCGCCATAGCCGCGCTGTACGGCAAGCAGCTCGTCAGATCCTTCCTTGCGAATGATCCCAGCGGCAACATGAACAGTCTTCAACAGGAGTCCTCTCTCAATATCAACACGTGGCAGGGTAGCTACCCGTACCTTACACAACGGTAAGGCAAGCGTAAGCCATATCGATGGTAGCCGACTCGTCTTCTTGCGACTATAGATGCCGTAGACTAATCGCAAGAAAGGACTCGGTATGCAAACCACGCACATGGCGACCCCGGTACTGGAGGTCGCGCATCTCGAAAAAGTATATGGAGCGCTGGGCAACGTGACCCGCGCGCTCAACGACGTCAGCTTTACCGTCAACCGCGGCGAATTTGTTGGCATCATGGGCGCTTCGGGCTCGGGCAAGTCGACGTTGCTCAACTGCGTGTCGACCATCGATAGCGCCACGAGCGGTACCATCCGCATCAACGGGCAGGACGTAACACGCATGAAGCAGGCTAAGCTTTCGCAGTTCCGCCGCGAGGAGCTCGGCTTTATCTTCCAGGACTCCAACCTGCTCGATACGCTCACGGCACGCGAGAACATCGCCCTGCCGCTCACCATCGCCCGCACAAACTCGGCAGAAATCTCGACTCGCGTGCAGGATGTGGCAGCGCGCCTGTCCATCAGTCAGGTGCTCGACAAGTATCCCTACCAGATGTCCGGCGGTCAGCAGCAGCGCGTTGCCGCGGCTCGCGCGCTCGTCACCGACCCCACCATGATCATGGCCGACGAGCCCACCGGCGCCCTCGATTCCAAGAGCGCCCGCCTGCTGCTCGAGAGCCTAGAGGCCCTCAATCGCCGCCTGCGCGCCACGGTGCTCATGGTCACGCACGACAGCTTTGCCGCCAGCTACACGAGCCGCGTGCTGTTTATCCGCGACGGCAAGATCTTCACCGAGCTGCGCCGCGGCGACACCGACCGCCGAGAGTTCTTCGACCGCATTATGGAGGTCGTTGCCATGATGGGCGGTGAGGGCTCCGATGCTCTGTAAACTCGCTTGGGGCAACGTCCGCCGTGCCGGCCGCGACTACCTCGTCTACCTTTTGACGCTCACCCTGGGCGTCACGGTCTTCTATGCCTTTAACACCATCTCGATGCAGGTCGACATCGCCGGAATCGATGAAAAGGGCTTGGCGCAGGTAATGGGCAGCATGCTCGGCGACCTGACGTACTTTTTGGCCGGTGTCATGGCCTTTTTGATGGTGTACGCCAATAACTTCATCATGAAACGCCGCAAGAAGGAGTTTGGCCTGTACCAGGTGCTTGGCATGGGGCGCGGGCGCGTTGCCACGATCATGGCGCTCGAGACCGTGATAGTGTCGGTCGTGGCCTTTGTCGCCGGCATTGTGCTGGGCGTGGGACTCTCCCAGCTCATGACGTTCTTTACGGCCTCGCTCTTTAAAACACAGATCGCCAATTTCCACTTCTTTTTCTCGGTGCATGCGTTCAATCTGACCCTTGCCTGCATGCTCGTAATGTTTGTGCTCACGCTACTGCTGAACCTTCGCGCCGTGCGTCGTACCAAACTCATCGAGCTTATGGGTGCCGAGCGTCGCAACGAGAGCATCAAGACACGCAACCCCTGGATCGCGATTGCCATCTTTGCCGTGGGCGCGGTGCTTGTGGGCGTGGCCTATTACCGTCTGCTACGTGATGGGTTCCCGCTAACCGCGACGGACAGCAAGCTGCAAGAGGCCATGAACCAGTTTGGTATTACGACCGCTATGGTTACAGTTGGCACCTTTGCCCTGTTCTGGGGACTCTCGGGCATGCTCATCAAGCTGCTGCAGAGCCTGCGCGGCGTGTATTGGCGCGGCCTCAACATGTTTACCGTGCGCCAGCTTGCGGCCAAGGTCAACACGGTGTGCTTTTCGATGGGCGTTATCGCGATGCTCCTGTTTTTGGCCATCACCTCGGTGACGTGCGGTATGTCGATTGCCAATGTGATGAACGAGAATCTGGAGCGCTATAACCCTGTTGACGTGTCACAGACGTATGTCTATTACACGCCCGATACGCTCGACTTCTACAAAGAGTCTTTCAATCCGTCTGAGGCCGATCGCATGGTGCTGGCCGATAGTACGGTCGATTTGTACTCCGCATGGCACGGCGATCGTATCGATCACGATAACGTTGCAGACGGTATTAAGGGCAAGTCGGCGGACAACAACGACGAGACCGGCAAGAAGGTCAATATCGCCGATGTTGCCGGTGAGCATGTGCAGATCGATTCGTATCTGAGTTACCCGTTTGGCGGTTCGGATCCTTCGGTGACCCCAAGTGAGATGTGCAAGACCATGGGCGAAAAGCTTCCCAAGGCGTTCGGGGGTAGCAATGCCGATGCGATGGGTCTGTTTGTGACGCCGGCGAGCCAGTACAACAAACTGCGCCAGATGATGGGCGAGGAGCCGGTGCACATCGGTCACGACCAGTATCTGCTCACGTGTGATATGGGCGGCGAGCTGGTCGACCTGTACACCAAGTATATGGCTGGCGGCCATGCCCTTACCTTGGGCGGGCATGAGCTCAAGCCCGCAACCGATAAGTCGGACGAAGATGCGGCGGCCATCGCCAACTCGGCGATGGGCAGTAATCCGGGTACCGTCGTCGTTGCCGACGAGCTGTTGTCCCAACTTGATCTGCAGCCGTCTTCCAGTAGCCTGCTCGTTAACTACAAACAGGGGATGGATACAACCGAGGCAGACGAGAGCATTAAATACACTGTGCTCGACAATCTGCTCGTTGACGGCAAGGAGTCGGGGTCGTGGGGAACCTTCATCACACGCTCCGAGATGTACACGCAGGCAGCGCAAATGAACGGTCTTATTAGCTACCTAGCCATCTACATCGGCTTTGTATTGGTCGTTGCATGCGCGGCGATTCTGTCGATCCAGCAACTCTCCAACGTGGCCGACGGCAGCCGCAGCTATCGTGTGCTGGCACAGATCGGCTGCGACGACCGCCAGATTCGCCATTCGGTGATGGCGCAGCAGGCGGTATTCTTCCTGTTCCCGCTGGCAGTGGGCCTGGCGCACTCCTTTGTGGCACTTAAGGTGATCATCGAGATGGTGAGCATATTCGGAAATATGAGCATTGGCGGCACCGTGGGCCTCACCTGTGCAATCTTCCTGGCAGCATACGGTGGCTACTTCCTGGTGACCTACCTCATGAGCGCCGGCATGGTACAAGCTGCCATCGCCACCCGCTACAGCGAATAACAAGCGGGCAAAACCGTCGCAAAAATAGAGGCGTATGACCGCCGCGAAGGGACCAGGGGCCCTTTCGCGGCGGTTTTTGCCAATCTGGTGCGTCTCAGATACAAGTGAGTAGACTTTTTTGAACCTGCCGAGCACATCGCGACAAATGATCTATAAAACTGCAGGTCAGAGCTGTGGCGTTTTAGGGCGTGCTCGGCCTTCTGCAAAAA
>DBFBEA010000070.1:0-5316 GCA_048248475.1 Collinsella sp. | reverse complement strand
TTTGGCGGCGGCGGACTGGGTAAGTCCGGCGCGCGCGTGATCGCCTCCAAGGACGTGGGCGTGACCTTTAAGGACGTCGCCGGCCAGGAAGAGGCCAAGGAGTCTCTCAAGGAGGTCGTCGACTTTCTGGAGAAGCCGCAGCGCTATGAGGAGATCGGCGCCAAGTTGCCGCGCGGTGCTCTCCTTGTTGGCCCTCCGGGTACCGGTAAGACCCTGCTTGCCAAGGCTGTTGCCGGCGAGGCGGGCGTTCCGTTCTTTAGCATTTCGGGCTCTGAGTTCGTTGAGATGTTTGTCGGTCGCGGCGCTGCTAAGGTTCGTGACCTGTTTAAGCAGGCCAAGGAAAAGGCGCCGTGTATCGTCTTTATCGATGAGATCGATACCATCGGTAAGAAGCGCGACGGCGGCGGCTTTAGCGGCAACGACGAGCGCGAGCAGACGCTCAATCAGTTGCTGACCGAGATGGATGGATTCGACAACCACAAGGGTATCGTTGTCCTTGCCGCAACAAACCGCCCCGACAGTCTCGATCCGGCGCTGCTGCGCCCCGGTCGTTTTGACCGCCGCATCCCCGTCGAGTTGCCCGATCTGACCGGCCGTAAGAACATCCTCGAGCTCCACGCCAAGAGCGTGAAGACCCAACCGCCGATCGATCTGACCGCGATTGCCCGCGCCACGCCCGGTGCCTCGGGCGCCGACCTGGCCAATATCATCAACGAGGGCGCCCTGCGCGCCGTTCGCGAGGGTCGCAAGCGTGCAACCCAGGACGACTTCGAGGAGTCGGTGGAGGTCGTCATTGCCGGCCAACAGCGTAAGTCCACGGTGCTTTCCGACCACGAGAAGCAGGTCGTTTCCTACCACGAGATCGGCCATGCCATCGTCGCTGCCCGCCAAAAGGGTTCCGCGCCGGTTACCAAGATCACCATCGTGCCGCGCACGAGCGGTGCTCTTGGCTATACCATGCAGGTCGAGGAGGACGAGCGCTTCCTGACCACGCGCCAGGAGGTCTTGGACAAGCTTGCCGTCTACTGCGGCGGCCGTGCGGCCGAGGAACTCATCTTTGGCGAGATGACGACCGGTGCCGCCAACGATATCGAACAGGCCACCAAGCTCGCCCGCAACATGGTGACGCGCTTTGGTATGTCCGACGAGTTTGGCATGATGGCGCTCGGTACCGTGCAGAATGCGTACCTCAACCAGGACACGTCGCTTACCTGCGCTCCTGGTACGGCCGAGCGCGTGGACGCGATTGTCGCTAAGCTGATCGAGGACGCGCACGATCGCGCCCTGCAGATCCTCAAGGAGAACAAGTTTAAGCTCCATGAGCTGGCTCGTTATCTGTACAAGAAGGAGACCATTACGGGTGAGGAGTTCATGAACCTCCTCACGCGCGAGAATCCGCTGATGCCCAAGCAGCAGTAAAGCCGCGGCCGAGCCAGTAAACGCCGACGCCCCATTTGAGCAGCTTACTCAAATGGGGCGTTTTGCTTGAGAGGGATGGAAATGAAGATCGTGGTGAGTGCCTGTTTGATGGGCGAGAGCTGCAAGTATAACGGGCTCGACAACTATCATCGCGAGTTGGTCGAGGCCTGCGAGCGTACAGGGACCGAGGTCCTCTTGGTGTGCCCTGAGGTCTTTGGGGGCCTGCCCACGCCGCGCAAGCCGTCCGAGATTGTGAACGGCGAGGTCCGTACCTGCGAGGGCATCTCGGTCGATCGCGAGTTTCGCCTAGGCGCTCAACGTGCGCTCGATATGTGCGAGCAAGCGGGCGGTCCGGAAGAGATCGCCGCGTGCATCCTGCAGGACCGCAGCCCCTCGTGTGGCGTAGGTCGCATCTACGACGGAACGTTCAGCGGTACGCTCACCGTGGGCAACGGTGTTTTCGTCGACCTGCTCCTGCGCCACGGCTACCGTGTGATCCCGGCAAGCGAGTTTGATCCCAGCATGTTGGAACATTGCCCACAGCACTCGAACCCAACACTTTCTCACGGGTGACCGTTTTGGCATCATCCGTGAATTTGATATTGAGTACGACCCGGTCATCAAAGACGTCGACCGAGTTGACAGGCGCCGTACCCAGGTAGCCCCTCCCCGCGGCCCTCGCGCAGGAACGCGTACACGGCCCTCCCGTCTCTTGCGCCCCTCCCGGAACCGTCCACATCAGTGTAGCCAATCCAGTCCGCCAAGGGCTGCGGCCCGGACAACGCGGCGATGGAGGGCTTCTTCGGCCTGCTCAAGAAGGAGTTCTGGCACGGCAGGGACTGGTCGGACTGGACCCCCGCCCGCTTCATCGAGGAGCTCGGGGGCTGGATCGGCCGATACAATACGGAGAGGCGCAGCGATGCGCTCGGTGGCCGCACGCCGGCCGAGTTCCGCTCCACGCTGGGAAGGGCCGCGTAACGGTCCAAGAAATCGTCCGCTGTCCCCATTCTTGCCCCTTTGGGACGGCTTCTTGTTGGGGCGTGCCTGCCCCAAACCCTGCTAGGAACGAGTGCAGCAAACTGGAATTTTAAATTAGTCTTTGCCAATAACCTTTGAACCTTCACCATCAATTACAATTCCCTGACGATTGTTAATTGGGCATAGATTCAAATCCGAAAACTCAGTCATTATTTTCTCGGTAACTTTCTTAAATGGTGCTGTAAGAAAATGCGGAAGAACATAGAAATCGATCAAATTAAGCCCTGCATCATCTTCTTGTGTGTAGTCCTCCGGCTTTTCATCCATTTGCTCGATATATTGGATGCTTGGAGCGCATACAATCGCACCTGCCGATTTACCAATCATCAGTTTTCCGTTTGCCAATTCTTTCTTCAACAGCTCATCCGTTCCCGTTTTACGGAGCTGGTCTATAAGGAAAAAAGAATTTCCGCCGGTAAAATAGATCACATCCGCATCTTCAAAAAGAGCCTTTATCGTTGAATAAGCCTCCGTTGAAATATCAATTTCAGTTACGATTGCTCCCAACTTTTTGAATAATTTTCGAGCCGAGCCGACATAACCGGTGTAGCCTTCACGCAGCGAGGCTGTTGGGATAAATGCGACTTTCTTATTATCAATTTCTTCCTTTATCAGACTTCCTACACTTGAAAAGTGCGAACATAAAAACAGTTTCATCAGTATTCTCCTTTATATATAAATTCTTATTTGTTGAACTAAGCCGTGTATACCATACGCTCCGATGAAAGAACGCCCCGATATAGTGAAATTTTGCCGTTTTCCTGCGTACGTGCGTACACACTCCACAGGAATTCTAAGGCGCCTGCCCCCTTAGCACACGGACTTTGGAACAAAGTCTAGTGTGTTACGCCTTGCCAGAGGTGTACGGGCTCCCGGTACGCACGTACGCAGCAATTGCCATCAATGCGCCATATAAGTGGCGATCAAGTTCGTATAAAGCGACCTTGGTTCCGCAAAACAAAAGGCAGGATGCCATCACCACGATGATACCCTGCCTTTGTTCGTTCCTGTTTACCGTTCCGAGTAGTCCTTCCGCAGAATTTCCGATAAAAAATCGTACCCGAACCCTTTCTCGTAAAGAACCGGGTTCGAGTACGAACTGAATGGTGGAGCAATAAAAAACCACCACAAGGGCACTGCTCCCTTGTGGTGGTTTTGGCCTGGGTCTAGAGCGTGTGGCCGTAGGCGTTGGCGGCCTTGATGGCGGCGGCGAATTTTTCGTCGGTGAAGGGCTCCGGGTTGCCTTGCTTCCACTCGTTGGTGGCGTGCGCGTGCTCGCACAGGGCAGGGATATCGGTCTCGGAAAGCCCGACCTGCTCAAGCGTTACGGGCAGCCCCATCTGCTTGTTGAAGTCAGCATAGCGCTTAAGGTTCTCGGTGTCGCCCGTGTAGGCGAACAACACCAGCACGCCCAGGCTTACGACTTCGCCGTGCAGGTAGGTGCCCTCACGCGGAATGCTGCAGGTGGCGTTGTAGAACGCGTGCGCCACGCTCGAGTTGTAGTAGTAATCGTTCTGGTTTGTCAGGTTCGAGACATAGCCCGTGTTGACCACGATGTCGAGCGCGATCTGCTTGACGGCCTCGCTCGACAGATTCTGACGAACGTCCTCAAGACCCTGAACACCATAGGTAAACAGCGGCTCGGAACAGGTGTGGGCAAGAGCCAGGCCAAGGCCGGCGGTGTGCTCCAGGTCGCCGGCGCTCGTGGCGTACTCGACTTCGGGCTGCTTGGACAGGGCGTCGCCCACGCCGGCCCAGAAGTACTCCGCCGGAGCCTCGGCGATGATCTTGGGATTGATGAAGATGTGCGCCGGTCGGTTGGGGTACGAATAGCCCTCGAGCGATCCATCGTCGTTGTAGACGACGGCAATGGCGGTCGCGGCGGAACAGTTAGAGCAAATCGTCGGCACCGTAAAGACAATCTTCTTGAGCTCGATTGCCGCTGTCTTGACGGTGTCGAGTGCCTTGCCGCCGCCACAGGCGATAAGCACGTCTGCCTGCTGGCAAGCGGGGGAGTTCACGACCTTAGCGATATTGGCGCGCGTACTGTTGGTGCCGTAGACGCGCGTCTCCAGAATCTCGACGTCGGTACCTTCAAGCGCCGCCTCGATGCCCGGCAGCGCCGCAGCTAGGGCTCGCTTGCCACCAATGATGGCGACTTTCTTCGCGCCGTACTCCGCCAGTGCGGCGGGCAGCTCGGTAAAGCAATCCTCGCCGACGGTGTAGTCGCTCATTCCGATTGTGCGCATGGCAGCCTTCTTTCGTTAGTTAAAGTGCTTTCAGGTATTTTGCTCCTAGAGAAGGCTAACGACCACGAGAAATTTCGAACGTATAAAACCAGTGTTGAGGGTTTTTCGCCGGCGCGGAACGTGCTAGCATACTCCGCATAAGCGTTGATGGGGACGAGTAGTCGGCCGTCCGCATGTTACAGAGAGCGGGGAGCGCTGAGAACCCGTGCATGCGACCGATGAAAATCACCCCGGAGCTGCGGTCCCAACGGACGCGTCGCACAGGCTCGTCTTAGTAGATATCGCCGAGATGGTCGTCGATACAGGCCAGCCGAGTAACGGATGCGAGCGCGCGAATACGCGGGCGAGGGCATCTAAGCTGGGTGGTTAAACGAAGAGCTTTTGCGGGCGTACAGTCCGTTTTGTGGCGCTTCGTCCCAGCTTGTAGGGACGGGCGCTTTTTTGGTGCCCAACGGGCGTGCGCGCCCACGACATGAAAGGGGTACCGTGGCAAACGAGTACAAGCAGACGATGAATCTGCCCAAGACCGGTTTTCCCATGCGTGCCGGTCTTTCCAAGTCCGAGCCCAAGCGACTCAAGGACTGGCAGGACAACAAGGTCTACGAGCAGG
>DBFBEA010000069.1:0-6681 GCA_048248475.1 Collinsella sp. | reverse complement strand
GTGACAGTCCTCGAACGCCTCGGTGCGCACGATACCGCCAAAGTGCTCATCGAGATACTGACGCCCTTGGTCGTGCAGGCTGTCCCAGCTCGACGTCGCACAGGGGAACTCATGGATAAAGGCGATGCGCAGGGGGTTGGCCGTCGAGTAGACGGTCTTGCCCATAAAGAAGTTGAGCACGCCAGAGGTGGACTTGGCGGGCGTCTCCTCCTCGTCGACGCTCGGTGCTTCGACAAGATCGACCTTGTCCTCGTCATTTTTGCCGGCAATGACCAGCTCGCGCCAGATCTTGCACAGGCGGTTTACGACGATATCCGTTGGCGTATCCAGCAGGCGGTCCTGGTTGTACACATTGAGGTAGACGAGCATGGCGTCGGCGGGCGTAATGTCCAGGTGATCGCCGCCTGCGCGAAGGTAGGCACGCTTAAAGAGCAGGAAAGTGTGGCGCAGGTAGTCGACCTTTTTCTGCGGCCATTTTTCGATAAGGTTCTGACCGAGCATCTTCGCGAGCGTTTCGTAGCTTCCCTCACGCGAGAACTCGATCTCGTATAGGGGGCAGACGCGCCAAAACGCGCAGAACTCGCCGTACAGGCGGCTTTCGACGGAATCCCATGTGCCGGGGTAGAGACGGGTGACCTTGGCCGAAACCGTCGGGGCGTCTAGGAATTTGAGGACACTGACGCGTTTGTTGCCTTCTTGGACATAGAACCGATGCATGAACTCGGTGACGATGACGGGGTCGCGATAGCCCTCGGTCACCTGGATGTCGTAGAGGTTGGACCACTTGCGGGCGAACTCGGTGCTAAACGGAAGCAGGGGCATAAAGTTACACGAAAAGGCGGACTGACGGCCCTTGGTGACCGTGCCGACGACCATTTCGAGCGGAATATCCCGCAGGCCGACATTCTCTCGCTGACCTAAGGGGAGCTGAGCAACCAAGCTATCGAGGTCCGTAAGGTATGGATGCTCGCTTTGGCTAATGGCGCGTCGACGTCCTTGCTCGCCGCGCTTGCGTGCTTGACGATAGGCCTCTTCCATAATGTTGCTCCCTTAGTCGTTTAAACAACTATATGAACCATGGTACCACGAATGAAAACCACTACAAAGATGCCTGACCCCTTTGCGGTGGTTTAGGCGATGATGGGGGCGATGGCGCGGATGCAGGCGTCGGCAGCGGTGAAAGTGGTGCTGTCGTCGCTGACGATAAAGATGATCTTTCCTTTGATGCCAAAGTCGCCGATTTCGCTAAAGAGCACGTAGGGCTCTTTGTCAAAGCCCGAGATGGGCGAGACGGCCGTTTTGGTTGCGCTCGTGAGCTCGTCTGCCAGCACGTCAAGGGAAGCCCACTTAGACGTGTCCTTTACGGCAACGGGCACGGCCACGCGTCCAAAGGGCATCAAATGCACGAGCGTGTTCTTGGAGATGTTGGAGTTGGGCACAATGATGGTCTGTCCACAGGCATCCTCAATCGTTGTATGACGCCAAGTGATGTCTTGGACCACGCCGGATACGCCGCCGACCTCGATATTGTCGCCGGGTTTGATGATGCCCATAAAGGTCACTTGCATGCCGCCGATAAGGTTTGACAGCGTGTCCTGAAAGCCGAGCGAGATGGCGATGCCGCCGACGCCAAGGGCGGCGACGAGCGCGTTTGCGTTAATGCCAAAGCAGTTATCGAGGATAAAGCTGCCGCCAATCATCCAGATGACGGCGCGCGCGATGTTGATGAAGATACTCGATGCCGGAAGCGGGTTATCGTCTCGGTTAAGCAGATGGTTCAGGGTCTTGGATACGACCTTGGCGGCGACGGCGGTGCCTATCGCCAAGATGACGGCCCAGATGATGTTGTGGACCCACCGTTGCTCAAAGAAATGAAGAATCGGCTCAAACAATTCCATGTAGGGAAAACCTCCTAATGATCGTTCAACCATGATACCCACCAAGAAGCCCGTCCGATCAAATTCGGACGGGCTTCTGTGCTCGATATAAGGTTTACGCGGCGGGGCTGTAAGGCCCGGCGGTGTAGCTTAGCGTCGACGCTTCCAGATAATGCCGAGCATGATGACGATGATGCCGCCGATAAGGCACGCGCCAACTACTGCCAGCGTGCGGTCTCCCGTTGCGGCGAGCTTACCGGTCGTCTTCTTGGTGATGACCTTCGTGGTCGTCGTGTCCGTCTTAGGCGAGGGCTTAGGCGTCGGGGCCGGTGAGGGCGTGGGGTCCACGGCTGCGGAGCCGAAGCCGATGGTGCCGGCGAGCCCGGCCATCTTGCTCTCCCAGCCGTTCTGCCCGATCAGCGCCCTCAGTGCTGACTCGCAGGTACCCCACTCGGTGTACTTGGTGGCGTGTGCAAAGGTGGGAAAGTCGGTCGTGTTGGTGATGATGTAGTTGTTGGTGGCGACGGTATAGGTCTTGGCGGGGTCGAGCGTGCTGCCGTCTTTGGTGAGTGTGGCACTCACAATGCGCTTGCCCTCGGGCTGTGTCCAATCAATCGTCACGTTGATGCCGCCAAAGGAGAGAACGCTGCCAGAGTCATCGCGCCACTTGTACTTGTCTTGCGCCTCCTGCTCGGTGTGACCGGCCGCCACATAAGCCTGCTGAAGCTCGTAGCTGTCGTTGCAATCGTCGCTGATTTGTAGCGAGTGCTCGAGCGCTGCGAGGAAGTCCGCGCCGGTCATGGCCCAGGTCTCCACGGTGTTGCCGTAGGGCGAGATGGCGATGACGTTGCCGGCGGTCACGTTGCCCGCCGCGATGCCGCCGCGGATGCCGCCAGCGTTTTCGATAGCGAGGTCCGCGCCCGTCAGGTCAAGATAGGAGCTGCAAATCACGTGGCCGATGGTCTGGGCCTTGGTGGTGTCGCCCTCCTTGCTGGGACGGAAATCGGTGGTGCGCACCATTTCCCAACCATGCGTGCCTGCGGCGTCCTCGCCGTAGAAATAGTTGGTGGTGGATGTGCCGAGCACCTTGTTCGATTCGTTTTCAAAGTCCTCGTCGAGCGGCTTGATCTTGTTGCGGACGGCTTCAAGGCGGCTTTGGTAGTCGGGGCCCTTGTCGGGGTCTGCCAAAAGGTCGTTGACGTTCTTGGCGGTGTAGAGCTTCTCGTTGCTGTCGTCTGCAGGGACCGTGACCGTGTCATCGTCGGTCGTCTCGGTGCCATTCGTGTCGTATTTGTACGGAATGGAAAGCAGTCCCACCTCGGCAAAGGCACTGCCCGCCTCGACAACGTGGATTGTCTTGCCGTCGGCTCCCGTCACCTTCTCGTTAAGGTTGATGTGCTCGTGGCCTGCGATAAGGGCATCGACGCCACGGAGTCGCGTGGCAAAGGTCTTGGCGTCGAGCGTGTGCGCGATACACACAACAACATCGCAGCCCTCCTTGCGCAGCTGCTCTGCCTCGGCATTGATGGCGTTCGCGGCACTCGAGAACGACGTACCCGCGACCAGGTCCGCGCGCAGCGAGGATTCCAGCGACTCATCCATGGCACCCACGACGCCGACCTTGATTTTGTAGTCGAATGTGGAGTGATCCTCGCTATCCTCCCAGGTGCGATCGAGCGTCTTCGTGATGCTCGAGCTCCATACGCCGCTCGTAGACTTTGCGTTCGCGCAGAGCATGGCGAAGGGCGTGCCGGTGGTGCTGTAGCCGGTCATGGTGCGGAGTTTGTCCGCGCCGTAGCTCCAGTCGTGGTTGCCTGGCGTGGTCGCGTCGTAGCCGTCGGCGTAGAAGGTGTCCATGAGCTCGGCGATGCTCTTGCCCTCGCTCATGGTGGCGAAGGACTGCCCGTGGAAGGTGTCGCCCGCATCGAGCAAAAGATCGGGGGCGCTGTTTTGGGCGCTATAGAGAACCGCCAGTCCGTCGAAGCCCACAGTGCCGGTGCCCTTGCTTGCGTTGTAGCTGTACTTGTAGCTGCCGTGGATGTCGTTGGTGTGCATGACGGCCACGGAGCCGTCAATAGCGGCGGGCAGGTTCCCCGCGAAAGCGAGACTTGGGATGCCTGCGAGCGCGCCGGCAAACAACGCGGTGGCTAACGCAAGGCGGGGGAGTCTTTTCATGGCAGTTTCCTTAGTCCTTAGCCAGAATGTCTGGTTGAATATCGGATTATCGACATAATATGCGAAAACCGCCGCAAGGGCGCCTGTCCCTTAGCGGCGGTTTTGACGTTTGCGCAGATAAAACCTGCCAAAATAAACCTGTCCCTTTTTGGTAGGTTTAGCTTAGCAGCATGCGGTCGTTGGCGAGCTCGCCGCCCGAGACCTCCTCGAATTTCTGCAGCAGGTCGGCTACGGTGAGCGACTTCTTCTCATCGCCCGCCACGTCGTAGATCACGTGGCCTTCGTGCATCATGATCAGACGGTTGCCCAGACGGATGGCGTCGTTCATGTTGTGCGTGACCATGAGCGTGGTCAGATGGTTCTCGTCGACGATCTCCTCGGTCAGGTTGAGCACCTTAGAGGCCGTCTTGGGGTCGAGGGCCGCGGTGTGCTCGTCGAGCAGCAGCAGGCGCGGCCTGGTGAGCGTGGCCATCAACAGGGTGAGTGCCTGGCGCTGTCCGCCCGAGAGCAGGCCGACCTTGGCGTTGAGACGCGTGTCCAGACCAAGGTCCAGGCGCTTGAGCAGCTCAACGTACTCATCTTTCTCGGCCTTGGTGACGCCCCACGAAAGGCCGCGACGCTGGCCGCGACGCTTGGCGAGGGCCAGGTTCTCGGCAATCTGCATGTCGGCTGCGGTGCCGCGCATGGGGTCCTGGAACACGCGGCCCAGGTACTTGGCACGCTGCGACTCGCTCAGACGCGAGATATCGTTGCCGTCGAGCTCGATAACGCCCGAATCGAGCGGATATACGCCGGCGATCATGTTGAGCAGCGTGGACTTGCCGGCGCCGTTGCCGCCAATCACGGTTACAAAGTCGCCGTCATTCAGGGTGAGGTCGACGCCGGTGAGCGCGCGCTTCTCGGTGACGGTGCCCTTGTTAAAGGTCTTTTTGACGTGCGAGAGCTTAAGCATCTGCCTCATCCCCCTTCGTGTAGGAGCTGCGGAGCTTATAGCGCTCCCAAACCACGGGCACGCACAGGGCCACGGCGACGATCACGGCGGAGAGCAGCTTCATGTCGTTGGCGTCCATGCCCATTTGCAGCACGATGGCGCGGATAAGGAAGTAGACCACGGAGCCAAAGACGGCGGAGGCAAGACGGACGCTAAACTGCGTGAGGCCGCCGGGCAGCAGACGGCCGAGCACCTCACCGATAACAATGGCGGCAAGACCGATAACGATGGCACCGGTGCCCATACCAATGTCGGCATACTTTTGGCTCTGGCAGATGAGCGCGCCCGAAAGGCCGATGAGGGCGTTGGAGAGCACAAGGGCGATCATCTTGGTGGAGTTGGTGTTGACGCCCAGGGCGCGGATCATGTACTCGTTGTTGCCGGTGGCGCGCAGCGCCGAGCCAATCTCGGTGCCAAAGAACCAATACAGGATGGCAACGATAGCCACGGCGAGCAGGATGCCCAAGATGATGGCAACGGTGGACTGCGGCAGACCGGTCATATTGCTGACGGCCGAAAACACGGTGCCCTTGGCAAGAATGGGCGTATTGGACTTGCCCATGATGCGCAGGTTGATGGACCACAGGCTGATCTGGGTGAGGATTCCGGCGAGGATCGCGGGAATCTCAAAGACGGTGGTCAAAATGCCCGTGACGGCGCCCGCGATGGCGCCGGCGCACATGCCGGCCAGCACGGCGAGTAGCGGGTCGACGTTGTTATTGACGATGAGCACAGCGCAGACGCAGCCGCCGAGGGCAAAGCTGCCGTCGCAGGTCATATCGGGAATGTCGAGCAGGCGGAACGTGATAAACACGCCAAGCACCATAATGCCCCAGAGGACGCCCTGCGAAACGGCGCCCTGCAATGCAATGAGCATGCTTCATACCTCCTAGGATAGGGTGGACACGTGATTTTCCATAATAGCGGTAACAATGCATAAAAGAGCTGCGGACAGACGTTTTGTTTTACCTGAAACAAGCAGGGCGGACGCCGGTCTACAGCGCCCGCCCCTGTGGCTCAGATATTGAATAACGCAGCTAAAGCGCGAGCACGGGCTCTAGACGCATGCCGCGTATAGTATTACGCGTCCAGAGCGGAAAGGTCGATGCCCAGGGCCTCGGCCATCTCGTCGTTCTTGACGACGACCAGGTCCTTGCTCGAGAGGTGTTTGATCGGCATGTCTTCGGGCTTAGCCTCGCCTTTCAGGATCTTAACGGCCATCTCGCCCGCGGCGTAGCCCAGGTCCTCATAGTTGATGGAGAGGGTGAACAGGCCGCCGGCCATGCACATACCCTCCTCGCCAGTCACGAAGGGGAGCTTGTTCTCCTTGCAGATCTGGCCGACCTGCGAGGCACCCGCGGCGATGGTGTTGTCGGTGGGGGAGTACAGCGCGTCGACCTTGCCCACGGCAGACTCGACGACGGACTGAATCTCGTTGGAGCTCGAGACGGTGAAGTCAGTGTACTCGAGGCCCAGCTTGTCGAGCTCCTTCTTGGCGGCCTTGATCTGGACGTCGGAGTTGGACTCGGCGGTGCAGTAGAGCAGGCCGACCTTTTTAACGTCGGGCAGGACCTTCTGCATCATCTCGAGCTGCTCGGCGACCGGGGTGAGGTCGGAAGCGCCCGTGACGTTGGTGCC
>DBFBEA010000068.1:0-7659 GCA_048248475.1 Collinsella sp. | reverse complement strand
CCGGAAGCTAAGCCCCATCGCGCCGAGAGTACTGCGGGGTCAGCCCGTGGGAGGCCAGGGCGCCGCTGACCGGTGGACGGCACCGAGCCGTACGCTTGAACTGAGAAGGGGGAGGCCTCGCGGCCTCCCCCTTTTTGCGTTTACGGGCTTTTGTCTCACATAGTAGCTGTGTTTTATAACCCTCGTTTGTCGCATCTTCTGTGAACGGGCTACAATAACTTAGTCTGTGCGATATGGAGGTGAACATGGCTGAAGCTGGTATCGGCGTTGATATCGTCGAGATTTCCCGCATGAAATCAATTCTTGAAAAGACGCCGTCGTTTGCTCGGCGTGTGTTTACCGAAGAAGAGCGTGCGTATTGCGATGCGTCATCGCGCCCCGCCGCTCACTATGCGAGCCGCTTTGCTTCGCGCGAGGCGGTGCTTAAAGCTCTCGGCACGGGTTTTAGTCAAGGCGTGGGTCGCAAGGATGTTTCGGTAACGCGTGATAAACTCGGCAAACCGAAGGCGCTGCTTTCGGGCCGTGCTCTCGAGATCGCTCAAGAACTGGGTGTTGTTGAGGTCGCTCTTTCCATTACGCTTACGGGAGACTTGGCCGTTGCGAATGCCATCGCGATTACCGAAGATGCTCGGCCTAAGCCAAAAGATGAAAAGGTGAGCACCAAGAAACGCGTTGCGCAGACATTTAAAGAGGCTCGCTCTGTTTTAGATGAGCTTGAGCAGCTGCAGAATTCAGCATTGACGGAGCACCTGGGCGATGCTTCGCAAGATACGCTAGGAGCATAGATGAAACCGGTTTTGAGTACCGAAGAAGTCGTTCGTCTCGAGGATATCATCGAACGCGAAGGGACTTCGAAGGCCGAGCTTATGGAGCTAGCGGGTGAGTTTGCCGCCAACGAGGTCTTGAAGCTCAATCCCGATCGGGTTCTCGTTCTGGTCGGTTTTGGTAATAATGGCGGCGACGGTTGGGTTGCCGCCGATATCCTGAGCCATAAGGGCGTGGACGTGGATATCGTTTCTCCGGTTGAACCGGATGAGATTCCTGCTGCTCTGGCACGTCATGTTGCTCGTCGTACTGCCGGCCGCGATGTGCACGTTTGCGTCGGCCCTTCGCGTGACGAACTCGAGGTTTTGATCGATAAGGCCGATGTTGTTGTCGATGCCATTTTTGGTACCGGTTTTCACGGGAATCTGCGTGCGCCGTTCTCCATCTGGATTCCTACGGTCAATGAATGCGCCGATTGTGTCGTATCCATTGATGTCCCCTCGGGCCTGAATGCCGAGACGGGCGTTGTTGATGACGACTGCATTCGTGCCGAGCATACGGTGACGATGATTGCGCCCAAGATTGGTTTGTATAGCGCTGATGGCCCTGAGTATGCTGGCGATTTGATCTGCGGCAATCTTTACGACCGTCTTGACGAGGTCATCGATGATGTCGACCACGCCGCCGAGATTGTCGAGCCCGGTGACTTAGTTGATTACTTTGCTCCACTACCTACGAATATCGATAAGTACTCCCGTGGCTCTGTGCTTATTGTCGCCGGATCTGCGCAATATCCTGGTGCTGCCATTATGGCTGCCAAGTCTGCAGCTCGCGCGGGTGCTGGTTACGTGGCAGTCGCGGCTCCTGACGCCTGCGCTAATCTTATTCGTATGGCACTTCCTTCGATTCCCGTCTTTGCTATTCCGTCTGATTCCCGCGGCTCCTTTGGCGCCGCTGCGCGCATGACGGTGTGCGAGATCGCAAAGAAGTACAGCTGCGTACTGTGCGGTCCCGGTATGACGACGTCTGCCGGCGCTATGCAGGTGGTTTCGGGCTTGCTCGAGCTTGATGTACCGCTTATTTTGGACGCCGATGCACTCAACTGCCTTGCTAAGATTGCCATTGACGGTATTGATAGTAACCCCGAGATGTATCGTCGCGAGCAGCCGTTGGTTATGACGCCGCACTATCGTGAGCTTTCGCGTCTGGTTGCCGGTGACGAGGTGAACGACCTTGGTACCGCGATTGCAGCCGCGCAGAAGGTTGTCTGGGCTGCAGGCTCCGACAATCTGGTGGTCATTGCCAAGGGGCCGACGACGGCTATCTGTGGCGTTGAGCGCGTTCTGTTGCCGCTCTCGGGTCCGGCTTCTCTGGCAACTGCCGGTTCGGGTGATGTTCTCGCGGGTATTTTGGCCGGCACGCTTGCCACCATGCGCGACGAGATGGATCGTTGGGAGTTGCTGTATTCGTACGCCGTCGCACTTCACAGCTATGCCGGTTTTGCCGCGGCGACGGAGTATGGTGAGAAGAGCGTCATCGCGACCGATCTTATCGACTTGATCGGTCCTGCCATGGAACTGGCGGCAAAGGATGCGCTCGAAGATCTGGGAATCATGAACGAAGGGTCGGATGACTAATCATGAATAAAGCCGATTTGACGCGCTGGTCCTGGGTCGAGATCGACCGCGGGGCGCTCCGTCGCAACACGAGGGCCTATAAGAACTTGCTGAATCCACGTCAGCGCCTGTGCTGCGTGGTTAAGGCCGATGCTTATGGTCATGGAGCTGTTGAGTGCGCCAAGATCATGTATTCGGCCGGTGCCGACATGTTTGCCGTGGCGACGGTTAACGAGGGCGTTGAGCTCCGACAGGGCGGGATTACGAAGCCCATCCTCATCCTAAGCGAGCCGCCTATCGAGGCCATTCCGACGTTGCTCGAGTTTGATATCATGCCTTCGGTCTATACGTCTGACTTTGCTCTTGCGTATGGCGAATGTGCCGTCGCGGCGGGCAAGGTGGGCAAGTACCATCTCGCCATCGAGACGGGCATGAACCGCATCGGCGTACATTACACGCAGGTGCTCGACTTTGTCCGCGGTATTAATTTCCATCGCGGTATTCAGTGCGACGGCGTATTTACGCACTTTGCCACGGCCGATGAGCCTTCGGGTTGGGACTACAAGCTGCAGTGTCAGCGCTTTACCGAGGCCGTTCAGGCCATTAAGGATGCGGGTTTTGAGTGCGGTATCGTGCATTGTGCCAACACGCCGTCCTCGATGCTCGACCCCTCGATGCATTTTGATATGATTCGCGCCGGCGTTGGCTTGTATGGCATGCAGCCGTGCGAGCTGAGTGGCCGCGTGATGCAGCTTGATCCCGTTATGAGCGTCCATGCGCGTGTGACGCGCGTGGCACACCCTGCGATGGGTGAGGGCGTGGGCTACGGTTTTACCTACCGCGTACCGCGTACGCGCGTTCAGATCTGCACGCTGCCGATCGGTTATGCCGATGGCCTATCGCGTACGCTTTCCAATCGTATGGATGTGCTGTATCGCGGCGAGCGCCTGCATCAGGTTGGCAATATCTGCATGGACCAGTTTATGGTCGCCATTCAGTCCAACCCGGCACACGAGATTCCCGAGGCCGAGTATGGTGACGAGATGATCATTGTCGGCCGCGATGGCGATGCCGAGATCACTATGGACGAGATGGCCCGACTGCGCGGAACGATTAACTACGAGGTCGCCTGCGGCTTTGGCATGCGTCTCGACAAGGTCTACGTGTAGGAGCCGCTATGGGCGTCATGCACATCCCGGGCCATACCCATCAGGCGCCGCGTGAGGTCGCACTCGAGGAGATCGAGGCCGTTCTGGGCGATTGTCACCTCTGCCAGCTCTACCAGTCGCGTCACAATATCGTGTTTGGCGTGGGAAATCCCCGCGCTCGCGTGATGTTTATTGGCGAGGCACCGGGCCGCAATGAGGATTTGCAGGGCGAACCCTTTGTGGGGGCGGCAGGCGAGGACCTCAACGGCATTTTGTCCCTGGCGGGTCTTAAACGCGAAGACGTCTACATTGCCAATGTGCTTAAGTGCCGCCCGCCGGGAAACCGCAATCCGCGTCCCGAGGAAGTGCTGGCTTGCTCGCCGTTTTTGCGTGAGCAGATTCGAAGCATCTGGCCCGATATTATCGTGACGCTCGGCAACCCCGCGACGCACTTTGTGCTTAAGACCGAGATTGGCATTACTAAGCTGCGCGGCAGGTTCCACCAGATGGGGCATTTTGTAGTAATGCCCACGTTCCATCCGGCAGCAGCGCTGCGCAATCCGGCATGGCAGGAGCTGCTGGAGGAAGACTTTAAGATGCTGGGCGACTATCTGGAGCGACATCCTGCACCAGAGGACGCCTCGGAATAATAAGGAGCATATATGTCCCTGGAGCGCCTGGGGGTAGGTACTTACAAAACGACTTGCGCTGCCGATACGGAGTACTTTGGCGAGCTAATTGCACCGTGCCTTGAGGACGGCGATGTACTCATCCTGACCGGTGGCCTGGGAGTGGGCAAAACTCACTTTACCAAGGGCGTCTCGCGCGGGCTGGGCGATGGGCATATGGTTACGAGCCCTACGTTTGCGCTCATGGCCGTTCACGATCAAGGCCGTATTCCGCTGTTTCACTTTGATCTATACCGCCTGGAGCATGCCTACGAGCTCGAGGATACGGGCATTTTCGATGTGCTGGGCTATGAGGGTGCTTGCCTGCTGGAATGGGGCGAACAATTCCAGGACGAGCTGACGGATGAGTATCTTTCGGTGACGCTCAAGCGTGATGAGGGCGACAGCGATGTGCGAACGATAACGCTTGAGGCGCACGGTGACCGCGCAATGGAGCTTTCCCATTTGATTGATAAGGCTGTACAAGATGAGCTTGCATAACGACAACGCGCTGGTGGTGGCGCTCGATACCTCGACCGACATGCTTGCCTGCGCGGCAAGCTGGATTGATGGGCAGACGGGCGAGACGAAGCTCGTGAGTGGCGACCACATGTGTCGCCGTCACGCAAACGTTGAGCTCGTGAATACCGTTGATGGCGTGCTGGCTCAAGCCGGTCTGGATCGCAGCGATGTTGGTTGCTACGTGGTCGGCCGCGGCCCGGGGTCGTTTACGGGTGTGCGCATCGGCATCTCCACTGCCAAGGGCCTCGCGCGCGGTGCCAATGTTCCGCTGCTGGGCGTGTCGACGCTCGACGCTTGCGCTTGGACGGCGTGGAAGGCTGGCGTGCGCGGCAAGCTTGGTATCTTGGCCGATGCTATGCGCGGTGAGGTATATCCGGCGCTGTATATGCTGGTCGATGAGGGTCCCGAGCGTCAATTTGAGCGCGAACACGTGGTCAAGGCCGCCGTGGCGCTCGATGAGTGGCGCCAAGCAGCGGACTGGGACCAGGTTCAGCTGACCGGTGACGGTCTCGTGCGCTATGGCAAGCTGCTGGGTGAGGACGAGACCGCCCGCTGCGTGGAGCGCGACCTGTGGTGGCCTTCGGGCGAGGGCTTGCTGCTCGCGCACGCTGCGGGTGACGGCGATCCGGCCCGCGTCTTGCCGATTTACACGCGCCTTTCGGATGCCGAGGAAAACGAGCGCAAGCGTCTTGGTCTTGCCGAGAGTGCGCAGAGCGAAATTACGGGTGTTGCCGATGAGCTCGCCGGTCGTCATCTGCAGTTCCGCCCCATGGGCGCGGCGGATGCCGAGGGCGCGAGCGCGCTGGAGGCTGCCTGCTTTGAAGGTGCCGGACACGAGGCGTGGACGCCGGGCATGTTCCTGTCCGAACTGGGCGAGGACGTCGCTGCGCCGCGTAGTTGGTGGGTGGCACACGACGACGGCAAGCTGCTGGGCCTTGCCGGCGGTATGGTCGTGGACGGTGATGTGCAGATTCTGGATGTCGCCGTCGACCCGGCACATCGCCGTGAGGGCATTGCCCGCAAGCTGCTGTCGCATGTGAGCTATGATGCCCAGATGCTCGGCTGCACCACGGCTTCGCTCGAGGTCGAGGACGGCAACGAGGGAGCGATCGCGCTTTATAACGCTCTGGGCTTTACCGAGGCTGGCCGTCGCCGCGGCTACTATGGTGCCGGCAAGGATGCCATCGTCATGACGGCTCCGCTGCCCCTCGTGCTTCCGGTCGACAATGCTTCGCCCGAGCCGACGGCGGCAGAGCAGCGCGTATGGCCGCTGCCTGCGCCTGGGCGCTCCGAGGGGGAGCGTGCCGAAATTGAGCGCCGCCGCCTAGTGCTCGCTATCGAGAGTTCCTGCGACGAGACGGCCGTGGCGATTATCGATGCGGATGGCAATATGCTGGCCAACCAGGTGTCGACACAGATTGATTTTCATGCCCGCTTTGGCGGCGTGGTGCCCGAGATCGCCTCGCGCAAACACGTTGAGGTGATTGTGAGTGTCGTGGATGCGGCGCTCGAGGATGCCGCAGCATCGCTTGGTCTTGAGGGTGGAGCCATTGCCCCCAGCGAGCTTGCCGCCGTGGGCGTGACACAGGGTCCGGGCCTGGTGGGCGCCCTCGTGGTGGGCGTTGCCTTTGCCAAAGGCTTTGCCTACGCTGCCGGTAAGCCGCTCGTATGCGTCAACCATCTGGAGGGGCACCTGTTTGCCAACTTGCTGGCGCAGCCCGACCTCAAGCCTCCGTTTATCTTTACGCTTGTCTCGGGCGGGCACACCATGCTCGTGCACGTAAAGGCATGGGGCGACTACGAGGTGCTCGGTGAGACGCTCGACGACGCCGTGGGCGAGGCCTTCGACAAGGTGGCCAAGGCGTTGGGCCTGGGCTATCCCGGTGGCCCCATCATTTCCAAGCTGGCCGAGACGGGCAATCCCCGCGCGATCGATTTCCCCCGTGCGCTTAACAGCAGGGGAGACTATCGTTTCTCGCTTTCGGGTCTTAAAACGGCCGTGACGCTCTACATCGAGCAGGAGACCAAGGCCGGGCGCACGATTCACCTGCCCGATCTGGCGGCTTCGTTTGAGGCGGCTGTCTTTGACGTGCAGTACAAGAAGGCCAAAAACGCATTGCACGCTACCGGATGTAAGGAATACTGCATCGGCGGCGGCGTCTCGGCCAACCCGCATCTGCGCGAGATGATGATCAAGAAGCTTGGGCGTCAGGGGATTCGCGTAACGGTGCCGCCCTTGTCTGCCTGTACCGATAACGCAGCCATGATCGCGGAGGTCGCCCGCCGTAAATTCGACCGAGGTGAAATCTCGCCGTTCGACGTCGACGCCGATCCAAACATGACGCTGTAGCTGGTACGGCGCGGTCCCCGGACGGAGGGGCCGGATATAAGGTTTATCGCGAGTTCCGCACGCAAAGAAGGCCACTTAATGTGGCCTTCGTCTTGCGCAGGACTGTAGAGCAGGAAACCTTATATCCGGCCCCTCCGTCCGGGGACCGCGCCGTATCAGCTACAGCGTCATGTTTGGATCGGCGTCGATGTCGAACGGCGAGATTTCACCTCGGTCGAATTTACGGCGGGCGACCTCCGCGATCATGGCTGCGTTATCGGTGCAGGCAGACAAGGGCGGCACCGTCACGCGGATCCCCTGACGACCGAGCTTCTTGATCATCATCTCGCGCAGATGCGGATTAGCCGAGACACCGCCGCCGATGCAATACTCCTTGCATCCGGTGGCATGCAGCGCGTTCTTGGCCTTCTTGTACTGCACGTCAAAGACAGCTGCCTCAAACGAAGCCGCCAGATCGGGCAGGTGAATCGTGCGCCCGGCCTTGGTCTCCTGCTCGATGTAGAGCGTCACGGCCGTTTTAAGACCCGAAAGCGAGAAACGATAGTCTCCTCTGCTGTTAAGCGCACGGGGGAAATCGATCGCCTTGGGGT
>DBFBEA010000067.1:0-21022 GCA_048248475.1 Collinsella sp. | reverse complement strand
TCCAACTCGTTTAACGCGCTGGTTCCGCTGTACGCCAACGTCGAGACCATGCCCGAGTACTATGCCGACACGCAGGCTCGCGTAACGTCCGAAAACTTCTACTGGGCCAACCGCCTGATCGGCGCCCTGGCCGACGTCCGTTTCCATGAGTGCGGCCGCGCTGTGGAGGACTATCAGGAGAAGGTCGGTGGCATGGGCCACAAGCAGATCCATGACGTCGATGCTGCCGTAGCTGCTCTGCCCGAGGCCGAGGTGCCTGCCGAGCTTGCACGCGCCAATGAGGCCTTTGCCGAGCGTGTTCGCGTAGAGACCGATGCTCTACTGGGCAAGGTGCTCTACACCACGAGCTGCGCCATGAAGAACTCTTTCGCGATGAACGACAACGTGAGGTAGGGATTTCCCGTCGATCGAATAGCGCTAAAACGCTTTGTCGCTTTCACTCAATCTTGGGTACAAGAACGCCAATGCAGTTGTTTGTGATTGGAGACAACCATGGTTATGAAACTCGATCAGCTTGTTAACGGCGCCATTAACGTGGGCTTTGGCGCTGCCGCCGTTGCTGTCGAAGGCGGCAAGAAGGTCCTCGACGACCTTAACACCAAAGGCGAGCAGGTCCGCAAGGACACCGCCACCCCCGATATCGCCCGCAGCGTGTCCGATATGTTCGAGCAGGCCGGCGGTACCATCTCCGATCTGACCGAGCGCTTGGGTACGCAGGGCGAGACCGCGGCCCAGCGCGTGCTCGACGAGCTTATCCTTGCCCGTGTCCGCGTCATGACCGCCCCCGAGCGCACGGCCTTCCTGGCCCATGTGCGCGACATCGTCGATTCGGTCGAGGACAACGTGACCTCGGTGCCTGTCGAGTCCGTTGAGCCCGACGATGCGAAGGATACCGAAGAGGCCGAGTAGCAGCGCAGATGGCAGATTCCACCACCGATTACAACAATCTAGATCCCTTGGGTGACGAGGCGGCGGTTGTCGATGAGGTCGACGCCGCCGTCTCGGGCGCTCGCAAGAAGCCGCGCGCTGTCGATATGGTGCCCGAGGAGCCCGACGCGATGGCGCCGGACGAGGAATACCAGCTCACGCCGGCGGGTCGCCGCGAGCGCATCGGGCAGATTGTTCGCCTGGTCAAAAAGTACCGCGTGTGGGATAACCTCACGCCGGTTCGTTTGCGCCGCCTGCTCGAGGAGCTCGGCCCCATGTTCGTCAAGATGGGACAGATTCTGGCCAACCGGTCCGAGATTCTGCCGCAACGCTTTTGCGACGAGCTGCGTCGTCTGCGCTCCGACGTGGAGCCGGTGCCGTACGAGGTAGTGCTTCGCTGTCTGGAGGAAGAATACGGCCTGCGCCTGGGGGAGATGTTCGATGCGATCGACCCCAATCCGCTTGGTAGCGCATCGCTCGCGCAGGTGCACCGCGCTCGTCTGGTGACGGGCGAGGACGTGGCCGTCAAGGTGCAGCGCCCCGGTGCGCAGCAGGTTATGGCGCAGGACATCGATATCATCCGCTCGGTGGTGCGTATCGTTTCCAAGTTCGTCAACACCGATCAATTCGTTGATCTGCACGGCGTAGTCGAGGAGTTGTGGACCTCGTTTCGCGAGGAGACCAACTTTTTGGCCGAGGCCAAGAACCTCAATGACTTCTACGAGTTCCATAAGAGCGTTCATGGCGTGACGTGCCCTAAATCCTATCTGGACCTGTGTACCGAGCACGTGGTGGTCATGGATTACGTTGACGGCATTTCGATCGCCGATCCTGAACGCTTGGTGGCCGAGGGCTATGACTTGGAAAAGATCGGTGCCGCAATCGTCGAGGACTACTCGACGCAGGTGCTCGATGACGGTTTTTTCCATGCCGACCCGCATGCGGGAAACATTATTCTCAAGGACGGCATTGTCTACTTTATCGACCTGGGCATGGTCGGGCGTATGTCGAGTCACGACCGCGGTATCGTCAAGGACATGATTTTCGCCGTGGCCGAGGGTGACGTGCCCAAGCTCAAGGATTCGCTCATGCGCTTCGCCGTGACGCGTGGCGACTCGGCTGAGCTCGATCATTCGGCCTTTTTGTCCGACTTGGACTTTATTGTTGCCGACTTTGCCGGGCTCGACCTTAAAGACCTGGATATCGGCGAGTTTTTGACTTCGCTGTTAAACCTCGCGCGCAAAAATGACGTTGAGCTGCCGAGCGTGGTGACGATGTTCGCCCGCGGCATGGTGACGCTCGAGGGCCTGTTGACCGAGTACATGCCCAACGTCAACATGATCCAGATCATCCAGACGCACATCAAAAACGAGAAGAGCACCTATGCCCGCATGCGCGAGATGGGCCGCGACTTTGCAGCGAGCAGCTACCGCGCGGCGAAGGGCTCACTCGAGGCGGCTGAGTACCTGGGCTTGGCTTCGCGTATGCTCACACGCGGGCAGCTTAAGGTGAACACGCAGATCATGAGCAGCGATAAGGCGCTGCGACAGCTGGGCGGAATTATCGACCGCATGTCGATGGCTATCGTTATCGCCGGCCTGTTTATCGGTTCGTCGGTGGTGTACTACGCACGCATCGAGCCGGTTGTGTTTGGTATCCCAGTCATTGGCTTTATGGGCTACGTGAGCGCGCTGGTGCTGGCGCTTATGCTGGGCCGCAATATCTGGCTCAACAGTCACGGCGGCAAGCACTAGAGGCTGTGACCGTCACCGCATTTTCCTATCGCAAACAATAGCTTTTACCTTGGGCTTCGCCTGTGTGCGAGGCCCTTTTGCGTGTTAGCATACTGACGGTAATAATCAATGGCCTAGATGGTGGTGCGGAGACGCACGAATGCGCGGTTTTCCTGCGCGTTTGGGGGAATCGGGGTGCAAGTCCCCGGCTGTACCAGTAACCGTAATTCCTCTTGGCTCGGGATGTTCGCGTCGCAGATCGGACGGCGCGCCCGAGTCGTTAAGGTTAAGTCGGATCGCCTCCCATCTTGCATGCGGCTGCGGCGTATGCCGCCGGTGTGCATAGGGCTCTGGAGGGAAGGGGGACCCCGATGGGGGAACTCGAGCGTAACATGCGCGATGACGTGGGGCAGCCGCTGGGCAATGCTCCAAGTACAGACAATGGGGGACAAATGGATATGTTTGAGGACGAGCGCGAGCGCGCCTCGCTGCATCGCCGTGGCGCGATTGCACGCGGCGTAGCCAAGCGCGGCCTGGTGGCATTCCTGGCCTTCGCGATGGCCTTTGGCACCACGCCGGCTCAGCTGTGGGCCGAGGGCGCCGAGGGCATTGCCGAGGCTGTGGCTCAGGCTACGACGCCGGGCGAGGACGCAGCGCTTGCGGGCGGTGCCGCTGAGCAGAGCGGCGCCGAGGTTTCGGATTCTGGGAGCGCGCCTGCAGCTAGTGCCGCCGCAACAAAGGCAGCAACTGGCGACGAAGGCTCGGCGACGGGGGAGAGCCCTGTCGCGAGCGAGCAGTCTTCAGCGGCATCCGCTGGCCAAGCAGGATCTGCCGCCGCGGCTGCCGTTCAGACAGAGAACCCGACAGAAACCGGCGATGTCGCCAAGAAGCAAGTCGAGGTCTCGTTCTCGATTATCGGCACCGATGCCGACGGCAAGGCTCAGACCTGGGTGGCACCTACGCAGCTCAAGCTCGACGAGGGCGCGACGGCTGCGGATGCCTTCGTTAAGCTGCAGCAGAAGACGGGCTTTAAAGCGGATTACGAACCGAACACGGCATACGGCTTCTACCTCAAAAGCATCACGTCCCCGACAGATGGCCGCACGCTTGCCTACGATCCGACGACTCATGCCTTCTGGCAGCTGTTCGTCGACGGCGCGTCTTCCTCGGTTGGCGCGAGCAGCGTTAAGCTCGCCCCGGGGCAGAAGATTGAGTTTGCCTTTACGGGTGGTAGCGCATCCCCTGTCGTTAAAGACCAGGTTGCCGCAAATGTGACCGTCATTGGTCGCGATGCCCAGGGCAAGACTCAGACTTGGGTCGATAACGCGCAGTATGTGGTGACGTCCGGTTCGAGCGCACTTGACCTTACGAAGGTCGCGCTTGAGGCGAATGACATCGACGCCGTTGCTGCTGGCTCCTTCATTCTGAGCCTTAAGTACAACGGTGTTGAGCTGGGTACGCCCCAAGATTATTCGACCTATTGGCAGCTGTTCATCAACGGCAAGTCGAGCGACTACACGGCAGACAATGTCACCATTCATGCTGGCGATACCGTTACGTGGTTCTACGGTGGCTGGGGCGACCAGTTGCCGTCCGATTCCGTCCATGCTTCCGTTCAGGTCCTTGGTAAGGACAAGGACGGCAAGCAGCAGGTTTGGGCTTCGACGGGCCAGACGAGTCTCAAGGCGGGCTCTACTGCCAAGGATCTCCTTGAGCAGACCGGTCTTACTCTCGATGCTGGCGAATCGTCTTGGGGCTGGTTCCTCAACGGCATTACTTCGCCGTTCGATAGTAAGTCCTATGGCTGGGATGCTGCGACTAATAGCTATTGGCGCTTCTATGTAAATGGCAAGTTCGCCGACGTTGGCGCCGGTGCCTATGAGCTCCAAGAGGGCGATGCCGTCACCTTTATGTATGGTGCTGACGCCGATGCCCTCCCCGGTCAGGTGCTTGGATCCGCCGATGTTATCGGTCCCGATGTCAACGGGAACAATACGCGTTGGGGCACGGCAAGCAATGTTTCTCTGCCCGAAGGCTCCACGGCCCAGAACCTTATTGAGGCAGTTCTGAAGGCCAAGGGCGTTGCGTACAACGGCTCCCAGAGTGGTGAGTACTGGTTCCTGAATTCCATTACTTCGCCGTTCGATCACAAGCCGTATGGTTGGGATGCTGCGACCAATAAATATTGGCATCTGTATATCAACGGAGAGCCCTCCTTACTCTGCGCCAATCAGATTACGCTCAAGAGCGGCGATAAGGTCACGCTTGCCTATACCACCGATAATTCGCCCATGCCCGATCCCGACAAGATTGTCGTGGATCCGAGCGCGACGATTCCTGATTGGGATGCCGAGTGGGCCGGCTACGGCAACAGTGGCAACGGTTCGACCGTAACGGATGCCAAGACGCCTGCGCAGGCCGCCGGTCTTAAGTGGGCCTTCGATTGGAAGGCCGAGTCTGGTCAGCAGTATGCCAACTGCAGCGAGCCTGTCATTGCTAACGGCTTTGTGTACATCGCGACCGAGAACGAGCTCATTAAGATCGATTCGTCCACGGGCAAAAAGGTTGCCTCTGCGCCGCTTGCCTCCAAGGTGAGCTATACCTCTCGTCCGATCTATACCAATGGCCTTATCATCGTTCCGCTCAACGGCGGTGCGGTCCAGGCGATTACTGCAGACAAGCTGATCTGCAAGTGGCTGACGCCTGGTTTGACGGACTTGACGCAGAGCTCCTGCACCGTCGTTTCGGACGGCGAGTACGTCTATGTAGGCTCGGTCGATATTTCGTATGACGAGAATTACAACGCGACCTACGGCAACGGCTCCTTTGCGCGCATTAAGATTGCCACGGGCGAAGTTTCTTGGCAGAACATCGACCCTACCGAGGGCTATTACTGGACTGGTGCGGCTTTGACGGATAAGTATGCCATCGTTCCTACGAGCGCGGGTACGCTTAAGTGCATTGATAAGACGACGGGCGATGTCATTTCGACCATGAAGCTTGGCGCTGTCGCAAATGCCGATTGCATTGCCGATCCGTCCAATGGTTCGACCTTCTATCAGATGACGCACGACGGAAAGCTCCATGTGATTTCGCTTTCGGCGAAGGGCGTACTTAGCGAGCAGAAGACGGTTGATCTGGGCCTTACGAATAATCTGAGCGCCCCTGCGGTGTCTGGTGACAATCTGATTGTCGGCGGACAGACGGCTACTGGCTCTGCTCTGGTTCTCTATAACCTGAAGACGGGTAAGACCACGATGGTCGCTGCTGCCGACGGCAAGGCGCTGCCGGCTGGCCTCAACGGTATTGCTGCTACCCCGCTGGTGAGTGTTCAGGGCGGCAAGACCTATGTGTACTTCACCGTTAACAGTGCGGATAGCAAGGATTACGTCAACTACTCTGCTGGTGGTGGCGTGTATCGCTATACGCTCGGCGATGCAGAGGCGACGCAGATTTATGATGCGGCTGGCCATTACCAGTACTGTGACTCTCCGGTCATTGCCGATGCATCTGGCAACCTGTACTACATCAATGACTCGGGCACGCTGTTCAAGCTTGGGGCCGTTGAGTCTTGGACGGTTGCCTTTAATTCCAACGGCGGGTCTGCTTGCGACACTAAGTTTGTTGCTACGGTCGATGGCAAGCTGGTCAAGCCGGCCGATCCGACGCGCGATGGCTACACTTTCGGCGGTTGGTATACCGATGAGGCTTGCACGCAGGCGTACGACTTCAGTACGCCGGTGACGGCCGATATGACGCTGTATGCCAAGTGGACCAAGAATGCCGTTAACCCTGGCGGCAATGGCGGCGCTGGTTCGAATGGCGGCGGCGGTTCTGGTACCGGTACTGGTTCCGGCACTGGCGCTGGCGCGGGTTCTGGCTCCGGCTCGAAGGGCGGCGCTATTGCCCCGGGCAAGAAGCCGGTGACCAAGACGACGGTGTCGACCAAGACCGAGACCAAGGACAACAAGTCCGACAAGAAGGACTCCGATAAGTCCGATAAGAAGGACGAGAAGAAGTCTGACAAGAAGTCTGACAAGAAGGACAGCAAGTCCGACAAGAAGTCCGATTCCAAGTCCGATACGGGCGCTGCTTCCACGACCACTGCTAAGAAGCCCTCTGGTGCTTCCGAGCAGGAGACTGGCACCAATCCGCTCGCCATTGTTGGCGTTGCCGCCGGCGTCATCGGACTCGCCATCGTCGGCGTGTTCGTGTTCACCAAACGTCGGTAGGTGAGGGCTGTGTCCAATAAATCCAAGGACGCTGACCCCAAGCAACCAGATTCCTCGTTCATTCAGTTCGACGATGCAAAGCAACAGGGCGCCGTTTCGGCGGCGTCCGCCCCTCGGCGGAAGGCGCTTGCTGGCGTCCTGACCGCCGCGTGCACCATTCTGATCGTCGTCTCGCTGGGCTTCGTCCATCCTTCCGAGAGCGGCGCCTGGTCCATCGACTGGATCGTTCAGACCGTGACGGGGGAGAGCGTCGTCACCAAGGACACCAAGGCGTCTGGCTCGACTACGACTTCGGGCGAGGCCAGTTCCGAGGGCTCCAAGTCATCGAATGATGCAAAAGACAAGTCCAAGGATTCTGATGAGTCCAAGTTCAAGGACGATTCCGAGTCTTCAAACAAGGAATCGGACAAAAACTCGGATAGCAAGAAGTCCGAGGACCGGGGCGGCAAGAAGTCTGGCGATAAATCCGCTGCCCAAAATACGGGAGCCGGTGATACTTCCAATGCGTCTGGCGGTGCTTCTTCGGGCGGTGGCCAGTCGTCTGATGGAGCCTCATCCTCTAATGGTGGAAACGCCTCTTCGGGCAGCCAAAGCGGCTCACAGGAGTCCAACTACGTTACGGTGACGGTTTCGGTCACATCGAGCGCTGTGGGCAATCCTGTGTCCTCTGGCGGCACCTTTACCTTTAAAGAAGGCGCTACCGTTTACGATGCCCTGTGCGCGCTGGGCCTTTCTGTCAACGCACACGGCTCGTCGTACGGCACGTATGTTTCCGCGATTGGTGGTTTGGCCGAGAAACAGTACGGCGGCACGAGCGGGTGGATGTACTCCGTCAACGGCACAACGCCCATGACGGCCTGCAGTAACTACGTTCTCTCCAATGGCGACAACGTCGTTTGGTATTACGTAACGGGCTAGAGGCCTCGACATAGCGCGTCAGACGGGCGGTTCGGACAAACATCCGGGCCGCCCGTTTTTAACGCGAATTGGACTGGATCGCCGGGTCTCTCGGCAAACAAAAAACCGGTTGGAACGGGAATTCCAACCGGTTATACATTCAAGCAAATAGTGAATCGACTACGACCGTGCGCCCTCGAGGAAGAAGCGGCGGCTGAAGTAGTTGTACCAGGTGACGAGGAACGTGGCGATGGCCTTCATGGCCTGGTAGCCGATGCTCAAAAACGTGACGCCCACAAACATGTACAGGTCGTTGAGGCCCAGGCCGATCACCGACAGGATGGTGAAGATCGTGAACTCGCGCTTGCGGCTCATGCCTTCGCGGTGGTCGAACACGTACTTCATGCTGAGCCAGTAGTTGACCACGACGGACGTGATAAACGAAACCGTGGTGCTCATCAAAAAGTCGAGGTGGAACAGCTCGACGAGCGCAATGAGCATGCCCCAGTCGATGCCAAAGGAGACAAGACCCACGACAGCAAACTTGAGGAACTGCTTGGTATGAGGTTGTGCCAGCGCCTTGCGCACGTAATCACATCCAATGCGTTGATGAATCGAGCAGAGGATACTTTAGAGCTTTTGCATGGGAAACGTAAGGTCTTTGGAAAGAACTATACGAACTCGCCAAATATTCAAGAGGTAATCCGCAAACGTTGCAAATGTTCCCGTAAACGAGCAAAGCCCACGAACAATACAGCGCTCGACGCGCGTCATCCGTGGGCATCGTAAGGCTGCGAGCTACTTGGTCTCGTCGCCCTCCAGGAAGATCTTTCGGGTCACAAAGTTGTAGACCATGACAAGCGCGGTGGCGCAGATCTTGGCGATATTGGCCTCGAGTCCCAGGCCGGCGTTGAGCGCCAGCACGATGCCGTCGTTGAGCACCAAACCGATCACGGACAGCACGACGAAGATGATGAACTCGCGGCGGCGGCTCATGCCTTCCTTGTGCGCAAACACGTACTTCATGCTTGCGAGGTAGTTAAAGATGAGTGAGATGATAAAGCCGCTGGTGTTGGCGATTAGGATGTTGAGGCCCAGACCGTAGTGGAGCAGATTCATAATGCCAAAGTCGATAACCGTGGCAATGACACCGACGACGCCAAATTTCATGATCTGCGCAAGGAGCTTTTGCATGGTACCTGCCTTAAGCTGGCGCCGAAGCGCCGCGGGGATGACAAACTCAGCAAGTTTAGCCAATCCCCGCGGGTGGTGCTAGGCGCGCTCCTCGATAGCACCGTTTCTATATGCATCGAGCAGCTGACGCAAGTCCTGGATCTGGTTGCGAATCTTGGCGCCAGTATCGGTGTCGCTCACCATGCGGCGACGGTCTGCTTGGTCAAAACGGTTGGTCTCGCTTTCGATGTCCACGTTGCGCGTGAGTGCCTCGGCAACCGTCGTAAAGGCCCGGTGCGACTTGAGGCGGCAGCCGCGCGAGCTCGAGATGAGCGTATAGCCGGCGATGCCCGTCTTGGGATGGTAAGCGCGGCAGAAGCCGCCATCGATGACCAGTAGCTTGCCCTCGGCGCGGATGGGTTGCTCGCCCTTGGTGGTTTTAACGGGCGTGTGGCCGTTGATGATGTGGCCGGTCGGCGAACATGCCATGGGCGCGACGCCAAACTCGCGCATGATGTCGTCGCAGACCGAGGGCGACTTGGTAAGCGTAAAGTACGGATCCATCGGCTCGACCCAGGTGCTCTTATCGGCGATATAAGCGCGCTCAAAGGTACGCACCAGGCGTCCGCTGGCGGGTGAATTGAAGCCAATCCACAGGTACCACATCCAATCGAGAGCGTCGCGGTCGCCCACGCGCCAGGCGCGGCGGGCGATGTGGTCGCAAAAATCGAGATAATCGCGGCCGGCGTGCCAGGTGCCCAGGCAGTTCATGCTGCTAAAGGTGCCGTCTTCGTTGAGCGGCACGCAGCCATGGAAGAGCAGGTTGCCGTTGGCGACCTTGTACATCGAGCCGTGGGTGTAGAGGAAATCGATATGGCGATGCAGGTGATCGGCGGTGACAAACTCGGACACGAGCTTGTCGATGATGTGCTGCTCCTGAGACGTGAGCGTGTAGGGGTTCGCCGGGTCGACGGTGGGGAAGTCGTTGGTCGTGAGCGGCCACACGCTGCCGTCGGCGAGCGTGACCGTGCCGGTGTCGTGGTCGATCTTGTCGAGTAACAGGCGGTCGGTCATATCGAACTCGGGGTGGCGCTGGATAATCTGGCCCTCGAGCTTAAAGAGCAGCACGTTGATGGCCTTGATCAGCGGGGTGATGGACTCACTGGCGGTGTAGGTGGCATCGGCAAAGGCGACAAGCTCACGCAGCGAGATGCCGTAGTCGTTCTCGAGGATCTCGTAATTGTCGTAACGCAGGTTGTTGCGCAGCACCGTGGCGATGCATGCAGGCTCACCGGCCGCAGCGCCCATCCACAGCAGGTCGTGGTTGCCCCACTGGATGTCGAGTGAATGGTAGGTGAGCAGACGGTCCATAATCTTGGCCGCGCCGCCGCCGCGGTCGAAGATGTCGCCCACCAGGTGCAGGTGGTCGACGGCCAGGCGCTTGATGAGCGAGGCGAGCGACTCGATAAAGTCGTCGGCGCTGGCGGTCTCCAGGATGGACTCCACGATGCGCTCGTGATAGCGCACGCGATAGTTGTTCTCGTCCGGGTGCGTGTGCAACAACTCGTCGATGATGTAGGCGTAGTCGCGCGGGATGGCCTTACGCACCTTGGAGCGCGTGTAGCGGCTTGAAAGTGAGCGAGCGACCATGATGAGCTGGTCGAGCATTGTCTTGTACCAGGTTGGCGAGTCCTCGCGCCGGCTGCGGACCAGGTCGATCTTCTCGCGCGGGTAGTAGATGAGCGTACACAGCTCGCCCTTTTCGTCAAAGGAGAGCGTGTCGCCAAAGATCTCGTCGACATGCTCGCGCACGACGCCCGAGCAGTTGTTGAGGATGTGCATAAAGGCTTCGTACTCGCCATGCACGTCGCTCATAAAATGCTCGGTGCCCTTGGGTAGGTTGAGGATGGCCGAGAGGTTGATAATTTCGGTAAACGCGGATTGTTCGGTGGGGAACTGTCTCGACAGCAGGCGCAGATACTTGAAGTCTTGCGGGTTGCGATCGAATGCGACCATGAAACACCTTCCGATGGGGCTGGTAAAACTGATAAACAGCGTCAAACGTTTATCAGTATGCGCCGCTTTTGTTTCGATTTTGCGCCAGCGGCTGAATTGTCGGCTGAATGGTTTGGTAAATCGATTTAGTGAAGGTAGATGTGTTGGTCGGGTGGAGACGACAGAAGGTGTTTTCTCAGATATTTATGCGTGGGGCCGGTGGAGACGATGGTGATAAAGATGTTCACTATTTTTGGTTCGATTTGGTAAATAGTGGACATATGTACCGCATGTAGGCTCACTGTGCGATAATTTGCGCAGCAATGAGTAAGGAGCCTCATATGAGTGATTTTGTCCTGACCTGTGAATCCGCCGCCGACCGAACCCGTGAGTTCTTTGCGTCGCGCAATATCCCTGTCGTGTGTTTTCATTACGAGATCGACGATGTTGTCTATACGGACGATCTGTATCAGTCGATTACGCCGGACAAGTTTTTTGCCCAGATTGCCGCGGGCGCCATGCCCAAGACGTCTCAGGTGAGCGTGGGTGAGTACGAGGAGTTTTGGGAGCCGTTTGTTGCCGAGGGTAAAGACGTGCTGCACCTGACGTTGTCGTCGGGTATTTCGGGCACGTATGGATCGGCCTGCGTTGCGGCGCAGATGCTCGCGGATCGCTATCCCCAGGGCGGCAAGGTGCGCGTCATCGATTCGCTGGGGGCGTCTTCGGGCTTTGGTCTGTTGCTGGAATATGCCGCCGACGTGCGCGATAGTGGGGCTTCACTCGACGAGACGGCCGCTTGGATTGAGGAGCATAAACTCAACCTGCACCACTGGTTCTTCTCGACCGATCTGTCGAGCTACCTACGCGGTGGTCGCATTTCGGCTGCGAGCGCGATCATCGGCACGGCGCTTAAGATTTGCCCGCTTATGACGGTCGATTGCGAAGGTAAGCTGTCGCCACGTGAGAAGATTCGCACTAAGAAGCGAGCGATTTCCGAGATGGCTAAGACCATGATGGCACACGTGCAGGGCGGTGCGGATTATTCGGGTAAGTGCATCATGTCGCACTCGGCGTGCCGCGAGGATGCCGAGGCAGTTGCGGCGCTGATTGAGGAACAGGTTCCGCAGCTTAAAGGCAAGATTGAGATCAATGACATCGGTACTCTGATTGGCTCGCATACCGGACCTGGTACGGTGGCGCTCTTCTTTATGGGCGACAAGCGCGTGGATTAATTTGCCCCATCACATCGCTGCATGATTGTTCAAACGAAAACGGCCCGCCTCACGTTTGTGGGGCAGGCCTTGCTGTTGCGGCTAGCGTTTCTTTCCGCGGAAGAAGAAGCCGTGCAGTGATGGCTTGAGGCCGCGGTTGGCGCGATGCTCTTCTACGCGCTCGTGGATCGAAGCGACGCGCTCGATGACTTCGTCGGGAATCGGCACGTCGGGATTCATGTTCTCGACCTGGCTGACTTCGGCGGCGGCGACCTGGTCGATAATGGGCACATCGTCGCGCGAGATGACGGGTGTGGCGTCTTCCTTCATCTTGCGATAACGCTGCATCATGTCGGTCTGTAGCTGCTGGGCCGAAGGCGGTGTCCAGATGATGGCGTTGGCGCCGGCGGCGATGGTCTCGCGAATGCTCTCGGGCGTCTTGCCGCCCGGCGCGATAAGCGGCAGGTTGGGATAGTGCTCGCGCAGCTCGCGTAGGACCTGGGGCGTGTTCTTGCCGGCGGCGATGTTGAGAATCTTGGCTCCAGCGCGCACCTTGGCGTGGGCATCGTCGTCGCAGCGAACGACCGTGGCGATGACGGGGATGTCGGCGATGTTGGTGATGTGCTCGACCATCTCGGCAGTAGCGGGGGAGTTGACCACGCAGCCCGCCGCGCCCTGCATCTCGGAGACGGCTGCCATCTGCACGGAGCGCTTACCGGTCGTAGTTCCGCCACCCACGCCTACAAAGACCGGGCACTCGGCGACGGTCAGCAGCGCTTGCGTAATGGCGGGCTGCGGCGTGAAAGGGTAGACCGCAAAGACGGCGTCGGCGTTGGAGTTGCGGATAACCGCGACATCGGTGGTGTAAATGAGCGACTTGATGCGTCGGCCAAAGAGCGTGAAGCCGCTGGCCTCCTCGATCTCGTCGGGCATGCGAAGGGCAGCCTTGCGCAGGCGTCCGTCGATGGGCGGGGGCTCCATAGGGAGCAGGCCGTTGGGCGTGACGGCTACTTGGGGCTCGGTGAACTCGTCTGCAAGCTCGACCTCGGAAAAATCGACCGAGGCGACGATGTCCTCGTGCACCTCGGCGGGCACATCGATGGGAGCTTGGTCGTTTGCCGCCGCAGGCGTGTCGAAGGAGCTGGTGCCGACGAAGGCGTCGACGCGCTCATTTAGATCGTTGAGGGTATCCATGGAGGCTCGATTCTATGTGATGATGGCCGGCGCGATGCAGCCGGAATTGCGAATGCTAAATCGTTTGACGAGTTGATTTTTCCCCGCCGCGCCATCCGTTAGACCGAAGGGCCGGCGAACGTGAAGGAGCTGTGGTGGCGGGTATCGAGGTGCTATCTTGAAAGCCCCGTTTAAAAGAGAGGTGACGCGGTATGGAATTGACAGCAATGTTTGGCTCGATCGGCCTGTGTGTGGCCGCAATCGTTGCCGCCGCGGTCATCTACTTTGTGGTCACGGCCATTAAGGGCAAAAGGGCCGAACGCAAGGAGCGCGCGATGCTTAAACAGCATCGCGACCAGCAGGGCAAACGCGCACAGAGATAGCTTGTTGAGTTTTGGATCCGTGCGCTAGCTGCGTTTTCGGATCAGGGCAATGTAGAAGCCCTCAAAGTCGCGGCTAGGCGGAATGGTGAGCGTGCCGGGCAGGCCGTTGGCGATGGCCGATACCTGACCCGCGGCAATGGCTTCGGTCAGAGCGTTGGACTCGATGCGCGGCTCCTCACCAGCTTCCTGGGTGCGTCGTGCTTCACTTTCGCTTGGCGTGCCGTCGAGGGGGATGAGCTCGCAGTCCATATGCTTGTCGAGGGCCTCTTGCAGGGCGTCCTCGTTTTCCTGCGGCAAGATCGAACAGGTCGAATAGACGAGCGTGCCGCCCGGTTTGAGGGCACCCATGGCGCGGTCCAGAAGTGCTCGCTGCGAGCGGGCGCACTTGCTCAGCAACTGCTCGGTGAGGCCGCGCAGGCTTTTCTCGTTGCCACTGATGACGGTGCCCGTGCCGGTGCAGGGAGCGTCGAGCAGGATGCGGTCAAAGCGGAAGAACTCGTCGAGCTCGCGTGCGTCGATGCGCATGACGGGCACGTTTTTGGCACCTTGGCGGTGGAGGTTGGACTCAAGCTTTTCGGCGCGGGGAATGCTCATCTCGCAGGCCGTGAGGTGTGCCTGGCCCTGGGTGAGGGCGGCGATCTGCGTCGTCTTGCCGCCAGGGGCTGCGCACATGTCCAGGATGTCCTCGCCTGCCTGGGCGCCCAGGACCAACGGCGGCATCATGGATGACAGGCTCTGCAGGTAGATCTTGCCGTCGCGGTAGATGTCGAGATCCCACAGATCGGAAACCTGGGCCTCGGGCAGGATAAAGGCGTCTGGGTACCAGGCGACGGGGTTGTGGGCGATGCCGGCGGCACCGAGCGCCGCAGCGATGTCCTCGGCGGTCGCCTTGAGCGTGTTGGCGCGCAGCGTGACCGGGCGTGTGGCCGCGGCGCCGAAGCCCTCGATCATGAGCTTGGCATCGGCGGGCGCATAGGCGCCGGCGACCGTGTCGACCATGAAGCGCGGCAGGTCGGCGGCGGAGTGTTGGGCGGCAAGCTGGTCGGAAAGCTCGGTAGCAGCAAACTGCCTGAGCTTGAGCTCGGGCTTGACCTGCTTTTTCTGCTTACGACGACGCGGCTTGGACATCCGTCTTTCCTTCCACCTAAATGATTATTCTGGGACGGGGATTAAATAATCATTCCATGACTCCCGTCACAAAAAGACTGTACTGTGGCGCCCGGGAATGATTTTTTAATCCCCGTCCCAGAAAAATCATTCCCGGGCGCGTTGCTACTAGCGTGCTTTAGTACTGGCTCTCGTGCTTGCTAAAGAAGTCGAAGCGCGGGGGCAGCGGCTTCACGCGGTGCTCGCCGGGCTTCTCGCCCAGGCTCTCCACAAACTCATCCGTGGAGGCAAAGATGTTATCCCAGCTAAAGAAGGCGACCGGGTCAACGTCGAAGTACTCGCAGATGAGCTCGCAGCCGGCCGGCACGATGCCGTGCATGAGCACGGTCGCTACGCGCAGCTCGGTAAAGGCGTCGACGAGGGCCTGCGTCATGGCGGCGTTGGCCGGCTCGCCCTCGAGCTTGTTGGCGGCCTTGGAGGCATCGCTCCAGCGCTTGTTGGCGGCGCGCAGGTAGTCGTCGCACACAGCGAGCGCGTGGTGCGTCTCGAACTTGTACATGGCCTGCTCAAACGCGAGGGCGGCTTGCTCGGCGGCCTCGACCACGGTGGCCGAGGCGGCGCCAGCGGGAATGCAACCGTTGCGGTACGGGCTCTCGTCGCCTTCCTTGACGGCGACGCCGTAGAAGCAGCTGCGGGCCAGGCGGTTGAAGACGCCGGTCAAAAGGGCGCTTTCCTTAAGGGCCGGATCGATGACGCGCTTGTCGTCGCAGGCGTGTACCTCGTTGCCGTCCTTGTCCTTGCCGGTCACGCGGGTGTCGTATGCCTTGGGGCTAAAGCTCACCGGCTTCTCGGACAGGCCGAGCGACAGCCAATGCGCGCGCATCTGCTCGCAGGTGTAGTGGTTGAGCAGGTCGTCTGCCGGCGGGGGAGGAGTCTGCGAGGACGAGCTTGCCTTTTTGCCCATGTAGAGCAGGTGGTAGCAGGCGCTGACGGTGCTCTGCGTGAGGTTCCAACCCAGGGCCTCCCACATGGCGGTCTGCGCGATGCAATAGAAGTAGATGTTGTCCTGGCCAATGAACTGGTAGATCTGTGCGTCATCCGAGCACCACCAGTCGCGCCAGTCGAGCGAGCTGTGCTGGTAGGTGGGCGCGGGGACCTGCGTGGAATCGGCGGCGGGCTCGCCCATGAGGGCGGCATCCTGGGCGGCGACGCCCTCGGTCACGCCGGCGGCCTTGGCATCGCGTGCGAGCACGGTGCGCGTATAGCTGATGGGAGCCCACAGGCTCTCGGGCCAGCACCAGCAGGTGACGTCGGAGACGCCATCGACCTCGGGCACCGGAACGCCCCAGTCGATGTTGCCGGTGATGCGGAAGGGTACGAGCGCCTTGCCGCTGCGGAAGCGCACGCCGCCGTTGGCGAGCACCGCGTGGGCATCGTCGCGCTCCTTCCAGCTGGGGAAGGTGACGGTAAAGCTGCTCTTGTTGCCCTCGGGCTCCAGCACGGTGTGCTCGGGAAGCTGATCCTCGACGGCATCGAAGGCCTCGCGGAACTTGTTCTGGATGTAGAGCTGGGCCGGCAGCAGCCACTCTTCCATGGTCTTGGAGACCACGGAGCGAACCTGCGGGTTCTGGGCGAGCTTGGCGGTATAGGTTTTCATAAAGTCGAGGTAGGCCGGCAGGTCGAAGTAGAGGTTGTCGACCGGGCGCAGCTCGGGCACCTCGCCGGTGAGCTGGCTTTTGGGCGCGATGAGCTCCTCGGGCTCAAACTGGTGACCCAGGTCGCACTCGTCGGCATAAGCCTTCTCGGACTTGCAGCCCTGGATGGGGCAGCGGCCGATCACCTGGCGGCCGTTGAGGAACGTGCCGGCCTTGGCGTCGTAGAACTGCAGCGTGGAGCGCTTGGAGATGGTGCCCTGTTCGTGCAGACGCTCGATAATCTCGGCGGTCACCTCGTTGTGAATCTGCGCAGCCGGCTCAAGGCCCGAGCCGCCGTAGATATCGCAGCTGATGTTGTAGTTGTTGAGGGTCGCGGCCTGGCGGGAGTGATTGGACTCGACATACTCGGCGATGGACTTGTCGTAGCCCTCGTTCTCCTTGAGCTTGCGGTAGCTCTCCATGATGGGCGAGCCATAGCAGTCGGTGCCCGAGGTGAAGATGACGTTCTCGCGGCCCAGACGGTCGCGCAGGAAGCGGGCGAAGAAGTCGGCCGGGACAAAGACGCCACCGACGTGGCCAAAGTGAAGGCCCTTGTTGCCGTAGGGCTCGCCGGCGGTAACGATGGCGCGGCGAGGCCAGCTGGGACGGTCGTTCATGGAGTATTTGGATGCCATGGGACTCCTTCGCATATGGTGAGAGCGCGGCCGGGCGCAAGGCCTGGCGACGCGGTGGTCAATTCGTGCATATCGTTCGACATTATCGCACATGCGGACGGGTACGTGGCAGGGGCGCTATCCTAAGATGCTATGAATGAGATTTCCAACATACATGCGTTTGAAGACGAGGAATTTCTGCACGCTTGCTTCGTGTGGGGGATGGTCGTAGTCGGCGTGTTTGCCGTGTGCCTGGCGCCGGTGTTTATGCTGCTGGGCGGGCCTGCAGACTTGGATGCGGCTGACGCGGGCGGCTGGATGGCTGTCGTGGGCTGGATAGTCGGCTTGGCTGCGGTTTCTGCGGCGTCATTTGCCGTGCACGAGCTGGTGCACGGTGTGTTTTTTAAGCTGCTGGCGCCTGCGGGCGCGCAGGTGACCTTTGGGGCGAATCGCGAGACGGCGATGATCTATGCCTGCGCCGAGGGCGTTGTGTATTCGCGCCGGCGGTACATGGCGGTTTGCCTGGCACCGACGGCTGTTGTGACGACAACGCTTGCCCTGGGGTTTGCGTTTTCGGGCTATCCGCTGCTGTGCTATCTGGCGGCCGGCTTGCATTTGTCAGGCTGTGTGGGCGACTGGTATTACGTGCGGACCATTTTGCGCGACCGCCGCATTGTCGCCTGCGAGGACACGTCCTTCGGCGTGCGCTTTTTCGGGTGAGGAGATGTCGATGAAGCCGTTGTTGTTGCACGCCTGCTGTGCGCCGTGCTCTCTTGAGCCGGTCCGCCTGCTGCGCGAGGAAGGGTTTGAGCCCACAATCTGCTGGACCAACCCCAATATTCAGCCGCACGATGAATGGCAGCGGCGTTTGGACGAGCTGCGCCGGTGGTGTGCCGATGGCGACATCGAGCTTATCGAGGCGGGGGAGGACCGTGAGCGCTGGGAGGCCGGCGTGGCACCGCTGGGTGCCGATCGGCCCCGTCGCTGTCGTGCGTGCTATGCCCTGCGCTTGGCCGAGGCGTGCCGCGTGGCCCAGGAGCGTGGGTTTGAGTTTGTGGGTACGACGCTCGCCGTCTCGCCGTATCAGTTGTTCGAAACCTGCAATGATGTGTTGGAGCGTCTGGCTGCCGCCCGCGGTCTCACTCCGGTGATTCGCGATTTTCGTCCGTATTACCCCGAGGCGACACGCCGTTCGCGCGAGCTGGGCATGTATCGGCAGAACTACTGTGGTTGCCGCTTCTCGGCTGTCGAGGCGGCCATGGACCGCGCCCGCATCCGCGACGAGCGCAAAGCGTCCAAAAAGTAGTTCATTTGGGACGTCAGCCTGCTAGGATGTAGAGCGGACTTTAGCTATATAAGGAGTATCCGACGTGTCTATGCGTACCGATGATTTTGACTACAACCTTCCTGAGGAACTGATCGCCCAGGCTCCAGCCGAGCCGCGCGACTCCTGCCGCCTGCTGGTGGTGGATCGCAAGGGCTCCCAGGCGGGAACGCCGCTGGAGCACGGCGGTACCGTTGAGCACCGCATCTTCCGCGACATCATCGACTATATCGAGCCGGGCGACGTGCTCGTCATCAATCAGACGCGCGTGATGCCGGCCCGTCTGATCGGTCGTAAAACGGGATCGGGCGGCGTGGTCGAGACCCTGCTGCTCAAGCGCCGCGAGGACGTGGATCCGCTGGGCCATGTTTGGGAGTGCTTGGTCAAGCCGGGCAAGCGCCTGAAGCCCGGTGCTCATATTGAGTATCGCGCCGGTGGCGCCCATGCGCCCGAGGGGGCTCCCGTGGTGCTGACGGCCGAGGTTGTCGACTTTGTCACCGATAGCCGCGGCGGCCGCCTGGTACGCTTTGAGCCGGCCGGTTGCAATGCCGCCGGCGAGCCGCGCACGCTCGACGAGGCCATCCATGCTGCCGGCCACGTGCCGCTGCCGCCCTACATTACCGATTACGAGGGCGATCCCGAGAAGTACCAGACCGTCTACGCCATGAAGGAGGAGCACTCGGCCGCTGCTCCCACGGCGGGTCTGCATTTTACTCCCGAGCTCATGGCTGCCATCGAGGCCAAGGGTGCCAAGTTTGCCGCCGTCGAGCTCGAGGTGGGTATCGATACCTTCCGTCTGGTGGAGGAGGACGACCCCGCGCAGCACGTGATGCACACCGAGCGCTACCACGTGTCGCAGGAGGTTGTCGACGCCGTGCATAAGGCGAAGGCCGAGGGCCATCGTGTGATCGCCGTCGGCACTACCGCAGTGCGCTCGCTCGAGAGCGCGTTTGACGCGGACGCGCCGGTGTCCGATCCGGCTGTGACGGCGCGCTATTTTGAGGGCCGCGAGGACGGGGCCGACACGCTCGGCCGCGGCGACATCGTGGTGCGCGAGAACGCGACAACGCAGCTCTACCTTATGCCCGGCTCGACCTATCACGTGGTCGACGCGCTGATCACGAACTTCCACGTGCCGCGCTCCACGCTCATGATGCTCGTAAGCGCACTTGCCACCCGCGACCAGATCATGGATGCCTACGCCGCTGCTATCGAAGAACGCTACCGCTTCTTCAGCTTTGGTGACGCCATGCTCATCTTGTAGGTTACGGCGTTTTACAAACGCCGTAACCGGTCGACGCTGCGCGGGCCGCATTTGGACAATCTGACGTTCAACTTCAAGGGCGCGACCAGAAGGTCAGCGCCCTTTCGTTTCACGTCACCTTGCCTCAAATGCGACCCGCTCGCTCATATGACCCAATCCGCTGTCAAGAGCCACAATGGCCCCGCCGACCGCTTGCAATCGGTCGGCGGGGCCTGCCGTTGAACCCGTCCCGGTCCGCCCCCGGCATGTCGTCGACGCCTTCGGCTCAGTCTCATATCCGCGGATACCGCTCCGGCGGCCCGCAATCCTCTCCTTCGGCGGGGCTCCCCAAGTCTGTCGACGCGGATGCGGCGGCCGCCGCGCGCACAGCGAGAACGGGGGTGTCCCCGAAGGCTGCCCGGCTCGCCGGGACGGGGGCTATGTCTATTCGCCGGCCTCCCGGCACATCGTGCCGAGGGCCCACAGCCACCTCACGAGCTCGGCGGCGGTGGCGGCGTTCGCCTTCGCCTGGGGCATACCCCTCGCGATCATCTCCTCGCGGCGCCGGAGCAGGCGCTCGGACCCCTTCCTCCCGTGCATCCTTATCTCGAGCGGGACTCCGGAGCCCTTGGGCATCAGCTTCGGCTGGTGGCCGGCCTGGGCGTAGCACCAGGACCCCTCGACCGCCAGCTTCCTGACGAGCGCGTTGCCGGCCCCGCTGATCCCGCCGAGGCGCACGGAGTCCGCGCTCGACCTCTGCTTCGGGGCGAGGCCGAAGTAGGCCGTCACCTGCCTGCCGGAGCGGAACCTCGAGAAGTCGCCGACCTCGGACGCGAAGGCGGCGGCGAGCGCGAACCCGCACCCCTTGATCGACTGGAGCGCCTCGACCTCGGCCGAGAGGGGGCCCGCCGCGACGGCGGCCCTGTATTCGGCGAGGACGGCCTCCCTCGTCTCGTCGGCCGCCTCGACCTCGTTCCTCAGCGCCGCGAGCGCCCGGATGCCGCCGTCGTCGGCGGGGCGTATGCCGTCGAGCCACCTGAGGAAGCCGTACGTCCAGTACTTCCGGGGGTTGCCGGCCGGCGTCGTGCCGCCGTAGGCGTAGCCGCGGCGGGCCAGGAACGCCAGGAGCCGCTGCTTCGCCGCCGCGAGCCTGGCGGTCGCCGCGTCGTGGGCCCCGGCGAGGTCCCTGAGCCCCTCGATCTCGGGGGACGGCACCCATACCGGGGAGATATCGTGCGACAGTATCGCCTTGGCCATCCTGGCCGCGTCGTTGCGGTCGTTCTTGGACGAGAAGTCTGCCGCCGACCTCGGGACCT
>DBFBEA010000066.1:0-2580 GCA_048248475.1 Collinsella sp. | reverse complement strand
AGCACGCTCAAACACACCCGAAGCAACGGTAACCTGGGCATCAACCGGGGCATGGCAGCCCGGGAAGACAGGCGCGACGAGCTGCGAGATATACGGATCGGGCTTGGTCGCAAAGGCGTTCTCATGCAGGGCCAGCGGCGCAGGTGCCAAGTTGCCGGCAAAGTTAAGCGCACCCTCTGGCGTGTCAAACGACGCCATGATACGAGCGCACAGCCAACGCGGCAGACCCATCAAGCGCGACAGACGAACCAAGCGTCGCTCAGACTCATTCACATCGGACGCCGTGGCAAAGTCCTCAACGTTGTCCGCGACCTTATGCAGCACGGCGTTGGCCAAACCGGCGGCAGACTTAGCTCCGCTGCGCACCAGCTCAACACCCTGACTTACGGCAACGCGGCCAGGCGTATGCAGATAGAGCATCTCGAAGGCCGAGATGCGAAGCGCCATGCGAACACGCGGCGCAACCTTTTTAGGCTTATCGAGAAACTGATCGAGCAGCTCGTCCAAAATACCCTGCGTGGCGGCCACACCAAGCGCCAAACGAGCGGCAAAAGCGGAATCGCGCTGGTCAATAGCCTTGGCCGATGCGCGAGAGGACAGCACGTCACGCGCATACATACCGCGGCGATCGGCCTCCATTAGCACATCGAGCGCAAGCTTGCGCGCGGGAGACAACTTACTCACGACAAAACACCCCACGAAAGATCGACGCCCTGCAGACCAGCAGCCCAAGCAGAAGCGGCCATGGCACGCTTGCCATCAGGCTTAACCTCGAGCAACTCAACCGAGCCATCGGAAAGACCCAGGTAAACACACTTGGCCTTAACGTCAACAGCGCCCTCGCCAAGCGAGACATCGGTCGGTGCAGCATCGAGCACGCGCACGGTCTTGCCGGCAATCACGCATCGGGCAGGCGCGGTATCGGACGAGGCCAGCACATGGCGCACGCAATCAAGCGCAGCCATCTGCGGATCCAGACGCATCTCCAGCTTGGAAATCTTGGCAGCATGGGTAACGAGCGCCTCATCCTGTTCAGTCCACACGGCGGTGCCATCGGCAAGAGAAGGAAGCGTATCGGCAAGCAGTTTGCCGCCAAGCTCACCAAGCTCCATCGTGAGCGCCTCGGCATGCTTACCGGCAACCGACGTAGAGGCCTGGGCACAATAAGCGCCCGTATCCACGCCATGCCCAATACGCATAATGGAAACGCCAGCAACCTCATCACCAGCAAGAATGGCACGCTGAATAGGAGCAGCCCCACGCCAACGAGGCAGCAAGGACGCATGAACATTCACAATACCAAGCGGCGCCATATGCAGCACGTCATCCGGCAAAATGCAACCATAGGCAGCCACACAGAAAATGTCAGCCTGGGCAGTCTTAAGCGCCTCAACGACCTCAGGCGTCATACGATTAGCCTCAATAACCGGCAACCCCAGCTCAAGCGCCTTAGCCTTAACAGGAGACGGCTCCAACTTTTTACCACGCCCACGAACAGCATCGGGACGAGTAACAACAAGCGCAATCTCATTACCAGCCTCAACAAGCGAAGTCAGCGAAGGCACAGCAAAATCGGGCGTACCCATAAACACAATACGCATAAAGATCGTCTCCTCTCAACCAAAGCCGAGACGGCTACAAATAACAGCGGAAAGCCAAGTACCCAGCTCATCCGCAATAACAATTCAACAAGAACAAATATACCCAAAACCAAAGAAAGAGCCGCAATAAAAGCAGCTCTCTCTCAACAAAGACTATCAGCGAAGACGCCCCTCCCTGGCCCAACGGCACCCGGGCGAAACGAAGAGCGACAACGTAGTCCCTGGGATGGGGCCCACACATATCGTCCCGCGCGCAGTTTCGCAGCAAAGCGAGAATGTTTGAGCACGGGATGATATGTGTGGGCCCCATCCCAGGGACGGACAATTAACCTATTCAGTCTCGCCCGGTCGAGCGCCGCGGGCCAGGGCGTCCTGGTACTCCTTGACGGCCTTGATCCTCTGCATCGGCTTCAGTCGCTCGAACATGGTGTTACCGTGCAGGTGATCGATCTCATGCTGCAGGCACACGCAGAACAGATCGCCCGTGGCCTCATAGCGAATAAGGTTGGCATCCAAGTCATACGCCTCGACGACGACATGGTCGGGACGCTCAATCTCGCAGCTAATGCCAGGGATGGAAAGGCAGCCCTCGCTAAAGGGCACCAGATGGTCGCTCTGCTCAACAATAACGGGATTGATGAGCACGTACGGGTCGTAGTCGTTCTTGTCGCTGTAGTCGCAGTCGATGGTGACCAGCTGAATGAGCTCGCCGATCTGCGGGGCAGCCAGGCCGCAGCCGCCGTTCTCGAACATCATCTTCTTCATCTTCTCGGCAAGTGCCTCGATCGCCGGGGTGATCTCCTCGATGACGGCGCACTCCTGGCGCAGACGAGGGTCAGGCGACAGTACGATTCCGTTGGCTTCCATGGCCATCCTTTCGGGTTGTTACATCAAATCATAGGCGTCGACGTCAACGCTCACGCTCACGCCGCGCACGGAGCCCACCTCTTTGAGGCAGGCGTCGATATCATCAGAGACA
>DBFBEA010000065.1:0-22173 GCA_048248475.1 Collinsella sp. | reverse complement strand
GTTGGCCGCGCTGTCCAGTTATTGAGCCGCGCTAAGGCAAAAGCCGGTACGGTCGTGACCGATGCCGATTCCATCGAAGCCTTCCAAAGCGAAAAGCCTTTGGTGCTTATTGTCGATGACTCCGAGATGAACCGAGCCATTCTCAACGAGATGCTCAAGGACGAGTATTGCATCCTCGAGGCCGCCAACGGTCATACGGCGCTCGACATGGTCGACCGCTATGGCGATGAGCTGTCGCTCGTGCTGCTGGATATTGTCATGCCGGGCGTGAGCGGCTTTGAGGTGCTGGCCGATCTGTCGCGCCGATCGGTTGTTGACGATCTGCCTGTCATCATGATTTCGAGCGAAGAATCCGACGATGTGGTTCTGCGTGCATACGAGCTGGGCGCCTCGAACTATATCAGCCGCCCGTTTGACGCCCGTGTCGTGCGCCGTCGTGTAAGCAACACTATCCGTCTGTACGCCAAACAGCGCCGCCTGACGAGCCTGCTGTCCCAGCAGTACAACGAGCGCGTCAAGAACAGTCGCATGCTCATCGACATCATGGCCGGCGTCATGGAGCTTCGCAACGGCGAGAGCGGCAGACACGTTACGAACATCGAGAAGCTGACCGAGCTGCTGCTTGGCTGTCTGGTCCAGCGTAGCGACACCATCTCCCTCGACAATGAGGAACGCTCTACGATTGCCCTGGCTTCGGTGCTGCACGATATCGGCAAGATGTCGATTGACGATGCGATTCTCAACAAACCCGGGCGCCTTACGCCCGAGGAGTTCGAGATTATGAAGACGCATACCACGATGGGCGCCGACATGTTGCTTGAGCTGGGCCGCCATCACGTCGGCAATGCGCTTATGGAATATGCGTACCAGATTGCGCGTTGGCATCACGAGCGCTGGGACGGCAGGGGTTATCCCGATGGCCTTAAAGGCAACGAGATTCCCATTGCCGCGCAGGTGGTCTCGGTGGCCGACGTGTACGATGCGCTGACGAGCGTGCGCGTGTACAAGGACGCTATCCCGCACAAGGAGGCGATTCAGATGATCCTGGACGGTAAGTGCGGCACCTTTAACCCGCTGTTGCTCGACTGCCTGCTCGAGGTGCAAGACCGTATTGCCGAGACGTTGGCACGCCCCGCCGATGTCGTCGCGTTTCCCACGATTTAGTTTGACCAAAGGAGTTTTAATCCATGATTTCCATGCGTGAGGCGTATGAGAAGATTGGCGCCAATTATGATGACGCGTGCGCTCGGCTGATGGGCGAGGAAATGCTTAGCCGCTTTGCCCTCAAGTTTTTGGATGACGAGAGCATGGACAAGCTGGAGGCCGCCATGGCGGCGGGAGACGCCGAAGGTGCGTTTATGGCGGCGCACACGCTCAAGGGCGTGAGTCAGAACCTGGGATTCGATAACCTGTATGAGCCGGCGGTCGTGGTGACCGAGGCGCTGCGCGGCGCCGATACCGTTGACGGCGCTCGCGAGGGAATGCATGCGCTGCAGCAGCAATATGCGGCAACGATGTCGGCCCTGCGCGAAGCGGCCGAATAAGAGCTTGCGAGCCTTGGGCTGTGTGTCCCGGCCATATATAGGTAAAAGGGCGCCCCGCCGGACCATGTGGCCGGCGGGGCGCCCTTTTGTGTTGTGCTGTCCGTGAACTAGCGGGCCTGCTTAACCTTGGCCGCTGCCTCGACAAACGACTTCCACAGGGTAAAGTCGGTCTCGAGCGTCTTCCACGTGTACTCAGGGTGCCATTGCACGCCTAGACAGAATGGCTGGCCTTCGACTTCGATGCACTCGGGCACGCCATCGGTTGCCTTGGCGACCAGACGCGTGCTTTTACCCAGGCGATCGACACAGCAGTGATGTGCGGAGTTGGTCTGGATCAGCCTGTGCCCGCCAACCGCGCGCTCCAGAAGTGAGCCCGGCACGACCTCGACGGGATGCACGGGGTCGTTGAGCACGTGGGTATGGCGCCACTGCGTGCGGCCCTCGCGAGCGCCCAGGCTCGGCACGTCCATGCACAGGGTGCCGCCAGTGGCGACATTGAGCAACTGCGTGCCGCGGCAGGTGGTAAAGAGCGGCTTTTTGGCGCGGAGCACCTCGCCGACCAGCTTAAACTCAAAGCTATCGCGGATCTCGCAGCAGAGGGTGGGGTCGTAGGGTCGATCGTCGCCCCAGCGCTTGGGGTTGACGTCCGGGCCGCCGGGAATGGCGATGCCGTCGGCGATATCGACGTAATGACGGATGACCTCGATATCCTCGGTGATGGACATCTGCAGCGGCAGGCCGCCAGCGGCAAGGATGGCATCGACAAAGACACTTGCGATTTCCTCGTTGGGGGAGAGCATCTCGGTTAAAAATGGCTCTGCCTCTTCCCAACGCGGTGCGACGAGGATGAGTGGGCGGTCGGCGGCGGCGACGTCGACGTGCGGGGTGTAGGACGATGAAGTGCGAGTTCCGATCATAGGTGTAACTTTCGAGTTTGGATGGGCATGGCTGGCGGGTGGGCGGTCTGGTTAGTGGCCCTTGATGGAGTTGAGGAAGTCCTGGGCGCGCTTGGTCTGGGGGTGGTCGAAGAACTCGTCGGGCGTGCCGGTTTCCACGATCTGGCCGTCGGCCATAAACACGACGCGGTCGGCCACGCGGCGGGCAAAGTTCATTTCGTGCGTGATGACGATCATCGTCATGCCCTGCTGGGCCAAGCGCACCATGACCTCGAGCACCTCGTTGATCATTTCGGGATCAAGGGCGCTTGTGGGCTCGTCAAAGAGCATGGCCTTGGGCTGCATGGCGAGTGAACGGGCGATGGCCACGCGCTGCTGCTGGCCGCCCGAAAGTTGCGCAGGCACCTTGTCGGCCTGCTCGGCCACGCCCACGCGGCCCAGCAGGTCCATGGCGCGCTCACGGGCCTCGTCCTTGGAGACACCCAGCACATCGACCGGTCCCAGCATGACGTTCTGCAGCACCGTCATATGTGCGAACAGGTTGAACTGCTGAAACACCATGCCCAGTTCGGCACGCATGCGGGCAAGGTCCTTGCCTTCCTGCGGCAGGGGCTCGCCCTCGATGAGGATCTCGCCCGAGTCGATGGTTTCCAGACGGTTGATGGTGCGGCACATGGTCGACTTGCCCGAGCCCGAGGGGCCGATCACAACGACGACCTCGCCGCGGTCGACCGAGAGATTGATGTCGTTGAGGACGTGCAAATCGCCATAGTGCTTATCGACGTGTCTGAGCTCGATCAGCGGCTGATTGCCGGTGTAAGAGGTGCTCTGTGCCATGGTGCTCGGCTCCTTATGACTCGAAATGGTAAAGCATTAGCGGATGATGGTCGCGCCGGTCTTGTGCGAAACGTAGACAGCGGCCTTGTTGATCGCGACGTTGATGAGGATGTAGATGACCGCGATAACCAGGTAGACCGACACGAGGGCGTCGTAGTTGGTAATGAGCACACGGGCATTTTGCATGAGGTCGGGGTAGCTCACCACATAGGCGACGGTGGTGTCTTTGACTACGACCACAAGCTGTGAAATCAAGGACGGAATGATAAACCGAATAGCCTGCGGCAACACGATTTTAAAGGTGATTTTGGCCTTGGAGAGACCGAGCGCCTGGGCTGCCTCGACCTGACCGCGCGGCACGGCATTGACGCCGGCGCGGAAGATCTCGGCAAGTACGCCAGCTGCGGCGAGCGCGACGGGAAGCGTGAGCATCCAAAACGACGGTAGCGCGATCTTGTACTGGGGCAGCACCAAAAAGAAGAAGTAGATGAACAGCAGACTCGGCACACCGCGGAAGAAATCGGTGAGCACGCGGCAGACCAGCTGTAGCGGCTTGATGCCGCTGGTGCGGCCGAGCATAAGGGCTAAGCCCAGCACCAGCGCGATGGCGCCAGCGGTGAGTGCGACTTTAACGGTGCCCTCAAAGCCGGCAAGCAAGAACTTCCAGGTAGTGAGGTGCGTAAAGAAATACCAATAGTGGACCGAAAGCTGACCGGTCACATAAAAGCGCTGCAGTACCAGGATGGCGAGCGCGGCGACAGCAACAAGCGAGATGGCGGTGCCGATGCGAATCTTGGCGCGCATCTTGGGGCCGGGAGCCTCGTAGAGCGCATCGCGCATGGTGAGCGCGGAGGTGGAATGCTTGCTCATCGGAGGATCCTCACCTTCTTATCGATGTAGTTGCCAATGTGGCTCACCACAAAGGCCGTGCCCAGGTAGCCGAGCGCCGAGATAAAGAACGCGGCGACGCCGCCGAGCGAGCGGGTATTGATGTAGCTCACCACGCCGGTGAGTTCCTGCGGCTTAAGCGGCACCTGGCTGCCGAGCGCGGTGGTGAGCATGACGGCGATAAAGAGGTTGGTCATGGGCAGCACGCTCGAACGCAGCGCCTGCGGAATCACGATCTTAGCGAGGATACGGCTGAAGCTCATGCCGAGCGAGCGGGCGGCTTCCACCTGGCCGACGCCGACGGTGTTGATGCCGCTCATAAAGTTTTCGGAACCAAAGGCCGAGCCCAAAAGGACCGTGGCGACGATAACGCAGGTGCGGTAGGGCAGGACGACCTTGAGCGGCGGCAGCGCGTAGACGATGATGATGAGCAGCGCGATGCCGGGGATGTTGCGGAAGACCTGGACATACAGGTCGCCAAAGACGCGCAGCGGCTTGAGCGGCGACACACGCATCACGGTGACGGCGACGGCCAGCACCATGGCGATGGCAAACGACTCAAGCGTCATGCCCCAGGTTGCTAGCAGCGCGTCGATATAGTTCTGGCCATAGAGCGACCAGAGCTCGGAGAGACTCATGCGGACCTCCTGCCGATAAGGAAAGGGGCTCCCGTGTGTACGGAAGCCCCGACAACTCAGTGAGGAAACAGTTTACCGCAATAAAGCGCATCATGCGTTTCCATATGGTTTCGTTGCGGCCGTTACCAGGCTCGCTGCCTAGGCGCCGATCTCGGGCAGCTCGGGAACATTGGTGTCGCCCGTACGGTCGCCGATGCAGATCTGCCACAGCTCGGTCCAAGTGCCATCGTCCTCAATCCTCTTAAGGAAGTCGTTGACAAAGGCGACGCCGTCGGAATCGAGCGGCAGGCCGATACCATAGGGCTCCTTGCTGCCGAAGGGCTTGCCGGCGATCTTGTACTTACCGGGCTCGCGGACCAGGGCGCTCTGCTGCATGTTGTTATCGATGACGTAGGCGTCAACGCGACCCTGCTGGAGTGCCTGACGGGCCTCCTCGTCGGTCTTGAACTCCTGCTGGCTGGCCTTGGGGGCGAACTCCTCCAGAATGGCGGGGCCGTTGGAGCCGGACTGGACGGCGACGTTCTTATCGGCCAGGTCGTCGACGCTCTTGATGTCGTCGTTGTCGGCGAGCACTAGGATAGCCTGCTGGGTGTAGTAGTAGGGACCGGCAAAGGAGACGAGCTTCTTGCGCTCGTCAGTGATGGTGTAGGTGGCGAAGACAGCGTCGACCTGGCCGTTCTGCAGGACGGACTCGCGCGTGTCCGAGGTCACCTGGGTGATCTCGACCTTGTTCTCGCCCAGAATGTAGTTGGACAGGAGCTGTGCGATGCCGGCGTCAAAGCCACGGGTCTGACCGTCTTTCTCGTTGAGGAGGGAGAAGAGCGTGGAGGTCTGAACGCCACCGATCTTAAAGACGCCGGCGTCCTTGACGGCCGTGGCCCAGGTGCTGGCGGCGATGGCGTCGTCATCGGCCTTGGGGCCGTTGTCGACGAGCTTGTCGAATGCCTTAGCGTCGAGCGTGGCGGAAACTTCGGTATCCTCGGAGCCCTTGGAAGAGCCGGCGGCGGAACCCTTGTCGGCCTCGGCGCTGGTGTCAGAGCAGCCGGCAAGACCAAGGCCGGCGACGGTTGCGAAGGTGGCGGCAACGAAGCCGCGGCGGTCGAGAACGACCTGCTGGGAGAGGTTCTTGCTCATGGTAGAACACCTTTCTCAATAAAATCCCTAGCGGTTGAGTAGAGTTATACCCTATCGCGCTCAAATGGGTCAACACGAAATAACTCAGAAACATACTTACCTTATGGGTAATTCTACCTACCAAAAAGGGACAGGTTTATTTTGGCAGGTTTTATCTGGGCAAACGTCGATTATTACAGCTGAGATAGCGTTTTGCGGACGGCGTGGCCGCTCGCGGCGGTCGCTATAATGGCGGCAACGCGACACATATATGAGTAAGGAGATCGCGTATGAACGGTTATTCGTTTTTCGCACCGACCAAGGTGCTGTTTGGCGCGGGCAAGTTGGGCGAGCTGGGCACGCAGAAGCTGCCCGGCACCAAAGCGCTCATCGTTACGACCGGCGGCAACTCGGCCAAGCGCTTTGGATACTTGAGACGCGTGGAGGCCGAGCTCGAACGTGCCGGCGTGGCGCATGAGCTGTTCGATCGCATTGAGCCCAATCCCCTGCGCGAGACCGTCAATGCGGGTGGCTGGATGGCGCGCACCCATGGCTGCGACTTTGTCCTGGCGCTCGGCGGCGGCTCGGTCATGGACGGCAGCAAGGGCATCTGCGCGGTGGCGGCCAACCCGCATACCGATGCCGAGGGTAACGAATGCCTTGGTGACATCTGGGATTTTGTGAATGGCGGTACTGCGCTCGGCCTGCCGATCCCCAACGATCCGCTGCCGCTTGTTTGCGTAACCACCACGGCGGGTACCGGCTCCGAGGTCGATGCGGGCGGTGTCCTGTCCTGCGAGGACAATGACGAGAAGCTTCGCCTGGGCGATCCGCGCCTGTTCCCGGTACTTTCGATCGTTGATCCCGAGCTCATGGTGAGCGTCCCGGCGCGTCTGACCGCCTATCAGGGATTCGACGCTCTGTTCCATTGCGTTGAGTGCTACATCTCAAATACCAACACGCCCATGGGTGACATGGTTTGCCGCGAAGGCATCCGCCGAGCCGCCGCGGCGCTGCCTACGTGCATCAATAATGGCGATGACCTGGAGGCGCGCTCGAGCCTTGCGTTTGCCAACACGCTCGGCGGCTATGCCATGGATGCCTCGGGCACCACGGGCTCGCATGGTCTTGAACATGGCATGAGCGCGCATCATCACGACCTGCCGCACGGCGCCGGCCTCATCATGATCGCCCGTGCCTACCACACGTGGATGATCGATCACGGTGTTGCACCAGAGCGCTATATCGACATGGCGCGTCTGATGGGCAATGCCGCCGCGGATGATCCGCACGATTTTGTGATTGAGCTCACGCGCCTGATGGAGGCTTGCCATGTGGCCGACCTCGCCATGAGTGAGTGGGGGATTACGGTCGAAGAGCTGCCGGCCATCGCGCACAACGCTCTGACGACCAACGGCGTCCTGTTCAGCCACGACCCCGTGACGCTGACCGACCCCGACGTCGTCGAAATTCTCAAGCTAAGCTACCGCTAACCACCACAAAGGGGACACTTTGGCGGTTCGTCTCAATCTGTAACATCTGCAGCCGTTTTTGCCGAGCAACTGTTACAGATCGAGATTTGCTCTTCAGGGGAATTCGAATGTCTCGATCTGTAACATCTGGACGGACAAAAGGTCTCTATCTGTTACAGATTGAGACAAACGTCGGGGACTACGACGTCTTGTCTCGATCTGTAACAGTTAGACGGGAATTCGGGCCCTGGATGTTACAGATTGAGATAATCGCGTCGCGAAAACAAAAACCTCCGCAGGGATGCTTCCCTTGCGGAGGTTTTCTTACTCGTTGAGTAGTCTTGCGGCTTCGGCGGCCATGTTCTCGACCGTCATGCCGTTTTGAGCGAGCAGTTCGTTGGGGTCGTAGCGGTCGGGGAAGCCCTTGGCGATGCCGAAGGTGCGCGTGCGCAACGGCGTGCATGCCAGATAACATGCCACACGCTCACCCCAGCCGCCGTCCAAGACGCCGTCCTCGAGGGTGACGACAACGCGATGCTCGGCGGCAAGGCTGTTGAGGAACTCGCGGTCGAGCTCGGTTGCAAAGCGCGGGTTGACGAGCGTGGCCTCGATGCCGTACTCGGCGGCCAAGCGGTTTGCCACGCGCTCGCCCAACTCAAAGAAGTCGCCGAGCGCAAGCACGGCCACATCGCGGCCCTGACGCACCACGTTGTAGCGAACGGCGCTATAGTCGGTGTCCTCGGCAGGCGCCAGATCGGGACGGCTCACCAGGCCAATACCAGGTACACGAATCGCCACGGGATGCTCGCGGTGGTCGAGCGACCAGCTCAGCATGGACAGGTATTCCTCCATGCAGACCGGCGCCAAGTAGCGCATGTTGGGAAGAGCGCCCAGCATGGAAATATCAAAGAACGAAAGGTGCGTCTCGGACGTGGTGCCAAAGATCGACGCACCAAACACCAGGATGGTTGCGGGGGCGTCGTTGAGGCACAGGTCGTGCCACAGCTCGTCGTAGGCGCGCTGCAAAAACGTGCCGTACACACCAAAGACTGGCTTGGCGCCCGAGCGCGCAAGCGCGGTGGCAAAGGTCACGGCGTGCTCCTCGGCAATGCCCACATCGACGAACTGTTTGCCGGCGGCGGCGCGAAGCTCGGGTGTAAAGCCCATGATGTAGGGTGTGGCGGCCGTGATGCCCACGACCTGCGGATCGCGCTCGATGGCGGCGCTGAGCGCCTCGCCCGTAATGTCGGCGTAGGTGCGCGGCGCAGGCTCGCTCGGATGGCCCGGGCAGAGCTTGCGCCCGGTCGCCATGTCAAACGGACCCACGTGGTGCCAGCGCTCGGGGTCGTTTTGGGCTGGCTCAAAGCCCTTGCCCTTGGCGGTGGAGACGTGCAGCACGATGGGATGATCGATATTGCGCAGTTCCTGCAGCGCGTCGACTAGGGCCAACACGTCGTTGCCGGCGTCCAAATAACGGTAGTCGAGTCCCATCGCGCGGAAAACGTTGCGCTCACAGGTGCCGTTGCTGGCGCGCAGCTCGGCCAGATTGCGATAGAGGCCACCGTGGTTCTCGGCGATGGACTGGTCGTTGTCATTGACGATGATGATCAGGTTGCTGTCGAGCTCGGCGGCGTTGTTAAAGCCCTCAAACGCCAAGCCGCCCGAAAGCGAGCCGTCGCCAATGATGGTGATGACGTTGTATGCATCTCCCGCCAGGTCGCGCGCGTGGGCAAGGCCGCAGCCTAGGCTCACCGATGTGGAGGTGTGGCCCATGGCAAACAGGTCGTGCTCGGACTCGTCGGGATTGGCAAAGCCAGAAGCCTCACCATAACGCTCCGGATCGATATAGGTGTACGCGCGCCCCGTCAGCGCCTTGTGGGCGTAGGTCTGGTGCGAAACGTCAAAGACAATCTTGTCGATGGGGGAGTTAAACACGCGATGAAGCGCAACCGTAAGCTCAACGACGCCCAAGTTGGGGGCAACGTGCCCGCCGACGGCGGCGGAGCTTTCGAGGATTGCCTGACGGATCTCGCCGCAGAGCAGCGGAAGCTCGGCGCGGTCGAGAGCCTTGACGTCCTCGGGCGTTGTCGTTTGCGTAAGCAGCATCGTTGTGGGTTACTCCATGCGAATCGTGCGCCGGCGCTCCCTCGGCCGGCACAATTGCACAAGACAGTCTCGCACATTTTGGCGTTTGATATGTGACGGCGGCGCGGTAATTCGCCAACTGGTGGGGCAAAACGTTTTGTCCGATGCCATACTGATGTGTTCCATGATGTTTTTATCGATTGTGCACAGGCTGTGGCTTGTCGCCGTGAGTCGCTGGAAGGAGGCAGCATGTCCGATGTCGTTCGTGCCGAGAAAATCGCGTGCGAAGTAGACCATGCTGCCCGTCAACTGGCACAGGCGGGCCGTCTGGACCTGACGCGCGAGTTTATCCAGCATGGCGATGTGACGGTCTATGCACATGTGACCTCGGTGGCGCGGGCAAGTCTGTCCTTTGCCGAGCGCCTGGGCCGCGTCGGTGTCTCGGTCGACCGCGCCTCGTTGCTGCGCGGGGCCCTGCTGCACGATTACTTTCTCTATGACTGGCACGATCCCGACCCAAGCCATCGGCTGCATGGCTTTCGCCACCCGTTTTTTGCCCTGACGCGTGCCGAGGAAGATTTTGAGCTGACGCCGCGCGAGCGGAATATTATCGCGCGCCATATGTTTCCGCTGGTACCGGTGCCGCCGACGTGTCGTGAGGCATGGATTGTATGCCTGGCAGATAAATGGTGCGCTCTGCGCGAGACGGTCGCCGGTCGCCTGCGGCGCAAAGACGAGGCGGACGATGGCGTGAGCAGCGAATCGAGTGAAAAGAGGAGAGGGTAGACGGTGGAAACCGCGATCGACATGGCATTTGGCGGCGCGACGCTTGCCGCCTGCCCGCTCTCGGCACTGGTGCTCTCGTTTGCCTTCTACGGGTTTTGCGGCTGGGCATGGGAATCGACAGTCTGCGCCATGCTCAACCACGGACGCTTTGCCAACAGCGGCTTTTTGCTGGGACCGTGTTGCCCCATCTATGGCGCGGGCGGCATTGCCTGCTGGCTGCTGTTGCGCGGAATTCCTGACGCGTCGAGCCAGTTTGTCGCTGCAGCGCTCGTATGCAGCGTGATTGAGTACAGCGTGGGCGTGCTGTTGGAAAAAACAACGGGCGCTCGCTTTTGGGACTATTCGCATCTGCCGTTTAACCTGCACGGGCGCATCTGCCTGTACTGGGCCTGCGCGTTTGGCTTGGGTGCGTTATGCATTTGCCGTTTAGTGGAGCCGGCATTGCTGGGGCTGCTTGGCCATCTGCCGGTGCTGATTGTGCGGCTGTCCGCCTTTATCGTCGCGGTCGCGATGATGGTCGACACGGTGTGCTCGTTGGCGAGCTGGCGGCGTCTGTCCGATCAGCTGGAGCGCGTCCGGGCTGACCTTGCCGACCGCATCAACGAGTCGCTTGCCGATGCCTCGGACTCAATGCTCGAGCGCATTCCCGATTCGACGATTGACTCGGTGACACAGACGCATATCCGTAGCCGTGCCGTTAACGCATGGCTGGCCGAGCTTGGCGACGCCGCGCTCGATGCCCTGCGCGAGAAGGCTTCGATGCCGACGTTTATCGCGGATGGTGCTCGCGGCCTGGCGCTCGCTGCCCGCCGCGTGGCCGATGCCGCGCCGAGCATGCCGCGTCCGTCGCTCAGCCGTCGCCTTGCCGGTAAGCGCATGAGCCGTCCGGTGCCGAGCGTGTCACTCAGCCGCCGCGACCTACGCTTCTTTAACGCCTTCCCGCGTCTGCGCATCAACCGCTACGAGGGCGTCATCCGAGCTACCGACCTCCGCGACCGAGCCCGCGAGCTGTTCCGGCGCTAGCCGGGACGGGCGCGCTCACGGCTCCCTTGCTCGCGTATTTCCCGTTCGTTTCGCGCCCGTTGCTGCGCCGTTTCCAAGATTGCGGCACCGTTTCCATTCGACAACGCAGCGTTTAACAACGCCGTATCTGGTCTACACCAGTTGCCCCTCGGCCGCATTATGGGCGCCGACAACGTTCATGCGATCAAGGGGGAGCGAATGTACGATACGGGATCGACAACGTTTATGCTCATCTGCACCATGCTCGTGTTTTTAATGACACCGGGTCTGGCGTTTTTCTATGGCGGCCTGTCCAGGCGCAAAAATGTCATCAACACCATGCTTATGTGCTTCGGTGCCATTGGCCTGGTTGGTGTGCTGTGGATTGTTGCCGGCTGGTCGCTGGCCTACGGCGGTGAAGGTTCCAGCCCGTTTATTGGAGGCCTTGACCAGCTGCTGTGCTTGCCGGTGCTCAACCAGGTGCTGCAGGTGGCTGAGGGCACCGCGTCGGACGGTGCCGTCTGCCCTCAGATCATCAACATCGCCTTCCAGATGGCATTTGCCATGATCACGGCCGCTATCGTCACGGGCAGCCTGGCCGGCCGCGTTAAGTTTGGTGCCATGGCGGCCTTCCTGGGTATTTGGCTGCTTGTGGTCTATGCGCCGCTCGCCCACATGGTCTGGGGCGGCGATGGCTCCTTTATCGGTGACATGATCGGCGCGCTCGACTTTGCTGGCGGCGACGTGGTACACATTTCGTCCGGTCTTACCGGCCTGATTCTCTGCTTAATGCTCGGCCGTCGTCGCGGCTTTGGCATGGTGAGCTACCGTCCGCATAACGTGCCGTTTGTGGCGCTGGGCGCCGGCCTGCTTTGGTTTGGCTGGTTTGGCTTTAACGGCGGTAGCGAGTTTAAGGCCGACGCCGTGGCGGCGCTCGCCATCCTCAACACCGTGACGGCCAGCGCGGCGGGCATGGTCTCGTGGCTTGCCGTCGAGCGCGTGCACACCGGTCGCCCCACGCTGGTGGGTGCCAGCACCGGTCTGGTTGCGGGCCTTGTGGTGGTCACGCCCGGTGCGGGCTTTGTCGAGTCGTGGGCGGCGCTGGTCATGGGCCTGATCGTCTCACCTGTCTGCTACCTGGCCATCAGCCATCTCAAGACCAAGTTTGGCTACGACGATGCGCTCGACGCGTTCGGTTGCCACGGCGTCGGCGGCATCCTGGGCGGCGTACTCACAGGTCTGTTCTGTGTGCCGGAGCTTTCGTGGACCGGTAAGGGCGGTCTGTTCTACACGGGCGACGTGTCGCTGCTCATCTCGCAGATCTTGGGCATTGTGGTGACGGTCGCTATTGTGCTGGTGCTCGACTTGGTGATCGCCGCGGTGGTCAAGGCACTGTTCCACGGCAGCCTACGTGTGGACGAGGCCGACGAGGCGCTGGGCTTGGATGCGAGTCAACACGGCGAGAGCGCATATCCCTCCTTCTCGGGACTCGATTAGCAGCACGGCTTTCCCAGGCTCCGCACCTTGCCCTTCAAACCGTCACGCGGCTTCCCCAGGCACCGCACCTTGGGTTTCAAACCGTCGCTTGCGTACAAAAGTACGCGGCGCTCCTCTTTCAACCCAATCTGCGGCACCTGGGAAACCCGCGTCATTGAATGGCAATTCATTTCTTTATTAAGGAGAGGAATTCATTATGAAAAAGATCACGGCTATCGTGCGCCAGGAGAAGCTTGAGGTTCTTAAAGACGCGCTGTTTGCTGCTGATGTTCGCGGCATGACTATCAACCAAGTGCAGGGCTGCGGCGCACAGCACGGCTGGAAGGAATACGTGCGCGGCAACGAGTTGCTTGTCAACACGATCCCTAAGGTGCAGTTCACGCTCATTTGTGCCGACGAGCACGTCGACGGAATTGTCGACATCATCTGCAACGCCGCTCGCACCGGTGCCGTTGGAGACGGCAAGATTTGGGTCGAGCCGGTCGAGGAAGTCATCCGCATCCGTACCGGCGAATACGGCCCCGCCGCGGTGTAGGACAATCTTTCGCCTGACGGGCGTGCCTCTCTTGGGGTGCGCCCGTTCTCGTCTACAATATCGTGCAGACGAAGGAGAGGCACGCCCATGATCAAGATGTTTGCGAGTGACTTAGACGGAACGCTGCTGAACGCCCTGCACGAGGCAGATGGGACCATCCGCCGTGCCATTCGCGAGCTGACCGAGGCTGGCCTGCATGTGGTTCCCGCGACCGGACGCTCGACGCTGCCGATCGGCGAGCATGGCTTTACGGGCCTGGCGCTTGACGCCTGCTGCTCCAATGGATCAATCGTGCGCGACAGCCATGGCGAGGTGCTCAAAACCTGGACCATCGACCCGCGGGTTACCGAGGAGCTGCTCAAGGAGTTTCCGGATATCTGTTTTGACTGCTCCACGCCCGACGGCATGTTTTCGAGCGGATCGTTCGAGATGCACCAGGCGGGCTTTAAAAAGGACAGCCCTATCAAGCGCATCGTGATGCGCGGCATGCGTGCGCGTGGCGGGTATCACGAGGAGCAGTATTTCGATCAGTCGATCGGCGATATCTTGCGTCACGATGTATGCAAGATCAATTGTCGCGTGACCTCGCCCGAGCTGGAGCGCGACCTTAAGGCATATTTGGCCGAGCGATCGGATCGCGTGGTCAACGCGCCGTTCGATCCGGTGATGTTCGAGATCACGGACGTGACGTGCAACAAGGGCGAGAGTGTGGCTTGGCTGGCGGGCTACTACGGTATTGCCGAGGATGAGGTCGCGGTCTACGGCGACGGCGGCAACGACATCGCCATGCTCAAGCGTTTCCGTCACAGCTATGCCACCAAGAATGGCAGTGACGCGGCCAAGGCCGCCGCGAGCGCGACTATCGGCAGCTGCATGGTCCACGCCGTCCCCAAACACATGCTCGCCACCATGCGCAAGCAAAACTCCCGCACTGTCATCGAATAATGTGACAAAAGGACAGCCCCTTTGTCACGCCCAAAATATTGCCTTTACGTGTTGATACACACGGTGTGCAATAATACTCGCACTGTGCAATAGCGCACAGGCTGAGTAACAAGGAGGACGCTTGTCCCAGCTCGAGAAATGCGATCGCCGGTCCCTTCGCTCGCAGCGTGCCCTTCGCCAGGCGCTTGCCAGCGAACTTGCCGAAAGCGGCGATCTTTCGCGCATTAACGTCGCATCGCTCACCGAGCGTGCCGGCCTTACGCGCCGCACGTTCTATTCGCACTACCGCGATATTCCCGACTTCATCAATCAAATCGAGGACGGCTTGCTGGCCGAGATCCGTGAGCGCATTGAGCTCATCACCGCAGCTCAGCTGCCAGATCTCTATCACAACATCGATGAGCTCGAGCCGGCGCCCGGTTCGGTTGATCTGCTGCGTTATCTTGCGGCCAACCGCGACTTAATCGGTGCGCTGCTGGGTCCGGGCGGCGACCAGGCCTTCATTAAAAGGATCATCGACACCGCTCGTGAGGCTGTGGTGCCGCGTGCGCAGACGGGCATTTTGGGCCTGGCGCTGGGCACGTTCTTTGACTACTACGTCACCTATGTCGTGAGTGCCGAGGTCGGCATGATTCAGCGCTGGTTTGAGCGTGGGCTCACCGAATCGCCCGAGGCCATGGCGCGCATTATGACGGTGCTCGCTTTTGTGCGCCCCGGCGACCTGTATGGCCAACCCATCGATATCAACGTGCCGGAATACGGCATGAAGCTATTGAACTTGCAGCTCGAGGATGCGGTCGACACCGCCGCAACCGTCGAGTCCAACAACTAAGAGGAGAGACAATGAGCAAACTCGTCGAGGGCATCAAGGACCGTGTGGTCGCTGCCGCACGCGAGGCCGCGCCCGCCGTGGTGGACGCTGCGCAGAAGGCTGCGACCGCTGCTGCCGAGAAAGTTGCCGAGGCTGTTGCCGATGCCAAGAACGCGGCAGGAGAGACGTCCGTCGCTAGCGAGCCCGTAGCCGCCACTGAGCCCGTAGCCGCCGCCAACGCCCCCGAAGGCGCGATCTTCAACCCCGAGAACGCTCGTGGCAACCTGCACCTGGGCATCGACGTGGGCTCCACCACCGTCAAGCTTGCCGTGCTCAACGACGACAACCAGATCGTCTACGCCAAGTACCAGCGCCATCACACCGATGTCCGCGCCTGCGCCCGCGACCTGTTTGAGGGCGCCGCGACTGTACTGCCGACGGCCCAGATGACCTGCGCCATCACCGGATCGGGCGGCCTGCTGCTGTCCCAGTGGCTCGACCTGGAGTTTGTCCAGGAGGTCATCGCCAGCAAGCGTGCCGTCGAGACCCTCATCCCGGCCACCGATGTCGCCATCGAGCTGGGCGGCGAGGACGCCAAGATCATCTACTTCGACAACGGCATCGAGCAGCGCATGAACGGCACCTGCGCCGGCGGCACGGGCGCCTTCATCGACCAGATGGCCACTCTGCTGCACACCGACGCCAGCGGCCTTAACGAACTCGCGGCCAACGCCACCACCATCTATCCCATCGCCAGCCGTTGCGGCGTTTTTGCCAAGACCGACGTGCAGCCGCTGCTCAACGAAGGCGCCCGTCCCGAGGACGTCGCCGCTTCCATCTTCCAAGCCGTCGTGACCCAGACCATCTCGGGCCTGGCGTGCGGCCGTCCCATCCGCGGCAACGTCGCCTTCCTGGGCGGCCCGCTGCAGTATCTCTCCGAGCTGCGCCACCGCTTCTACCTCACGCTCAATCTGGACGAGGAGCACCGTATCGTGCCCCAAAACGCCCACCTGTTTGTGGCGAGCGGCGCCGCCATGGCGCATGAGTCCAACAAGCTCAGCACGTTCCCGCAGCTCATCGAGGCCATCGACAGCCTGGGCGACACGCAGGGCGCCGAGGTTGAGCGCCTGGATCCGCTCTTTGCCACTGACGAGGACTTTGCCGAGTTCAAAACCCGCCACGACCAGGAAGTCGTCCCCAAGGGCAAGCTCGACGGCTACACCGGCCGCGTGTTCATCGGCATCGACGCCGGTTCCACCACCATGAAGGCCGCGCTCGTGGGCGAGGACGGCCAGCTGTTGCACACCTGGTACGGCAACAACAACGGTGACATCCTGGGCACGGCCAAGGTCATCATGGCCGATTTCTACAACCATATCCCTGCAGGCTGCACCATCGGCCACGTGACCACCACGGGCTACGGCGAGGCGCTGCTCATTGAGGCCCTCAAGGCCGACTCCGGCGAGATCGAGACCGTTGCGCACCTGCGCGGCGCCAAGGCATTCCTGCCCGGCGTCGAGTTTATCCTGGACATCGGCGGCCAGGACATGAAGTGCCTGCGCGTCAAGGACGGCGTGATCGAGCACATCATGCTCAACGAGGCCTGCTCGTCGGGTTGCGGTAGCTTTATCGAGAGCTTCGCCGTCTCTATGAATATGGACGTGCGCGCGTTCGCAAACGCTGCCATCCATGCCAAGGCCCCGGTCGACCTGGGCAGCCGCTGCACGGTCTTTATGAACTCGCGCGTCAAGCAGGCGCAAAAGGAAGGCGCCACGGTGGGCGACATTGCGGCCGGCCTGTCCTATTCCGTCATCAAGAACGCCCTGTTCAAGGTCATTAAGCTGCGCGACCCCAAGGAGATCGGCAGCCAGGTGATCGTCCAGGGCGGCACCTTTATGTCCGATGCGACGCTGCGCGCGTTTGAGCAGCTCACCGGCGTGCATGCCGTGCGCCCAGACATCGCCGGCTGCATGGGCGCCTATGGTGCGGCCCTGCTCGCCCGCGATCGCGCCGGTGCCGATGGCACCTCGACCATCCTTTCGGCTGAGGACATCGCGCACCTTACCGTGACGCAAAAGCATGTCCGCTGCGGCCGTTGCTCCAACAACTGCCAGCTCACCGTCAACGACTTTGGCGGCGGCAGGCGCTTCATTACCGGCAACCGCTGCGAGAAGGGCGCCGGCCACAAAAAGCAGAAGACCGAGGCCCCCAACCTCTTCAAAAAGAAAAACGAGCTGCTGTTTAACCGCGAGGTGCTGAGCCCCGACGAGGCCCCGCGCGGCACCGTCGGCATCCCCCGCGCGCTCAATATGTACGAGAACTACCCCTTCTGGCACGCGTTCTTTACGCGCTTGGGCTTTAGCGTGCAGCTGTCCGACCAGTCGAGCAAGAAGACCTACCAGGCGGGCCTCGAGTCCATGCCGTCCGAGAGCGTGTGCTACCCGGCAAAGATGAGCCACGGCCATGTGATGAACCTTATCGACCGCGATGTCGACTTCATTTGGATGCCGTGCGTGCGCTGGGAGCGCAAGGAGGACCCGACGGCTGGCAACTGCTATAACTGCCCCATCGTCATGAGCTACCCCACGGCGTTGGCGCTCAATATTGACGAGATCCGCGAGCAGAACATCGAGTTCCTGTACCCGTTTGTGCCCTATCACGATAAGACCGAGCTCAAGCGCCGTCTGTACCAGGTGCTCGCCGTCGACCGTGTGGCCGATGCTGAGGCCGGTCGCGGTCGCGTGCGTGGACCCAAGATCACGCGCTCCGAGGTCGATGCCGCCGTCAACGCTGCCTTTGAGGCCGATGCGCGTTTCCACGAGGACATCCAGACCATGGGCGAGGAGGCTCTCAAGTGGGTCGAGGACCACGGCGGCCACGGCATCGTACTCGCCGGTCGTCCCTACCATAACGACCCCGAGATCAACCACGCCCTGCCCGAGCTTATCTCGAGCTTTGGCTTTGCGGTCTTTACCGAGGATTCGCTTGCGCATCTGGTAAAGCCCGAGCGTCCGATTCGCGTCGTCGATCAGTGGATGTACCACAGCCGTCTGTACGCCGTCGCCCGTTTTGTGACGATGCGCAACGACCTGGACCTGATTCAGCTCAACTCCTTCGGCTGCGGCTTGGACGCCCTGACCACCGACCAGGTGCAGGAGATTCTGGAGGCCAGCGGCAAGATCTACACCGTGCTCAAGATCGACGAGGTATCCAACCTGGGTGCCGCGCGCATCCGCATCCGCTCGCTCATGGCAGCGCTCAAGGACCAGGAGGCCGAGCGCCTGGCCGATGCCACGGCCGCGGGCGAGGCATACGAGCAGGGCGATGCCGCGCCGGTGGCGCCCTCCACGGATGCCCCCGCGTTCGCGAGCCGCAAGTACACGTTTGAGGCTCAGCGCGAGAGTGCTTCGACCGCGTGGCCCAAGGTGCCCTTTACCGAGCAGATGCGCGAGGAGGGCTACACCATCCTGTGCCCGCAGATGGCGCCGATTCACTTTGACCTGGTCAAAGAGGTGTTCCGCGGTGCCGGCTACAACTTGGAGCTGCTGCCCTCGACCGACCACGATGCCGTCGAGGCTGGCCTGCGCTACGTGAACAATGACATTTGCTACCCGTCGATCCTGGTGACGGGCCAGATTATGGAGGCCATCGAGAGCGGTCGGTACGACCTGTCCAAGACGGCCGTGGTCATCAGCCAGACCGGTGGCGGCTGCCGTGCCACCAACTACATCGCACTCATCCGCAAGGCCCTGCGCGAGAGCGGCCACCCCGAGATTCCGGTGATCTCGCTTTCGGCCGTGGCGCTCGGCGAGGACAACCCCGGCTTTAAGATTACGCCGGCGCTGCTTAAGCAGGCAGTCTACGCGGTGCTCTTTGGCGACGTGATGATGCAGATGCTCTATCGTTGCCGCCCGTACGAGGCAACGCCCGGTGCTGCCAACGCACTCTACGAGGAGTACATGGCGCGTGCCCGCAAGCTGGCGCCTAAGTTCAACAGGCACAACTACACCAAGCTTGCGCGTGAGGCCATCCGCGCGTTCGACACTATGCCGCTCGTGGGCGAGGGTACCAAGCCGCGCGTGGGCGTGGTTGGCGAGATCTTGGTCAAGTTCCATCCCACAGCCAACAACCACGTGGTCGATGTCATCGAGCGCGAGGGCTGCGAGGCAGTGGTGCCGGGCCTGCTCGACTTCTTCCTGTACTCCATGAGCAACGCCGAGCTGCAGAAGGACGAGCTGGGAAGCTCTGCCACTACGCGCGCGGGCATGCAGGCGCTCATCAAGCTCGTGGACTGGATGCGTACGCCGGTGGAGGAGATGCTCGAAAAGTCCCGCCGCTTTGAGGCTCCCGAGCGCATCGGCACCATGGCCGACAAGGCCCGCACGGTGCTTTCGGTGTGCAACAACATGGGCGAAGGCTGGCTGCTCACGGCCGAGATGCTCGACCTGATCGACCATGGCGCACCCAACATCATCTGCACGCAGCCCTTCGCGTGCCTGCCCAACCACGTGGTGGGCAAGGCCGTGATCCAGGAGCTGCGCCGCCAACATCCCGAGAGCAACATCGTCGCGGTGGACTACGACCCCGGTGCGTCCGAGGTCAACCAGCTCAACCGTATTAAGCTTATGATCAGCGTGGCAAAGGAGAACATGCGCGCCGGCAAGGGCTTTAAGCTCGAGAAGGTGGCGCCGCTCGCGATGGACGAGGTCACCGGCCAGATGCGTGCCCACGACGGCTGTGTGAGCTGCGGGCCGGCCAGCGAGGAAGCCGCTGCATCGGTCGCCAAGCGTCTGGGACGCGGCATTAAGAAGTAGCTGGCCTGCTATGGGCTAGATATGAGACAAACGGGTGGTAGCCGTACCGGCTACCACCCGTTTTTGCTGGACATATGTTGCGCAAATGACCTTGCTACAGCCTTCCGTGGGCTTGTCCGATTTTTGGGCCGGTTCGGGCTTTGAGGACAAGTTGCTGCAGGCCCAAGGCGATTTTTCGCTCAACGCGGGCCAACATAGCGTGACCTATCTGCCAAGTTCTGACACGGCAACGACCGGTCGCTACCAAGTGCTGCTGTACGACAACAACTTTGGTGCGGCCGAAAGCTATCCCAAGTTCGACTGGGGCCAGCTGGGTGCCGCGGTGGTGACCGACTACAGCCGCGGCTCGCATTCGTTTGGGCGCATCTTTACGGTGGACGAGGTGGCACGCACCTACGGGCTCGAAGACCAGATCGCGGTGCCGTTCTCGGGCTACGTTAGCAGTGTGCAGCGCGTCGGCAATTCGAACAGCATGCTCGTGGCATCGGGTCAGGCCAAGACCTTCACCGAGTACGACCGCTACGGTCTACCCATCGCCACCTACGAGATGGAAGCCGATAAGTACATCTACCGCGTGTACAAGTACGAGCTGTAGGGCCGCGCTTAGGTTTGACCAATGGAGTATGAAAACACGCCGTTCGCCGATGCCCCCTCCGCGAGTAGCAGCCATATGGTTTGATATCAGAAACATATAGTTGTCGCCAGCCTGCTGGCGACGTTCCCCCTGATATCGGAGGTTCCAGGTATGTTTCGTGCTCCGTTAAACAACTATCGGTTGGGCTAACATGGGTCGCCGTGCTATTTCGATAACCCTTGCAGTGGTCTGCCTGGCTGTGCTCTTGGGCGCTACAGGGCTGTTTGCTATAAGCCGAGAAACGTCCTATATGCAGGAATGTGCTTCCGAAGGGTTTGCCATTGATGGTTACTATCGGGATGACAAAACGAGTCTGGAAACCCTGGCTTTTCTTGAGGAGGACAACTGTCGATGGCAGCTGGTCGACCAAGACGGAATCTGCACAGACGGGCAGTTTAAGCGTACGGATGACCCCAACATCCTGGTATTAAAGAAGGAAAACGGCAAAGAATTCGGTACGGTTCACGTTGCGTATATATCGCGCCGACGCAATCAGGGGCAGATTTACCTAATTAGAGATACTAAGGTGACCCGATTTTATCTTGTGAGCACCGATCCGGCGTTTACGGTGGAGTCTGGCGATGTCGATCTGGACAGTTGATTCACGGCAATAAAACAGCGAGCGGGGCGCGGGTGTGAACTGCACCCCGCTATTTGCTCGTGTCCGTATCGCATCTGCGCCTCGTCGTAACTTGCGTCCGTGCAGGCATTCATCCCGCGCCGGCATCACTTCACATCGAACTCCACGCGGTCGAGTTCGGGCACGTTGAGGTCGATGAGCTTGCGGGCTACGTGGCGGTCGTGCGCCCCGAGCGCCTCGCTCGTTGTCACATGGGCGACAACCTCGCGCTCGACGATGCCCTCTTCCTCGCCTTCGGTAGCCGAGGTCTCGACGGCGACGGTGTAATCTTTAAAACCCGGCAGCACCGCGGCAAGCTCGCGCGTGGTTTCGGTGACGCCGTAGCCGTCCTGTACGCCTGCCTGCGCCGAGCCAATAGACCCCGCCGTCATAACAATGCAGGGGATGGCAAAGATCACCGTGCCCACAACAATGCGGCGGCGTACTTTGCGCGACAGCTCGTCGACCTCGGCATTTTCCTCGGCTGTCACAATGCCGTCGCCGTTGAGGTCGCGCTTGAGCGGTACACGTAAAAGAAGCAATACGGCTTCGGCCGCCAGCGCGATAAAGACGACGTTGATGCCAAACTCATAAAGCGCCGAGAGAAATAGCGACCCGCTTGCGATGGCGATGCCGTAGCCCGCCGCGCACAGGGGCGGCATGAGCGCGGTCGCCACGGCCACGCCGGCGATGAGCGTGGCGGGTTCCTGGTCGCGCGAGTTGCCCAGGCCGCCCGCAAAGCCGCCCGCGAGCGCGACGGCAAGGTCCCACACAGTCGGTGTCGAATTGTCGATGATGGCGGCCGTGGTGGTGCCGAGGGACGAGAGCTTAAAGTACAACGTGGATGTGACCAGGCAAAAGGCCATTTGCAGCGCAAGGCTGGCGACGGCTTCGACGGTAATCTCGCGGTCGAGCGTGGCGATGCCATATGCCATGGCAAGGACCGATCCCATAAGCGGGCAGATGAGCATGGCGCCCACGATGGCGATGTCCGAATCGATATCGAGGCCGATGCTTGCGATGAGCATGGCGATGATGAGGATACACAGGTGAGAGC